>NZ_JBITDK010000017.1:0-141122 GCF_044454165.1 Streptomyces sp. NPDC051567 | reverse complement strand
TACTGCAGGGGGGACCCTGTGGGAGAGTAGGACGCCGCCGAACAATTATTCCGGGAAAGCCCCGCACCTTATGGTGCGGGGCTTTCCTGCGTTCACCACCTTTTCTGTTTCCCGTCCCCCGTTCCAGGTTCCGCCGACGTTCACCACCCGTTCGATCCGGTGCCGACAGCGGTGGGAGCGGGGTCGGCTCGTAGGCTGAGGGCATGGGCTATGAGCTGGTCATCTTCGACAACGACGGCGTCCTCGTGGACAGTGAGCCGATCTCCAACACCATCCTCTCCGGGTACCTGACGGAGCTGGGGCACCCGACCACGTACGAGGACTCGCTCCGGGACTACATGGGTGCCGCGGTGCACCGGGTCCACGATCTGGTGCACGAGCGGACCGGGCAGCGGCTGCCCGAGGAGTTCGACCAGGTGCTGCACGACCGGGTCTTCGCCGCCTTCGAGCGGGAGCTGCGGCCCGTGGACGGGGTCACCGAGGTGCTGGCGGAACTGTCCGCGCAGGGAATCCCGTACTGCCTCGCCTCCTCCGGAAGCCATGAGCGGATCAGGGTGGGGCACCGCAGTGCCGGGCTCGGGGAGTGGTTCGAGGAAGAGTGGATCTTCAGCTCCGAGGACGTGGGCAAGGGGAAGCCGGCTCCCGACCTGTTCCTGCACGCGGCCCGGGAGATGGGGGTCGAACCGGGCCGGTGCGTCGTCGTCGAGGACAGCCGGCTCGGCGTCCAGGCGGCCCGGGCCGCGGGGATGGACGTCCTCGGCTTCACCGCCATGACCCCGGCCGAGACCCTCGCCGGGGCCACCGCGTACTTCGGGGAGATGAAGGAGCTGCACGGGCTGCTCGGATTGGCCGGGTGACCCGCTCTGCCCATCAGTAGCCCCGGGCCTGCGCTCAGCCGCCATGACAGCAGACGCGCGGCTGCGCCGGGGCGCGGTGTCCGTGCCGGTGGCGCCGGCCCTTGTTGACACTCTTCCGCACCCGCTCGTTCGGCCCGGACGGAGCCCGATACGGTGGCGCCCATGAGCGGGCGCGGGCTGTTGATGTGGGACGAGGCGGTAACGGGGTACGACTTCGGACCGGGCCATCCGATGGACCCGGTGCGCCTGGCGCTGACGATGGGGCTGGTGCGCGCCTTCGGGCTGGACCGGGCGATGGACGTACGGTCGGCCCGCGCGGCCGGGGACTCGACGCTGCGGCTCGTCCACCGGGAGGACTACGTCGCCGCCGTGCGCGAGGTCTCCGCCGATCCCGGGGCGGCCGACGGGTCGTACGGGCTGGGCACCACCGACGATCCGGCCTTCGCCGGGATGCACGAGGTGTCCGCGCTGATCGCCGGGCAGTCCGTGGCGGGGGCGGAGGCGCTCTGGCGCGGGGAGGCCGGGCACGCCGTGAACTTCGCGGGCGGGCTGCACCACGCGATGCCGGGCGGGGCGGCCGGCTTCTGCGTGTACAACGACGCGGCCCTGGCGATCGCGCGGCTGCTGGAACTCGGGGCCGAGCGGGTCGCCTACGTGGACGTGGACGTCCACCACGGGGACGGGGTGCAGGCGGCGTTCTGGGACGATCCCCGGGTGCTGACCGTCTCCCTGCACGAGCATCCGCGGACGCTGTTCCCGCAGACCGGCTGGCCCACGGAGACGGGCGGTCCGGGGGCCGAGGGCAGCGCCGTCAACATCGCGCTGCCGGCCGGGACCGGGGACGAGGGCTGGCTGCGGGCCTTCCACGCGACCGTGCCCGAACTGCTGGCGGACTTCCGGCCGCAGGTGCTGGTGACCCAGCACGGGGCCGACACGCACGCCGAGGACCCGCTCGCGCACCTGGCCGTCTCCCTCGACGCCCAGCGGGCCGTCCAGGAGTCCTGCCACCGGCTGGCGCACACGTACGCGGACGGCCGGTGGCTGGCGCTGGGCGGGGGCGGTTACGCGGTCGTGGACGTGGTCCCGCGGTCGTGGACGCACCTGGTGGCGATCGCCGCGCACCGGCCGATCGACCCGGAGACGGTGGTCCCGGCCTCGTGGCGGGAGGGCGCGTACGCGTCGACCGGGCAGCGGACGCCGGCCCGGATGACCGACGGGCGGACGGCCGCGTGGCGGGAGTGGGAGGCGGGCTACGACCCGGCCGACCGGACGGACCAGGCCGTCCTGGCGACCCGGCGGGCGGTCTTCCCGCTGCGCGGGATGCTGACCTAGTGCGGTGACCGGCCCCGGCCCCGGCTCGGGACGGTGCCGGGGCCGGACGGGCGGGCGGGGCCTTGTTGCGCCAACGGTGTTGTGTGACAGGGGAACTGACGGTTCGTCGGCGCGGGGTGCGGCAGCATCGGAGGGTGTTGAGCACCGGCGCGCTGCGTGCGCATCTGCTGGCCGCCCGGTTGGCCGGGTCCGTGGCGACCTCCCGGGAGGCGAGTCTGCGCAGCTACCGGCTGTTCGCGGCGGGTGATCCGCGGGCGCTGCTGGGGCTGACCCCCGAGCGGGACTGGGACGAGGGTGACCTGCTGCGGCTGATGGCGCGCGCGTGCGGGGTCCGCGCCGATCCGGCGCACGTCAGCGGGGAGGACACGATCGATCCGGAGCGGACGGTGGCGGCGCTGGACGCCTTCGCGGAGCGGCTGCGCGCGGTCGCCGGGGCGCGGGCTCCCGTCCTGTTCGGAACGGGGCACCCGCACCGGCTCCTGGAGTTCTACGCCACCTTGGCCGAGGCGCTGTCGGCGGCGGGATGTGTTGTCCTCACCCCGGCGCAGGGTGCCGCTCTCGTCATGGCGACCCGGTTCGGCGTACGTACGCACCGCATCGATTACGTACGGGGGGTCGCACTGGTGCGGGAACCCGGCGTGCGGTCATCGGGTGGTGCGACCGGCGCGCACACCCATTCGCCGCTGCCGGTTCGGATCGTGCTGGGGGCGCTCGCCGAGGCCGGCGGGCCTCTGCCGGAGCTGGTGGTGGGTGACCACGGGTGGGTCTGCGGTGCAGGTCAGCTCGGTTTCGAGGCGATCGGGCCGGCTGATACGGATGATCCCGCGGTGTTCGTCGCGGAGGCCGAGGGGAAGGTCTCGGTGGCGGTTCCGCTTGATGACGGGGTCCACGCGGACGCCTACCGGCCCCTGGCGGGTTACGTGCTCGGCCGGGCGGGCCTGTCCGGCCGGAAGGAGTGGCTGTAGCTCCTCTTCCCCACTCGTATCACACGCCCCTACTCTGGGGAGTGAGCGTGCGACGACGAGGAGTAACCGGAGGGGAAGCCGGTGCCCGTCATGCGCGGAAGGTCAAGGTGTGTCATGGCTGCTGGCGAGAGGCCTCTCAGTGAGGTTCAGTTCCTGACCGTGGCGGAGGTCGCCTCGGTGATGCGAGTCTCGAAGATGACCGTGTACCGGTTGGTGCACAACGGTCATCTGCCCGCAATCCGGGTGGGCCGGTCCTTCCGGGTCCCCGAGAACGCGGTTCACGAGTACCTCCGAGAGTCCTATGTGGGGGTGGCATCGGCCTGAGACAGGGGTCGGAACCCCCTCGCGAGCCCTCGGATTACAAGCTCAGAGCCAGGACGGGTAGGCTAGGCCGACGTAGGTCGTGTGGGCCCAGACGCCCCGCACCGAGTGAAGAGAAGTGAGCGAGGGTAGTCGTGGGCTCTGTTATCAAGAAGCGGCGCAAGCGGATGGCTAAGAAGAAGCACCGCAAGCTGCTCAAGCGCACCCGCGTCCAGCGCCGTAACAAGAAGTAAACGGCAGCTGTACGTGTTCTCCGCAGCCCCTCCACCATCCTGGTGGAGGGGCTGCGGTGCAGCCGGGGGAGGGCGGTTCCGGCCGTGGCTTCGACGAGGGAGGCGCTGACTCGTGGGGAAGGTCGTGCTCGTGACCGGGGCGGCCCGGCAGCTGGGAGGCCGTTTCGTACGGCGGGTCCAGCGCGACCCGGAGGTCGAGCGGGTGATCGCGGTGGACGCGGTGACCCCGCCGCACCGGCTCGGGTCGGCAGAGTTCGTCCGCATGGACATCAGACGGTCGGCGATCGCCCGCGTGCTCGCCGAGCACGCCGTGGACACGGTCGTCCACCTCGCGGTCACCGGGGGCGGCACGGGCCCGGGCAGTACGCGCAGTGCTGTCAAGGAGACCAACGTCATCGGGACGATGCAGCTCCTCGGCGCCTGCCAGAAATCGCCCACGGTCCGCCGGATCGTGGTGAAGTCCAGTACCGGCGTGTACGGGGGCACCCCGCGCGACCCGGCCGTCTTCACCGAGACCACCGAGCCGAGGTCACTGCCGCCGGGCGGTTTCGCCAAGGACGCCGCCGAGGTCGAGGGGTACGTACGGGGCTTCGCGCGCAGGCGGCCCGATGTCGCGGTGTGCGTGCTGCGGTTCGCGAACATCCTGGGCCCGCGGGCCGACTCGGCGCTCGCGGAGTACTTCTCGATCCCGGTGCTGCCGACCGTGCTGGGCTACGACCCGCGGCTCCAGTTCGTCCACGAGGACGATGTGCTCGACGTGCTGCGGCTGGCCGCGCGGGAGCCGCGCCCGGGGACGCTGAACAGCGGGACCTTCAACATCGCGGGTGACGGCGTCCTGCTGCTGTCGCAGTGCGCGCGGCGGCTGGGGCGGCCGACGGTGCCGTTCCTGCTGCCCGCCGTGACCTGGGTGGGGTCGGCGCTGCGGGCGGTCGGGGTCACCGACTTCTCGCCGGAGCAGATCCGGCTCCTGACGCACGGGCGGGTCGTGGAGACCTCGCAGATGCGTCAGGTGCTGGGGTTCGAGCCGCGGTACACGACCGCCGGGACCTTCGCCGACTTCGCGCGGAGCCGGGGGCGCGGGCTGCTGCCGCCGGAACGGGTGGGCCGGGCCGTGGAGCGGGTGGCGGGGATGCTGGATGTCGATGTGGACGCGGCTGAGGGAGCGAAGCGCTAGTGGCGGACGCCAAGGTCATTCCGTTCGACGAGGACCGCCAGCGCCGGCGGCCCGCGGCGGGGCGGCGGGTGCGGGTGGCCCCGCCCGTGGCTCCCGCCCCGGCCGCCACAGCCGCGGAGCCCGGGGTGGCGGAGCCGGTTGCGGAGCGGGAGCCACGGGCTGCGGCGGCCGGTGACGGCTGGGACCGGCGGATCGCGAGCGGTCTGGCGTTCCTGCGGCGCCGGATCACCGGGGAGTACGAGGTCGACGAGTTCGGCTACGACAAGGAGCTGACGGACCAGGTCCTGATGTCCTTGCTGCGCCCGTTGTACGACACGTACTTCCGGGTCGAGGTCAAGGGCATCGAGAACATACCGGCGCAGGGCGGTGCGCTGATCGTGGCGAACCATTCGGGGACGCTGCCGCTCGACGGTCTGATGCTCCAGGTCGCCGTCCACGACCACCACCCGTCCCGGCGCCATCTGCGGCTGCTCGCCGCCGACCTGGTCTTCATGCTGCCGGTGGTGAACGAGCTGGCGCGCAAGGCCGGGCACACCCTGGCGTGCGCGGAGGACGCGCAGCGGCTGCTGGAGGCCGGGGAGCTGGTCGGGGTGATGCCGGAGGGTTTCAAGGGGATAGGGAAGCCGTTCGGGGAGCGGTACAAGCTCCAGCGGTTCGGGCGGGGCGGGTTCGTCTCGACGGCGCTGCGGGCGGGGACGCCGATCGTGCCGTGCTCGATCGTGGGGGCCGAGGAGATCTATCCGATGGTCGGCAACGCGAAGACGCTCGCCCGGTTGCTGGGTGTCCCGTACTTCCCGCTGACGCCGACGTTCCCCTGGCTGGGGCCGCTCGGGGCGGTGCCGCTGCCGACGAAGTGGACGATCCAGTTCGGGGAGCCGATCCCCACGGACGGGTACGCGCCGGAGGCGGCCGAGGACCCGATGCTGATGTTCAACCTTACGGACCAGGTGCGCGAGCAGATCCAGCACACCCTCTACAAGCTGCTGGTGCAGCGGCGGTCCGTGTTCTTCTGAGGTCCTTCGGAGGGCTTCAGCGTTCCTTCCGTCGCATCGCATCGCATCGCGTCACGACAGGACGCCGGCGAGGCCGGGTGGCCTCGCCGGCGTCCGGCGTGCTCGGGTCGTGCGGTCGTGCGGGAGGTGCGGTCCTACGGTTCGACATCCTCCGCGTGGAGTCCCAGGCCCGGGAGGAGGCCGGGGAGCAGGGGCGGGAGGGTGATGTCCGGTCCGGTGTGGTCCGGGGTCACCGAAGGGGTCGGGGCGGGCTGTCCCGCGGGCGGGTGGAGCAGATCGCCCGCACCGCCCAGGAGGCCCCCGGAGCCGGGGGTTCTGGTGCTGCCCGAGGGGGCCGGGGCGGGGCTCGCCGAAGGGGTGGTGCCCGCGGCCGGGGGCGACGGGTGGTGGGTGGCTGCCGGGGCCGGTTTCGTGGCCGAGCCGGTGCCGCGGGTCTGCTCGGGGGGCTTGGGGAGCAGGCCCTGGAGCGGCGCCACGTCATCGTCTATGGCCTGGAAGACCGATTCCACCTCGCCGCCCACGTCGTTGAGCTGGACCGGGAGTTTCTCCCGGAGCCGGCCCCACGCGTCGCGGTGCGAGCGGGAGAAGGACGACAGTTTCTGGATCGGGCCGAGGGAGCCGTCCCGTTGGTAGGCCGCCTGGAGGAGCCGGTGGCCCTCTTCGGCGTCGTGCTTCATTCCCGCCAGCGCGCGGCGGATCTCGCCCAGGTACTCGTGGTCCAGTACGCCCGTCCGGCCGCGCTCCATCAGCCTGCGGATCTCCGACAGCCGGTTCGACGCCTGGTCGAGATAGAGCTCGCCCCGGTCCGAATCGTCGTCGGCCATCCCGAGCTTCAGGTCCTCCATGCCCCGTTTGACGGGGTAGAGGTGGTCACCGGGCAGGGCGTCGGAACTGGCAGCGGCCACTCCGCTGAAGGCCCCGGCGGCCACACCCACGGTGAGGCCGCCCGCTGCGATGCCCTTGGACCAGCGGGAGCGGGGCCGCATCTTCCGGAGCGAGGTCGCCCGGTGGGCGCCGCGGCCGGTCCGCTGTCCGGGCATCTGAGGGTCCGGGACGGCACCGCCCCCGGCCCTTTCCTCCAGCACCATGGCCTCCATGGCTGCGACGAGCTGGGCTCGCTGCACCACTTTGACCTCGGCGTCCAATGCCGGGCGTGGCATGTCGCCGAGTGCGCTCGCCAAGGCCAGCAGCCGGTCGTGGTCGGCAGGTTCGGCAGGTGCCTCGGACTGCTCGGCCGCCGGTTCCGGTTCCGAAGGTTCGGACGGGGTCCGATCCTCCAGGGCCTGGGCGAAGGCGTTCGCCCGCCGGTGCGGAGTCACGTTCGCGATCACTGGCGGCACCTCCTCTCGTCATGACGATCGACTCCCCAAGGTGTCCGGAAGGCCGCCCGCCTCGGGCGCGCCCGCCCTTTCGGGTGGGCGGCTTCGGGACGGGCGTGTCCACAGGGAGCCTGCATTCCGCACAACGAGCGTCTCGGCACTTGGGTTACGGACGAAGGATGATCGGACCACAGCGTCATCAGGAGGTCACCGATTGTGGGTCGGGGTCAGCGGGCGTCGTCCGGGAGGAGACGGGCCAGGGTGCGGACGGCCCGGTACTGGAGTGTCTTGATGGCTCCCTCGTTCTTTCCCATCACGCGGGCCGTCTCGGCGACCGAGAGGCCCTGGAGGAAGCGCAAGGTGACGCACTCCTGCTGTTGCGGGTTGAGTTTCCGGACGGCTTCCAGCAGGGCCGCGTTGGAGAGGGACTCCAGGACGGAGTCCTCGGGGCTGCGCTCGACCTCGTTGGCGTCGAGCATCTCGCCGGTGGTGACCTCCAGCCGGAAGCGGCTGGACTTGAAGTGGTCCGCCACCAGGTTGCGGGCGATCGTCACGAGCCAGGCGCCGAAGTCGCGGCCCTGCCAGGTGAAGGTGGAGATGCGGCGCAGCGCGCGCAGGAAGGTCTCGCTGGTGAGATCCTCCGCGGTCGCCTTGGAGCCGACGCGGTAGTAGATGTAGCGGTAGACCGTGTCGCTGTACTGGTCGTAGAGCCGGCCGAAGGCTTCGGCCTCGCCGGCCTGGGCGCGTTCGACCAGGTCCATCATGCGGGCCTGGTCGCTGTCCGCGGTGGGGCGGCGGGCGGTCTGCGTGCCCGTACCGGCGGCGGTCGGGCTCGCGGACGGACGGCCGCGTCTGCCCACCGTCGCTCCACCGTCGGTCAGGGCATAGCAGGGACCGGCCGGGCCGAGGCCGGAAGGGGCCGCGGCGGCGAAGGCGGGGACGGTGTACGCGGTGGGGACGAAGCCGCGCAGGTGGTCGAGGACCGTCGCGCGCAGCGTAGCCAGGCCCGAGGCGTCAACCCCGACAGGTGGGTACACGGGACTCCCAGAGGCAGAGCTTTCATCACGTGCAGTGCGGGACCGTTCACCCGTCGTGGCGACAGATGGGCGGTGGCATGCGTCTGAGGAGAATAACGCTTCGTACAGGCGGCGCTACACCCAGTTGCTCAAATCACCGGTTACGACGCTTCTGTTGCGTGGTGAAGTCATATTCAGTCGTAGTTGGTGATCGATTCCTGATCACTTGGATACACGGAATGGAAGCTTCCGCGATGGCCCGCGACCGGGCCGGGGCAGGACGGAGCGCCCCGCCGCGGCGGCGGGCGGGGGTGGCTGGACGTGCGGGGAGCGGGCGGCGGGGCGGCCCGGGGCGGGGTGGGCGCCGGGCGGGAACGGGGGGTCCCGCCCGCGGAGGGCTACTTCCGGCGGCGGTGCAGGGCGATGGCGGCGGCCGTGCCGCCCGCGATCGCGCCGACCCCGGCGGCGGCCGGGACGCCGACCTTCACGGCCTTGCGGCCGGTCCGGTAGTCGCGCAGCCGCCAGTCGTGGGCGTGGGCGTGCTTGCGCAGTTTCGTATCGGGATTGATCGCATACGGATGCCCGACGAGCGACAGCATCGGGATGTCGTTGTGCGAGTCGCTGTACGCGGCGCAGCGCGCGAGGTCCAGGCCCTCGGCGGCGGCCAGGGCGCGCACCGCCTCCGCCTTGGCGGGGCCGTGCAGCGGTTCGCCGACCAGCCGGCCGGTGTACACCCCGTCCACGGACTCGGCGACGGTGCCGAGCGCGCCGGTCAGGCCGAGCCGCCGGGCGATGATCGTGGCCGTCTCCACGGGCGCGGCGGTGACCAGCCAGACCTTCTGGCCCGCGTCGAGGTGGGCCTGGGCCAGGGCGCGGGTGCCCGGCCAGATCCGCTCGGCCATGTACTCGTCGTAGATCTCCTCGCCGATGGCCATCAGCTCGTGGACCCGGTGGCCCTTGACGATGGACAGGGCGCTGTCGCGGGCGTCCTGCATGTGGTCGGGGTCCTCGACCCCGGCCAGCCGGAACCATGCCTGCTGCCAGGCGAAGCGGGCGAGCTCGCGGCGGCGGAAGAACGCGCGCTTGTAGAGGCCGCGGCCGAAGTGGAAGATCGCGGCGCCCTGCATGACGGTGTTGTCCAGGTCGAAGAAGGCGGCGGCGAGGTCGTCGCCCGCGACCGGGAACTTCGGCGCGGCCGGCCCGCCGGTGGTGTCCGTCCCGGGGACGTCCGTCCCGCTCTCCCGGGCCCCGGGCTCCCCGGTCGGCGCGGCCGGGGCCGTCGTGTCCGGTGGGGTGCCGGTGCGGGCCGTCTTGCGGGCGGCCTCGGCCGAGGCTTCGCCCGCCAGTACGCTCCGCGCGGTGGCGGGGCGCCTGCGGGGAGCGAGCCATCCCCATCGGGTGCGTGTCCCGAAGGGGCTCCTACCGGTCTGGGGGTCGGGCGACGGGCGGGGCATGACGCGAGCATAGCCATGGTGTTCGGGAGATCCCGAACCGGACGGGACGCGGGGACGTGAACACCGTGCGGCGCCGCGGTGACGCGCGGGCGGGGCGGCCGGGCGCCGTGCGGGCGCCGTGCGGGCGCGGTGCGGGCGGGCCCGGGGCCGCCCGCCGGGGTACCCGGGCCGGGCGCGGGCCCGGGGAGAATGGGGGCATGAGCCCTTTGTTGCGCCGTAAGGAAAAGAAGAGTCCGGGCGAGCGGACGGTGACGCTCGTCGGGAAGCCGGGGTGCCATCTGTGCGACGACGCCGAGGCGGTGGTGGCGAAGGTCTGCGCGGAGACGGGAGCGCGCTGGGAGAAGAAGGACATCTCGCGGGACGAGGAGCTCCACCGGCGCCACTGGGAGCAGATTCCGGTGGTGCTGATCGACGGCGAGCAGCACACCTTCTGGCGCGTGGACCCCGACCGGTTGCGGCGGGCATTGGGGGGCTGACCCGCATCCCGGTTACCATCATGGGCGATTTGCGGGGTATCGGGGGCGTATCTGTGAGGAGTGTGTACAGTTTTGCCCCCTTCGGGATTTGAACGGGTTCGGTGTGTCGCCGGTTCCACCTTTGTCCGCCGAAGTGGCGTGACCCCGGTCACTTTGCTCGGACAAAGCGGACACAATCTTTGTGCACGCGTTCACAAAGGCATAGCCTGCTGTCGACGGGGCGGTCCTGGGACAAGTGGCCGCCTGCAGCCCCGCTCATCCCGCAGGAGCATCGTGGCAACTGGCCGAACTCACCGACCGGCGACCCGCAGCCGAGGTATTCCCGAGGCCACTGTCGCCCGGCTTCCGCTGTACTTGCGCGCCCTGACCGCGCTCTCCGAGCGATCGGTCCCCACGGTCTCCTCCGAGGAACTCGCCGCCGCCGCCGGGGTCAACTCCGCGAAGCTGCGCAAGGACTTCTCGTACCTGGGCTCCTACGGCACCCGCGGCGTCGGGTACGACGTGGAGTACCTCGTCTACCAGATCTCCCGCGAGCTCGGCCTGACCCAGGACTGGCCGGTCGTCATCGTCGGCATCGGCAACCTCGGCGCCGCCCTGGCCAACTACGGCGGCTTCGCCTCGCGCGGGTTCCGGGTGGCCGCGCTCATCGACGCCGACCCGGCGATGGCCGGCAAGCCGGTGGCCGGCATCCCCGTGCAGCACACCGATGACCTGGAGCGGATCATCGACGAGAACGGGGTCTCGATCGGGGTCATCGCGACGCCCGCGGGCGCCGCGCAGCAGGTCAGCGAGCGGCTGATCGCGGCCGGTGTCACCTCCATCCTGAACTTCGCGCCGACCGTGCTGTCCGTGCCCGAGGGCGTGGACGTGCGGAAGGTCGACCTCTCCATCGAGCTCCAGATCCTCGCCTTCCACGAGCAGCGCAAGGCGGGCGAGGGGGCGGCCGCCGCCGCTGCCGCCGGGTCCGCCGCCGTGATCACCCCGCCCTTGCGCGCCGCCACGGCGCGCAAGGGCGGCCCCGAGGGCGACGTACCGGCGGTGATGCCGGCATGAGTCTGCTCGTCGTGGGGCTGAGCCACCGCAGCGCGCCCGTGAGCGTGCTGGAACGTGCCTCGCTGTCCGCCGATGCCAAGGTGAAGCTGGTGCACGACACCCTCGCCGCCGAGCCCGCGGCGGAGGCGGCGGTGCTCGCCACCTGCAACCGGATCGAGCTGTACGCGGACGTGGACAAGTTCCACGCCGGTGTCGCCGAGCTCTCCACCCTGCTCGCGCAGCACAGCGGCGTCGCGCTGGAGGAACTCACCCCCCACCTGTACGTGCACTACGAGGACCGCGCCGTGCACCACCTGTTCTCGGTGGCGTGCGGGCTGGACTCGATGGTCGTCGGCGAGGGGCAGATCCTCGGGCAGATCAAGGACGCGCTGGCGCTGGGGCAGGAGCTCCACACCGCCGGGCGGCTGGTCAACGACCTGTTCCAGCAGGCGCTGCGGGTCGGCAAGCGGGCGCACTCGGAGACCGGGATCGACCGGGCGGGCCAGTCGCTGGTCACGTTCGGGCTGGAGCAGCTCGCCGCCGGGGCCGAGGTCCCGCGGTGGGCCGCCGGCAAGCGGGCCCTCGTCATCGGCGCCGGGTCCATGTCCTCGCTCGCGGCGGCGACGCTGGCGCGGGTCGGCGTCGCCGAGATCGCGGTCGCCAACCGGACCGCCGAGCGGGCGGAGCGGCTGGCCGAGATCCTGGCCGCCTCGGGCACGGGCGTGCGCGCGTGGGCCGTGCCCATGGCCGCTGTCGCCGACCAGCTGACACGAGTCGACCTGGTGGTGTCCTGTACCGGGGCCACCGGGCTGGTGCTGACCGGGGACGACGTGGCACGGGCGGTGGAGGGCGGCCCCGTCTGCCTCCTTCCCCACCCCACCCCGGCCCCCGCGGCGGACTCCGCCGCCCCCGGGGCGCGGGACACCGCCGGGGTCGTCGCCCGCCTCGCCCTCGCCGCGCGGACGCACGGGCGGCTCGCCGACGCGGGCGCCGCGCGGACCCTGACGGCCCCTCCCGAGCGCGACGGCTGCCCCCTGGACCCGCAGGCCCTCGCCGCGGACCCGGCGCCGGCCGCCGAGGGGCGCTCCGCCCTGACCGGCGTCGACGCCTCCTCGCTCGAACTGCACGGCACCTGGGCCGACCAGGGGGAGGCCACCGCGCAGCGGCAGCCCCGCCGCTCCGCCCGTACCCGTACCGACGGCTCCGCCGTCCGCCTGGCCCTGCTGGACCTGGCGATGCCCCGGGACATCGACGCCGCCGCGCACCACGTCCCGGGCGTGCGGCTGGTGGACATCGAGTCGCTCGCGGAGGTCTCCGCCGACGCGCCGATGGCCGCCGACGTCGACGCCGTCCGCGCGATCGTCGCCGCGGAGGTCGCCGCCTTCGGGGCCGCGCAGCGGGCCGCGCACATCACGCCCACCGTGGTCGCCCTGCGGGCGATGGCGGCCGAGGTCGTGGCCATGGAGGTGGCACGGCTCGACGGGCGCCTCCCCGACCTCGACGAACGGCAGCGCGCCGAGGTCACCCAGACCGTGCGCCGCGTCGTCGACAAGCTCCTCCACGCGCCGACCGTGCGCGTCAAGCAGCTCGCGAGCGAGCCCGGCGGCGCCGGGTACGCGGAGGCGCTGCGCGAACTCTTCGATCTCGACCCGCAGACGGTGGCCTCCGTCAGCCGGGCGGACGCGGCAGACAAGAACGACGACTCAGGACGGGCATCATGAATCCACGTCTCGACCAGCCGCTCCGGCTCGGCACGCGGCGCAGCAAGCTGGCCATGTCCCAGTCAGGCCAGGTCGCCGACGCCGTACGGGCGCTCACCGGCCGGCCCGTCGAGCTCGTGGAGATCACGACCTACGGTGACGTGTCGCGCGAGCACCTGGCACAGATCGGCGGCACCGGTGTGTTCGTCGCCGCGCTGCGCGAGGCGCTGCTGCGGGGCGAGGTCGACTTCGCCGTGCACTCGCTGAAGGACCTGCCGACCACCCCGGCCGAGGGCCTGGTGATCGCCGCCGTGCCGCGCCGCGAGGACGCGCGGGACGCGCTCGTCGCGCGCGACGGCCTGACCTTCGCGCGGCTTCCCGACGGGGCCCGCATCGGCACCGGTTCGCCCCGGCGCCAGGCCCAGCTCCACCACCTGGCCCTGGCCCTGGGCAAGCGGATCGAGACCGTGCCGATCCGCGGGAACGTCGACACCCGGATCGGGTTCGTGCGCGACGGCGCGCTCGACGCCGTCGTGCTGGCCGCCGCCGGGCTGAACCGGATCGGGCGCGGGGACGAGGCGACCGAGCTGCTGGCGGTCGACAGTGTCCTGCCCGCCCCCGGCCAGGGTGCCCTGGCCGTCGAATGTCTCGCGTCCGACGCGGACCTCGTCGCCGCGCTCGGTGAACTCGACGACCCGCGCACGCGGGTCGCCGTGACCGCGGAGCGTTCCCTGCTCGCCGCCCTGGAGGCCGGATGCAGTGCCCCTGTGGGCGCCTACGCCGACCTGTCGGGTGACGGGCCGGATGTCCATGAAATGCGCCTGCGCGGCGTCGTCGGCACGCTCGACGGCTCGACGCTGGTGCAGCTGTCCACCACCGGTTCCGTGCCCCAGTCGTACGACGAGGCCATGGCACTCGGCCGCGAACTCGCGGACGAGATGCTGGCCAAGGGCGCGGCCGGTCTGATGGGGGAGCGAGCGCTTTGAGCCCCACACGTCCGACCACCTCCGTCCTCCCGGCATCCCCCGGAGCCTCCGGCCCGGGAGGTGCCCCCCTCGCGCACGGGCACGTCACCTTCCTCGGTGCCGGCCCCGGCGACCCGGGTCTGCTGACCCTGCGCGCCGTCGAGGCGCTCGCCGCCGCGGAGGTGCTGATCGCGGAGCCCGAGGTGCTCGAAGTCGTCCGTGCCCACGCGCGCGCGGGCGTCGACACGCCGCAGCTGACCGTCGCTGACGAGGCGTCAACGGCCGCCGGAGTCCCGGTGATCCGAGATGCGGCCAATCTTGTCATGGAGGCCGCGCGCTCCGGCAGGCGGGTCGTGCGGGCCGTCACCGGCGACCCCGGGCTCGACGGGAACGCGGCCGAGGAGATGCTCGTCTGCGCCACCGAGGGCATTCCGTTCGAGGTGGTGCCGGGGGTCGCGACCGCCGTCGGCGTCCCCGCCTACGCGGGGGTGCCGCTGCGCGACAAGCGGGGCGCCGACGTCCGGTTCGTGGACGCCCGCACCGCCTCGGCGCGGTGCTGGGGCGAGGCGGGCGCCAGCGACGGGATACTCGTGGTCTCCGCGACGCTGGAGACCGTGGCCGGAGCCGCCGCCGAGCTGGTGGGCGGCGGGCGGGCGGCCGACACCCCGCTGACGGTGACCGTGGCGGGGACGACGACCCGCCAGCGGACCTGGTCCGCGACGCTCGGCACCATCGCGCAGGTCTTCAAGCAGGGCAAGGTGCTGCCCTCGCCCGAGGGCGCCCGGCCGGTCATAGCCGTGGTCGGGGAGCACAGCGGCGCCGCGCGCCGCGAGGAGCTGGCCTGGTTCGAGTCGAAGCCGCTGTTCGGCTGGCGGGTGCTCGTACCGCGGACCAAGGAACAGGCCGCCTCGCTCTCCGACCAGTTGCGCTCCTACGGGGCGGTGCCGCACGAGGTGCCGACCATCGCCGTGGAGCCGCCGCGCACCCCGCAGCAGATGGAGCGCGCGGTGAAGGGCCTGGTCACGGGCCGGTACGAGTGGATCGCCTTCACCTCGGTCAACGCGGTGAAGGCCGTGCGCGAGAAGTTCGAGGAGTACGGGCTCGACGCGCGGGCCTTCGCGGGGATCAAGGTCGCCGCCGTGGGCGAGCAGACCGCCGCCGCGCTGGTGGAGTTCGGGGTCAAGCCCGACCTGGTGCCGAGCGGGGAGCAGTCCGCGGCCGGGCTGCTGGAGGACTGGCCGCCGTACGACCCGGTCTTCGACCCGATCGACCGCGTCTTCCTGCCGCGGGCCGACATCGCGACGGAGACGCTGGTGGCCGGGCTGATCGAGCTGGGCTGGGAGGTCGACGACGTCACCGCCTACCGGACGGTGCGCGCCTCGCCGCCGCCGGCGGACACCCGGGAGGCGATCAAGGGCGGCGGGTTCGACGCGGTGCTCTTCACCTCGTCGAGCACGGTGCGCAACCTGGTCGGCATCGCGGGCAAGCCGCACAACGTGACGGTCATCGCGTGCATCGGGCCCGCGACGGCCAAGACCGCCGAGGAGCACGGGCTGCGCGTGGACGTGCTGTCGCCGGAGCCGTCGGTGTCGAAGCTGGCGGAGGCGCTGGCCGAGTACGGCGCCGCGCGCCGCGAGGCCGCGAAGGAGGCCGGGGAGAGCGTCTTCCGGCCGAGCGAACGCCGCCCGGGCGCGCGCAGGCGCCGCACGACCTGAGGCGCGGACGAGGCCGCGGACGCGGACAAGGAGCGGACGCGGACAAGGAGCGGGGCCCGGGTGCTGAGCACCCGGGCCCCGTCGGCGTCGGGGGGGCGGACCAGGTCCTGTCCGGGCGCTCTTCGAGGATCAGCCCGCGGCGTCAGATGCGGTTCATGGCGCGGCGGAGGATCGCCCTCGTACTGGACGTACTCGGGCGACTCCGACAACAAAGCCAGGGACCGTAGCTGTCGTCGCGGGCCCGACAAGATCGCCCGGACAGGACCTAGGGTGGGTGGGGACTGTTTTCGATGTGCGAAGAGGCGACGAGAAGATGAGCGCGTACGGATCTTTTCCCGGCTCGCGGCCCCGGCGGCTGCGGACCACACCGGCGATGCGGCGGATGGTCGCGGAGAACCGGCTGCACCCCTCGGACCTGGTGCTTCCGGCGTTCGTCCGGGAGGGGATCAGTGAGCCGCTCGCCATCTCGGCCATGCCCGGTGTGGTCCAGCACACCCGGGACACGCTGCGCCGCGCCGCGGTGGAGGCGGTCGGGGCGGGGGTCTCGGGGATCATGCTCTTCGGGGTCCCGGCCGACGAGAACAAGGACGCGCGGGGGACGGCCGGTACCGAGCCGGACGGGATTCTCCAGCTCGCGATCCGTGACGTGCGGGCGGAGGTCGGTGACGACCTCGTCATCATGTCCGACCTGTGCCTGGACGAGTACACCGATCACGGGCACTGCGGGGTCCTGGACGCGCACGGGCGCGTCGACAACGACGCGACGCTGGAGCGGTACGCCGAGATGGCGCAGGTCCAGGCCGACGCCGGGGTCCACGTGGTGGGGCCCAGCGGGATGATGGACGGGCAGGTCGGGGTCGTGCGGGACGCGCTGGACGGGGCCGGGTACGAGGACGTCGCGGTCCTCGCCTACACCGCGAAGTACTCCTCCGCCTTCTACGGTCCCTTCCGTGAGGCCGTCGCCTCCTCCCTCAAGGGGGACCGCAAGACGTACCAGCAGGACCCGGCGAACGCCCGGGAGTCGCTGCGGGAGCTGGCCCTCGACCTGGAGGAGGGGGCCGACATGGTGATGGTCAAGCCGGCGGGCCCCTACCTCGACATCCTCCACCAGGTCGCCCGGGCCGTGGACGTCCCGGTGGCCGCGTACCAGATCAGCGGCGAGTTCGCGATGGTCGAGGCGGCGGCCGAGAAGGGGTGGATCGAGCGGGACCGGGCGATCCTGGAGACCCTGCTGGGCATCAGGCGGGCCGGCGCGGACATGATCCTCACCTACTGGGCGACCGAGGCGGCGGGCTGGCTGCGCGCGCTCCGCTGACCGGGGCGCCGACGCGTGCGCCGGCCCGGCCGCCGTCGTCCGACGGCCGTTTCAGCGGCGGCGGTTGACCGCCGAGAGCAGGGCCTGGGCGGAGGCCAGGCCGGCCGGGTCCCGCTCGGTCGCCGCCAGGCTGTGGGTGATCTCGGCGAGCAGTACGGAGAGCCGGCCGTCGTTGACGCGGGTCAGCGGCTCGGAACCCTCCCAGAGGGCCTCGCGCACGGCGTGTTCGGTGATGCTGCCGACCGGGGTGGCGGCGGTCAGCAGCCGTTCGGCGATGCTGCGTTCGAGGTCGGTGGGTATCCAGGCCCCGGTGTCGAGGTCCTTGGCGAGGTCGAGGGTGCGCTCACGCAGGGCGGTCGGTGTCATGAGGTGCTCCTTGAGTGGTGGACCAGGGACCGGATCGGGGAGACGCGGGCCGTGCGGCCGGGGGCGGGGAGGTCGCGCAGGACGAGGGAGTGGGCCCGGATGCGGTTGCCGTTGCCGATGGTCACCGGGCCCAGGACGCAGGCGCCGACGCCGATGAGGACGTCGTCGCCGATGACGGGATGGCGGCGGGCGTCGGGGGCGCCGGTGTGGGACCAGCCCCGGGAGCCGAGGGTGACGCCGTGGTAGAGCGTGACGTCGTCGCCGACGCGGGCGGTCTCGCCGATGACGACGCCGAAGCCGTGGTCGATGAAGGCCCGGCGGCCGATGCGGGCGGCGGGGTGGATCTCCATGCCGGACAGGAGCCGGCCCGCCAGGGTGAGCAGTCCGGCGGAGAACCGGTGGCCGGCGCGGTGCAGGCGGTGGGCGAGGCGGTGCAGGACCAGGCCGTGCCAGGGCGAGTGGAGCAGGGCCTCGCGGCGGCGCGGACGGGAGGGGTCGCGGGCGACGACGGTGTCCAGGTCCTCGCGGATCTGGCGCAGGAGCGAGAGCGGCTTGGCCGGGGCCGGGGCGGGTGCGGGTGCGTGGGCCGGGGTCACCGCCTTGACGGGGCCCCCGCGCGGGGTCCGGCCCGCGCCCGCGCCCTTGCCCCGGTTCCTGCCGCCGCCCGTGGCCGTGCCCGTGCCGGTCGTCCTGCGGGCGGTGGTGTCGGGGCCGGTGGCGGTCATGAGCGGGCCGCCGCGCTCTGCTGGGAGTCGAGCCGGTTGATCCGGTACATCGTGCGCTGGAAGAGGTCCTGCGCGGTCAGCGCCGGGTAGGGCTCGGGGGCGGCCGGGTCGTCGCCGGTGCCCCGGAGCGCGGTGAGCACCGTCCACGGGGTGGGGTGGCAGAACTGGACCAGGGAGAGCCGGCCGCCGCGCTGTCCCGGCGCGGCGGTGACGCGGTGGACGGCGGCGCGGGCCAGGCCGCCGGTGAGGCGCTCCAGGACCATGCCGACGTTCAGGACGGCGTACCCCTCGGGGACCTCGACGGAGGTCCACTCGCCGTCGATGAGGACTTCGAGACCGGCGGCGGTGGCCCGGGGCAGTGCGGTGATCAGGTCGAAGTCCTGGTGTTCCACCATCCAGACGTGGTCGGCGGAGGGCGCGTGCTCCATCGGCGGGTACCAGGTGGCGCGGTTGACGACGGGCCCGTCCTCCAGCATCTCCTCGAAGTAGCCGGGGGTCGCGCCGAGCGCCCCGGCGAGGTGGCGCACGACGTCGAGCTGGAAGCGGGCCATCTCGGTGTGGAGCCGGCCGAGGGTGGCGCCGATCCCGGGGACCAGGTGGTCGGGGAAGGAGGGCCGCGGGTAGCGGGCGGGGTAGCGCTCGCGCAGCGGGTGGGCGGCGGGGAGGGCGGCGCCCCAGTGGAAGAGTTCCTTCCAGTCCGGGGCGCGGCCCTTCTCGCCCTGTTCGACCAGGGGCGGCAGGTAGCCGCACTGGCCGTCGGCGCCGGTGACCCGGCAGGCCGCCTTGACCTCGGCGGGCAGTTCGAAGAACGCGCCGAGCTGTGCGTACGCCTCGTCCAGCAGCCGGTCCGGCACGGCGCAGCGGACCAGGAAGAATCCGTCGCGCAGGGCGGAGCGGACGTGCTTGTCGTTGCCCCGTGCGCCGAGTGCGATCTCCTTGAGCATCGCCGGGTCTCCTCTCTCCTGACCGGGCCGCTCAGACCGCGACGAAGGACAGGGTCAGGTACTTGAGCCGGTGGCCCTCGTACGTGAAGTGGCGGTCGATCTCCAGCCGTCCGGTGGAGCGGAAGCCGCCGTCCTCGTAGAGCTCGACGACGAGTTCCTCGGTGAGCCACCAGTTCAGGCGGCCGTCGGCGAGCGGGTGCGGGGTGATCTCGCCGTCCGGGCTGAGGAAGACGCTGACCACCCAGACCCCGCCGGGCCGCAGCATCGTGCGCCCGTGTTCCACCCAGGCCGGCCAGTCCTCGCGGCGCTGGTGGTGCAGGCAGCCGTTGTCGACGAGGAGGTCCAGGCCGGTGGCGCGAAAGCCCAGGAAGTCGCCCTGGTGGAAGCGGATGGTGCCGTTCTCGACCTCGGGGGTGTCCCAGACGTCGAGCAGGTCCAGGCCGGTGACGTCGGCCTCCAGCCATTCGGCGAGGGAGGCCGTCTGAAGGCCCCGGCCGCAGCCGATGTCCAGGACGCGGGCCGGGCCGGTGCCCGTCGGGGTCTCGTCGGTGGGGGCGGCGGCGATCGCGAAGTGCGTGACGCGGTCGTTGGTGGTGGTCCCCGACCACGAGTCGCGGTTGTCCTTGTACCACTGCTTGAAGGAGTTGCGGACGATCTCGCGATAGCCGCAGTAGTTGCGCTCGGCGGTTTCGCCGGGCCCGGTACCGGCGGGGTCCGCCGGGGCCGTGGTGGGCAGGGTGTCAGTTTTCTGCGGCATGCTCCCACTCCTCGATCGTTCCGCGGCCTGCGACGACCGCGACGGCATGGCGCCCTGGCGGGCCTTGGTCGATTTCCTCGGAGGCGCTGAGCCAGGCGCCCGCGGCGCTGCTGGAGACGGCGATGCCGTGCTCCCGGCGCAGCAGGCGCATGGCGTGCAGGGCCTGCGGATAGGCGACGGTGGTGTACTGGAGGAACCCTTCGGGGAAGGCGGCGAGCAGGGGCTGGCGCAGGCCGTGGCCCAGGCCGCCCGTGCCGTTCATCCGGCGGGTCCCGTCGGGGGCGCGCAGGTCGCCGTGGACGGCCTCGGCGGGGAAGACGCCGAGGTGACGGCAGTGCGGCCAGGCCTGGGTGAGGGCCATCGCCACGCCGGCGAGGCTGCCGCCGGTGCCGACGGAGGCGGCCAGCACGGCCGGTTCGACGCCGTGGCCGCGGAGCCGGCGGACGATCTCGGCGCCGGTGTGCTCGCGGTGCAGGGCGACGGCGGGGGCCGCGCAGTGCTGGAGCAGCAGGTCGCGGTCCTCGCGCGCCGAGACGCGCAGGGCCTCGTCCATGGCGCCGAGGAAGCCGGCGCCCTCGCGGCCCGCGGAGACCAGGGCGCCCTGGCGGCGCAGCGCGTCCACCAGCCGGTCGGGGGCCCCGTACGGGACGACCAGGTGGAGGTCGATGCCCAGGTGTCCGCACAGGTCGGCCAGGGCGACGGCCAGGCTGCCGCCCGAGTACTCGACCAGCCGGACCGCGGGGGTGCCGGCGCGGGCCACGGCCGCGCAGACCAGGGCGTAGGCGGTACGGGACTTCACGGTGCCCGAGGCGTTGGCGGACTCGGTCTTCAGCCAGACGCGGCCCCGCCCGGCCCGGCTGGGGACCGGGACGAGCGGGGTCTCCCCGATGCCGGGCCGCAGGGTGGCGAGCCGGGGCAGCAGCCGGTGGGCGGCGCGCTCCAGGGGGGTGAAGGGGGCGTTCAGTTCGGCGAGGTCCGGGGCGCGTCCGGCCAGGGCGTGGCTGAGGGCCTCGAAGCCGGGCACGACCCGGTAGGGGGCCAGGAAGGTGGTCATGACGGGCACTTCCCGGTGGCCAGGCGGAACCCGACGGGGTACAGCGGGCCGGGGAAGGGGCCGTGGCGGCGGCGGGTGCGGGTCAGGTCGCCGAAGCGGGAGAAGGAGCCGCCGCGGGCGATCCGGTAGCTGCCCATGGTCTCGGTCAGGTGGTCCGAGATGTAGGGGCCGCCGGGGTAGGGGACGTAGTCGTCGGCGGTGAACTCCTCGACGTTGCCGCCCATGTCGTGGGCGCCGTACGGGGAGCGGCCGGCCGGGAAGGCGCCGACCGGGCTGGTGGTGTGGACGCCGGACTCGCGGGTGTTGGCCGCGTCCGGGTCGAAGCCGCCGGGCCAGGGGTAGGGGAGGCCGTCGGGGCCCTTGGCGGCGTGTTCCCACTCGGCTTCGGTGGGCAGCCGCCACGGGTGCCCGGTGCGGTCGGTGAGCCAGGCGGCGTAGGTGTCGGCGTGTTCGGGGCGGATGCCGGCGACGGGGTGGTTGGAGCGGTCCCAGGGGTAGGCGCCGAGGTACCAGGTGGTGGGGCGTTCGCTCAGGCCGGTGTCGGCGAGGAACTCCCGGTACTCGCCGTTGGTCACCGGGTAGGCGGCGATCCAGAAGTCGGCGAGCTCGACGGTGTGCTCGGGGCACTCCTTGAGAATCCACTCCTCCTCGACGCCGACGTGTCCCCAGGCGGCGGTGACGTAGCCGGTCTCGTCGGAGGGCAGGCCGATGCGGACGGCCGCGCCGGGGACGAAGGCGGTGGCGGGGCCGGTCCCGGTGGCGGGGGAGGGGATGCGGGGGTCGCCGATGAGGCCGAGGACGGCTCCGGCGGCGAGGCGGTCGCCGAGGGGCAGTTCCGGGTCCTCGACGGCGACGGCGAGCTGGCGGGGGTCGGCGCCGGGCAGGCAGGCGACGCGCAGTCGGCGGGGGTCGGCGAGGTCGCCGTGCTCCGCGAAGTGCGGTGACAGGGCCAGGTCTTCGAGTTTCACGCGGCGGCCTCCTGCAACAGGGTCAGGGTGTGTCCGCCGAGCTCGGCCTTGGCGCTGAGGTAGCGGGCGTTGTCGGGGGTGGCGTAGACGCCGGTCGGGACGACCTCGGTGATCTCGATGCCGTGGGCGCGCAGTTCCCGGACCTTGTCGGGGTTGTTGGTGAGCAGGCGCAGCCGGGTGAGGCCGAGGGCGTGGAGCATCGCGGCGGCCGAGGCGTAGTCGCGTTCGTCGTCGCCGCGGCCGATCATGCGGTTGGCGGCGAAGGTGTCGTGGTCCTGCTGCTGGAGGAGGTAGGTGTCGAGCTTGTTGTAGAGGCCGATGCCGCGGCCCTCCTGGCGCAGGTAGAGGACGGCGCCGCCGTGGTCGGCGATGCGGCCGAGGGCCTCGTCGAGCTGGGGGCCGCAGTCGCAGCGGGCCGAGCCGAGGACGTCACCGGTCAGGCACTCGCTGTGGAGGCGGACCAGGGGGGCCTCGGCGGGGGTGGTCCCGGCGGCGGTGGGTGCGGTGGGGACGGTGATCGCGAAGTGCTCGCCGGGGTCGGGCAGGCCGTGGAAGGTGATCAGGTCGGCGCTGCGGCCCCGGACCCGGGCGAGGGCGACGGGGACGCGGGCCCGGACCGTCGCGGGGGGCGGCGGGGCCACCGGGGGCGCGGGAAGGGTCACCGTCGGGGGTGCCGTGGTCGTCATGCTGCCACCTGCTTCCGGCCTGCGGCCTGTGCGATGTCGTCGATGTGGAGGGAGTGTTCGATGCGGGGGCCGTCGGGGCCGGTGGAGACGAGGACGATCCGGCCGTCCCAGCCGGCCACGGCCACCCGGCCGTCGGCGAGCTGGAGCATGCAGGACAGGCCCTGGGTGAACTCGGCGAGGACGCGGCCGGAGGCGAGGGTGCCCGCGGAGTCGGCCCAGTCGACCTGCCAGGAGTAGAGGTTGAAGTCGTAGGAGCCGGCCAGGACGGTGGGCCGCTCGGCGGTGCCGAGGAGGGCCACGCACTTCACGGACTCGTCGGAGCCCAGCAGCGTCTGGACCAGGCCGGTGCGCGGGGAGCCGTCCTCGGCGCGCAGGAGCTGGCCGACCTTGACGGTGTGGTCGCGGGAGGCGCTGGCGACGACGGCGTCGCGCAGGCCGGCGACGGCGTTGACGAGGTTGCCGTGCTCCCACAGGCGGGTGCGTCCGCGCAGCGGGCCCGCCTCGACGGTGCGGTCGGTGGCGGCGGAGAGGAAACCGCCTGCCTCCAGCGGGTGCAGGGACTTCACCGATCCGCCGTGGGCCTCGACGCGTTCGTCCAGGTGCAGGGTGTCCGGGTCCAGGACGAGGAACTCGCCGTTGTAGGTGCCCGCGACGAGCCGTCCGCCGTCGAGGGTGAGGGAGGGGATCGGGGCGCCCAGCGGCTCGCTGCGCAGGTGGGTGCCGTCGTAGCGGATGACCTGGCCGGAGTAGGTCCCGGCGTAGAGGGTGGCGCCGTCGGTGGCGAGGGAGAGGATCGGGCCGTCGGTGAGTTCGATCGCGGTGACCTGGGGGCGGCCGGTGTCCGGGTCGCTGACGGCGAAGACGGTGCCGCAGTCCCCGCCGACGAGGAGTTCCCCGCCGAGCGCGGCGAGGGCGTTGGGCCCGTGGGTGGCGCGGTCGGGGCCAAAGAGTTCGCGGGCGTCCGCCATGGCGTACAGGTGCGGGGCGTTGCGGAAGGAGCCGGCGGCGACCAGGCCGTGGGAGGCGGAGACGGAGCGCGGCCAGACGCGGCGGTCGGCGACGGTGTGCAGGCGGCGGCCGGAGCGGTCGAACCAGTGCAGGGAGCCGTCGTAGGCGCCGACGACGAAGGCGGAGTCGTCCTCGGCCCAGTCCACGGCGCGGGCGGCGCAGGAGGAGACCTCGACGGTCAGGACGTGGTCCAGCTCGCGGGTGAGGAGGTCGACGGAGCCGTCGTCGCGGGCGACGGCGAGGAGGTCGCCGGCGCGGGACCAGGCGCAGCCCTCGATGGAGGAGTCGTAGAGGCGCCTGCGGGGTGCGGCGCCGGCGCGGGAGGGGTCGCTGACGGCGACGAGGCCGTCCTCGCCGACGGTGGCGGCCAGGCCCTCGGCGCTGACGGAGACCATCATGCAGTGCGCCTCGTGCGAGCCGACCTCGGTGAGGAAGGTGCCGTCCAGGACCGACCAGAGCGTGGCGCGGCCGTCCTCGGAGACGCAGATCAGCCGTTCGCCGTCGGGCAGCCAGGCGACCGAGTTGATGTCGTCGGTGTGCCGGGCGAGGACGTTGACGAGGGTGGCGGGGCCTTCCTGGGGGACGCGCCAGATGCCGACCGTCTTGTCGGCCGAGGCCGTCGCCAGGAGGGTCGGGTCGGCCGGGTTCCAGGCGGAGGCGTTGACGAGCCGGCGGTGGCGCAGCGTCGCGGTCTCGGTGGGCCGCGCGGGGTCGGCGGTGCTCCAGACGATCACGGTCCCGTCGTACGAGCAGGTGGCCAGCCGGGAGCCGTCCCGGTTGAAGGCCACATGGGTGATCGGGGCTGAATGTCCGGTACCGGATTTCGGAATCTCGATGGTGCGCACGCGTCTTTCGTCCCTTCTCCGGCCACCTCGAAAGGCTGGGCTCCCGGTGTGTGTCTCCACAGTTCTCTGCTCAGCAAATTAGAGCGGCCGTCAGGAGCGGACAACGCGCTTGTGGGCAATCTGGGAAGTCGCCCGACCTGATGTATTCGAAAACTTCTGATTGACGTATCTGTGCAGGTCAGAACCGGGAACGAGGAAGGAACGCCGAAAGTGGAGGCGGTAGGGGAACGGGAATGGGACGGGAACGGAACGGGAACGTCCCGGGAAGAGGTGATGGAGTGCCCGGGGGTTTTCCGGTGCCGCTTGCCCTGCGCTCCTCCGGCGTTGATGCTGCGATACAAGAAGAGGACTCAAGGGGCTGAGCACACATGCATGTTGTTCTGCTGGAGACGGCAACCGTCCGGGGTTTCGACCTCGTCGCCGAGATGGCCGACGACGGGATCGAGGTCAGCTTCGTCACGCGGCGCCTGGACGCCTACCGCGGCAGGCCCGGCTTCGAGCTGATCGCCCGTGCGACGCGCGTGGTGGAGGTGCCGGAGCTGGCCGGCCGCCACGACCTGGCCGCGCTGCTGCGCGGCCGGCTCGGCCCCCACCGCCCTGACGGCGTGATCTGCCGGGCGGACGCCTCCCTGCACAGCGCGGCGGTGTTCGCCCGCGCCCTGGGCCTGCCCCACGAGTCGCCGGACACGGCGCGGCTGCTGGGCGACAAGGCGGCGGTGCGCGAGCGGCTCGGGGAGGCGGGCATCGGCTCCCTGCGCTGGCGCCGGGCGGCCACCGAGGAGGAGGGGCTCGCGGCGGTCGACGCGATCGGCCTGCCCTGCGTCGTCAAGCCGACCTCCGGCGCCTGGTCGGTGGGGGTCACCGTGGCCTGGACCCGGGAGCAGGCGGCCGGTGCGCTGGCCGGGGTGCTCGGGGTCCCGCTCGGACCGGACGGGGAACCACCGGCCGCCCTGGTGGAGGAGTACGCGGTCGGCCGCCACGTCAGCGCCGAACTGCTGGTGCAGGACGGGCGGACGGTCGTGCTCGGCTTCGCGGAGCGGACCGCGGCCCGGCCCGGGACCACGGCCGAGCTGGGCGGGCACTTCCCGGCGAGCTTCCCCGGGGTGGGCGCCGCGCGGCGGTTCGTCCTGGACGCGGTCCGGGCACTGGGGGTCCGCTCCAGCGCGCTCCACGTCGAGCTGCTGATGACGCCGACAGGGCCGGAGCTGATCGAGGTCAACGGCCGGATCGCCGGATACGTGGTGACCCGTCAGATGTCGCTGGCGCTGGGCCGTTCCCTCACGCGCGACCTGGTGGCGCTGGCCACCGGCACCCCGGTCGAGGACGCCGCCCCGCCGCTCGCGACGGTGGCCCTGCACACCCTGTGGAGCGCGCGCGGGGGGATCGTGCGCGGGAGCGCGCCGGCCCTCTCCGAGCTGCCGGCCGGGGTCGTCGACTGCCAGGTGGAGGCGGGCCCCGGGGACCGGGTCCCGGCCCTGGCCACCAACCACGACCGCTTCGGGTACGTGATGGTGCGGGGCGCGGACGCGTCGCGCGCGACGCGGGCGGCGGCGGAGGCGGCCGGGCTGGTCCACGAGGCCCTGCGCGTCGAACCGGCCGCCGGGGCCGGTGGCGGCGGCGGAGCCCCCGCCGCGGCCGGGGCCGCTCCCGACGCCCAGGCCGACCTCCAGGCCGGTCCCGCCGACGCCGACGCCTCCGCAGACGGGACCGGCGGGGAGCACCTCGTGCTGCTGCTGGGCGGGGACGACCCGGCCGCGCGGATCGTGGCCGCGGCCCGTGCGGTGACCGGGCGGCTGACGGTGCTGCGGCGCGACGAACTGACCTTCACCGAGGCGCGGGAGGCGTTCCTGGCGGCGCACGGCCGCCACCCCGTGGCCGGGGTCCTGGCCTGGTCGGCGCCCTACCAGCCCGAGGCCCGGCTGCTGCGGGCCCTGGCGGCCGGTCCCGCCACCGGTCCCGCCGCCGGGGCGGGCACCCCCGACGCGCCCGGCCCCGGCCCCGCCCCCGCCACCACCGCCGCCGCGGACGCGGACGACGCGTGGTCGCGGGAGGACGGGCTGCTGCTCGAAGCCGAGTACGTCCTCGACCCCGTGGCCACCGTGCTGGCCGTCGCCGGGGGCGGACGGGTGGAGGTCCTCGCCCTCATCGACGAGAGCGGCGACCAGGCCCCCGACAACGGGGTGACCGAGCGCCGCCTGACCGCCGGGGCCGTCTGCGACGCACTCGCGCTGCGCGCCGCGGCGGCCGTACGGGAGGCCGGCACCGAGGGACCCGCCCGGGTCGTCCTCGGCGCCCCCGGGACGCCGCCCCTGGTCCTGCCCGGGTTCGACGAGGCCGTCCTCGACCTCTACGACGCCGCCCACCGCCGCAGCCTGGTCACGGCCGCCGCCGCGAACGCCCTGGGCCGCCCCGCCGCCGCGGCCCTGCCCGGCGCCGCGCGGGTCGCCGTCCAGCGGTACCTGACCTCCGGGCCCGGCCGCTTCCGGATCGTCGCCGCGACCACCGCCGAGGAGCTGCACGGCTGGCCCGAGCTGGCCTTCGCGCGGACCCCGCTCGGCTCCTCGGGCATCCACACCGGCCCG
Organism: Streptomyces sp. NPDC051567; assembly: GCF_044454165.1. Lineage (NCBI taxonomy): Bacteria > Bacillati > Actinomycetota > Actinomycetes > Kitasatosporales > Streptomycetaceae > Streptomyces > Streptomyces sp. NPDC051567. The sequence continues at coordinate 114,300 of NZ_JBITDK010000017.1, read as the reverse complement.
GCCGTCCGCCTGGCCTGCACCGTGGCCGCGGCCACCACCGCCGAGGCCGAGCAGGCCGCCGACCGCATCGAGCGCTCGCTGACGTGGTCCACCGAACCGGCCCACCGCACGCACGTCCTGGTCCTGGACCGGATCGGCTCCTCGACGTGGACGCGGGAGGACGGCGGCCCCGTACTGGACCCCGACCGGTTCCGGGTCAGCGTGCTGGGCTACGGCCACCACCTCGGCCAGGGCGCCCCGACCGACTTCGCCGCCGGGACCGACGTCTTCGACCAGGAGGCGGTGGAGGTCCTCGCCGACGCCGTGCACCACCTGCACCCGGTGGACCGGGTCGTGACCGTCTCCGAACGGCTCCTGGAAGGCGCCGCCCGGCTGCGGACCCGGCTCGGTACGAGCGGCGACGAACCCTGCGCGGCACGGAAGTTCACTGACAAGGCGGTGATGAAACGCATCGCCCGCCGGGCCGGCATCCGCGTCGCCGAAGGACACCTCGTCCACACCCCCGAGGACGTCACGGACCTCTTCGAACGGCACGGCAGGATCGTGGTCAAACCGCGCGACGGCTCCGGCTCGTACGGGGTCCGCGTCCTGACCGGCGCCGCGATGGTCGAGCGGTGGCTGCGCGAGGAGTTCCGGCCCGGCAGCCACCTCTGCGAGGGGTTCGTCAGCGGCGACATGTGCCACATCGACGCCGTCCTCCACCAGGGCGACCTCATCTGGGACGTCTCCCGCTACGAGACCGACACCCTGGCCGTCTCCCGCTCCGAACCGCTCTCCTCGATCACGGTCGCCGACCCCGCCCTGCGCGCCGCCGCCCGGGAACTCCTCGGCCAGGTCACCGACGCCTGGCAGGTCAGGAACGGGGTGCTGCACCTGGAGGCGTTCGCGGGCGAGGACGGACTCACCTTCTGCGAGGTCGCGGCGCGGCCGGGCGGCGCGGGCGTCGGGGAGGCGTTCCGGGCCACCACCGGGATCTCCCTCGCCCACGCCAAGATGCTCATCGACGCGGGCGCCGACCCCCGGGAGGGCCGCCGGGCCCCGGCGGGCGCGTACGCGGGCTGGACCGTGCACTACACCGCCGGCGGCGGGACGCTGCTCGACTTCGACGACGTGGCGGTGGCACGGGACAGCTGGTTCCGTTCCGTGCCCTACCGGATCGGCGACCTGGTGCCCGCCCAGCGGTTCTCGGGCACGGGCGTCAGCACCCACGTCTTCACCCACGACTCGCACGCCGAGGTCAGGCGGCTGGTCGCCCGCGCCGAACGCGAGATCCACCTGGTCCTCGCCCCGGACCTCGGCTGGGGAGCGGTCCGGTGATCCTCGGCATCCTCGGCAGCCCCGCCCCGGACTCGGTCTCGCGCCGGGTCCTGGAGCTGGCCGCGCACCGGGTCCGGGCCGCCGGGGTCGCCTACGAACTCCTCGACCTGAGCGTGGAGTTCCCCGAACGCCACCGGCTCGCCGACTACGACGACCCGCAGCCGGGCAGCCAGACCGCCCGGCTGCGGGCCCGGGTCGCCGCGGCGAGCGGGGCCGTCCTGGCCACACCTGTCTACCACGGCTCGTACAGCGGGCTGCTGAAGAACGCGCTGGACCACCTGACCGGCGACGCGCTCGCCGACCGCCCGGTCGGCCTGATCGCCGCCGGGGGCGGCCCGCGCGGCGCCGGCACCGCCTGCGACCAGCTCCGCACGGTGGTCCGGGCGCTCAGCGGCTGGGCCGTCCCCACCCATGTGGCGTCCACCGGCGGCGACTTCACGCCGGGGGCGCCGCTGGAGGGGCTGCGCGAGCGCCTCGACGGCCTCGTCGCCGAGCTGCTCTCCTTCCGCTCCGCCCGCCGCCCCGCCCCGCCGCTCCCGGTACGGGAGCCCCCGCGGGCGCCGTACGCACGCGAACACCGCTCACCGCCCCTGATCCGTCGCTGACTCCGCTGACTCCGTTGACCTCCTCCGGAAGGACCCGTCATGACCTCCCGCACCGCACACCCGGCCGACGCCCCCCACCTCCTGCTGATCTCCGGCATCGGCGGCCACGCCCCCGGCCAGGCCCTGGACTCGCTCTCCCGCATCAGCCGGGCCGTCTCCGTCGTGCACCTCTCGGCCTGGGGCGATCCCGGACCGGTGCGCGAGGACTGGGCCGCGCGCGGCCTGGACGGCGAGTTCCTGACCGCGCCCGGCCTGGACGAGGCCGTCACCGCCGGGACCGCCCTGCACGCGCGCCGGCCCGTCGCGGGGGTGGTGACCTACTCGGAGCTGCTGCTGCGCCCGCAGGCCGAACTGGCGTGGCGGCTGGGGCTGCCGGGCAACTCCCCGGAGGCGGTGGCCGTCGCCCAGTCCAAGTCCCGCCAGCGCCAGGTCTTCGCCGAGCACGGCGTGCCCTCGCCCCGGTTCACGGTGCTGGACGGGGAGAACGACCTGGCGCGGGCGGTCCGGGAGATCGGCCTGCCCGCGGTCTTCAAACCCTCGCTGGGCGCGGGCAGCCAGAGCGTCCGGCTGGTGCGGACGCTGGGCGAGCTGCGCGCGGCCTACCGCGACGGCCGGGCCACCGTCTCGGCCTTCCTCCAGAAGGAAGACGTCTTCCTGCTGGAGGAACGGATGGCCCTGGAGGCCGACGGGGACAGCGGCTGGGCGGCGTACTGCAGCGTCGAGTCGCTGCTCGCGGCCGGGGAACGCCACCACCTGGTGGTCAGCGACCGGCTGGCGCTGCGCAACGGGTACGCGGAGGAGGGCACCTCGATGCCCTCCCGCCTGGACCCGGACGTCCAGGCGGCGGCCGTCGACTGCGCGGACCGGGCCATCGCGGCGATCGGGCTGACGACGGGGGCCGTGCACACGGAGGTCGCGCTGACCCCGGACGGGCCGCGCGTGATCGAGGTCAACGCCCGCGCGGGCGGACCGATGCCGGTCATGTTCCTGGCCTCCGCCGGATACGACTACGCCCGGCAGATCGGCCGCAGCGCCCTCGGGCTCGCCCCGGACGCCGTGCCCGAGTTCGGCCGGGCGGCCGTCCAGCGGATGGTGCCGATCCCCGAGGGCCAGTGGCGGGTGACGGCGCAGACGCCGAAGGAGGAGGTGCTGGCGGCCTTCCCGGAACTGGTCTACCTCGCGCCGAGGTTCGCCCCGGGCCTGCCGGTGAGCCGGGACCGGACGCTGCACCTGGCGACCTTCCTGGTCACCGGGGAGACACCGGACGGGGCCCGCGCCCTGGCGGGCCGGGTCGAGCGCGCCCTCGGCATCGAACTCGTGGAGACCGGCGTGCCGCCGGCCGTGGCGCCGGCCGCTTGAGATCCGGTACCGCAATCCCTCTCACTCATCACGTTGGGATCGCTCAGATGAAGAAACGCTTCTACGCCACCGGACTCACCGACGCCGTCGGACTCGGGATGTACCTCTCGCTGTCCGTCCTCTTCTTCGACAAGGCCGTGGACCTGCCCAACGCCCAGATCGGGCTGGTCCTCGGCATCGCCGGTGTCACCTCGCTGCTGGGCGCCATGCCCATCGCGCGGGCCGCCGAACGGTTCGGCACCCGCCCGGTGCTGACCACCCTGTTCCTGGTCCGCGCCGCCGCCTTCCTGGCGCTGGCCGCCTGCGACTCCTTCGTCACCGCGCTGCTCGCCTCGGCGGTCGCGGGCGTCCTGAGCCGGGGCATCGGCCCGCTCGTCGAGTCGGGGCTGATCGCCCGGTCCACCAACGAGGAGGCGGTCGGATCGCTCGCCCGGCTCCGGTCGCTGCGCAACGCGGGCATGGCCGCGGGCACCCTGCCCTCGGGCGTGGCCATCGCCGTCGGGGAACCCTGGGCCTACCGCTCGGTGATGGTCCTCTCCGCCCTCCTCTTCGTCGCCTGCGCCGTCGTCTGCCGGACCTTCGGCGACAGCGGGCACACGGCCGCGACCGCGCCGGGGCAGCCCTCGCGCGGCAGCGTCCTACGCGACCGTGTCTTCCTGCGCATCACCGCCTTGTACGGGGCCCTGACCATGTCGGCCCTGGTCCTCGGACTCGGCGTCCCGCTCTGGGTGGTCCAGCAGACCCAGGCCCCGGCCTGGACCGTCACCCTCGTGCAGGTCCTCAACACCGCCGTGATCGTCGCGTTCCAGGTCCGTGTCAGCAAGGGCTCCGAGCGGCTCGGCAGGGCCCGCCGGATGATGCGGCGCGGGGGGCTGCTGTCGGCGCTTGCCGCGCTCCTCGTACCGCTGACAGCGCTCGGAGGGCCGTCCGCGGACCTGGCCCTGGTGGTCGCAGCGGCGCTGATCTTCTCCCTCGGGGAGCTGTACATCATCTCCGGCACCACCGGCGCCGCTCTGCTGCACATCCCCGAGGGCCGCAAGACCGGCTACCTCGCCGCCTTCAACCTCGGTTTCGCGGTCGCGACCGTGGTCGGACCCCCGCTCATCACCGTCTCCGTCGGCTGGGCCGGCTGGGGCTGGCTGGGCTGGGGCGTCTACTTCGCCGTCGTGGGCCTGCTCGCGATGCGCGTACCGGCGCCCGCGACCCCCGGCGCCGCCCTGGCGCCGCGCACCGTCGGAGCCGCCGCGTGAGGCGGGTCGAGGCAGCGCTGGAGCGGGCCCCGAACACTCCCCTCTGCGCGGCTTCCCGTCACCCTCGGACAACACGCCTCAGCCCGTCCGCCGCTGCTGCCGGTCCTCGTCCGGAGTGCTTGTCGAAGCCGCCGCACGGCTGCGGGACACTGCGTGGCCGGCGCCGATCGCGACGGTGTGGGCGGCCGAGGCGAGCGTGAGGTGGCGGTGCCAGCCCTGGAAGGAGCGGCCCGCGAAATCGCGCAGACCGGCGAGTTCCCCGGTGTCGGCACTGTCCAGCGCGGTGCGCCGGGTCAGCTTGGCCAGCCGGGTCAGCCCGTCGAGCGAGGTGGTGGTGAGGTCGGTGAGCCACAACTCGCTCGGCGGGCCGTTGCGGTTGGTCCACTCGCCCATCAGCAGCCACTGCTGCGGACCGGCGACCGACCGGCGGGTCTGCGGCAGTTCGACGCGGATGCCCGCGACCAGGCTGGTGCGCACGACCGGTGTCCCGGAGGAGCCGTCCAGCCACTCCACGGGCCGGCGCAGCCCGCGTACGTGCTGGAGCATGTCGGCGACGGGGAGGGGGCCCGCGCCGTACCCGGGCATCGCCGTGTCGGCCACCCGCAGCTGGTCCATGGCCCGCAGCCGGGCGAGGACGGGGACGCCCGCCGCGTGGAAGCGGCCCAGGACGGCGCTGGAGACGAAGTCCCGGGAGGGCAGGATCACCGGACGGCGCTCCACCTCCCAGTCCAGGACGTCGAGGGCGGTGGCCGCGGCGCACTCGCCCGGTGACTCCTCCTCCACCCAGTCGGGGATGTCGGCCCGGCGCCGCTTCTCCTGGTCCTGGAGCCAGGAAGGGGAGAGGTACAGCCGCCAGTTGACGGGCGCGCTCATCGCCTCCGAGGCCATCCACAGGCCGTAGGAGTGCTGGCCGTGCACGGAGTGCCCCAGCTCGGGGACGAAGCGGCGGTCTATGCCCACCGACTGCTCGCCGGCCTTCTGGATCGGCATGGACTGGATGACCCACGCCTTGGGCTGGACCAGTTCCTCCACATGGCGGGTGAGCGCGGCGCGCATCGGCGCCCAGTGCCAGGTGGACTCGGTGATGAAGTGGTGCAGGGACTGCTCGGTGCCCGCGCCGCCGACGGCGCCGGCCAGGTTGCGGATGGACTTGCGGCCCTCCGCGTAGAGCAGTCCGCGCAGGTACTGCTCACCGCGGGCCCGCTGGTCACTGCGGCGCAGCGACCGGAACAGCCGCGGGCCCAGCTCCGAGATCATCGCCTCCACGATCCGCTCGTGGAGGTCCGCCCCGGCGGCGGCGGTCCCGGGTGTCGTGGAGGTCCGGGGGGCTTCGGGTGTGGTGGGGGGCGACGGCGGCTGGGCCGTGGCGGGGACGGTTGCCTGGTAGGCGCTGTGCGCGGCGGCCGGCCGGGTGCCGGAGTGGGTCGCCGCGCGGCGCACGCTCCGCCGGGGGGCGCCGAGGCCGTATGTCTTCATCGCTGCTCCTGAGTCCGAGTCAGGACGCAACTGTCGGAGGCGGTGTTCCCACTTCGTTCCCTCTTCGCTACCTCTTCGGCCGGGAACGTGCTTACTATCCGGGCAATACTCTCCGCCAGAGAGTATTGAAGGGGGGCAGGGCAACAGGGCCATGGGGAATTCGATGGAAAGCCAGGTGCGCTTCAACATTCTCGGACCGCTCGAAGGATGGGCGGCTGGAGCACGAATCAGGCTCGGCGGTCAAATTTACGAACGAGTTTTTGTCACTTTGCTGCTGGAGCCGGGAAATGTCGTTCCCGTGGCCCGTCTGGTCGAGGCCGTCTGGGACGAGGAACCGCCCGTCACCGCCTCCCATCAGATCCGCAAGGCCGTGGCCGATCTGCGCCGCCGGATTCCCGGCGGCGGCGCGCTCATCGTCACCGACGGGCCCGGCTACCGGGTCCAGGTCGGCGCCGGCCAGCTCGACCTGCACGAGTTCTCCGCGCACGTCCGCGAGGCCCGCACCGCCGCCGCCGGCGGCCGCCCCCAGGAGGCGGCCGGGGAGCTGCGCGCCGCCCTCGCCCTGTGGCGCGGCCCCGTCCTGTCCGGGACGGGCGGCCCGGTGGTGGAGGCCGCCGCCGCCGTGCTGGAGGAACGCCGGCTCGGCGTCGCCGAACAGCTCTTCGCGCTGCGGCTGGCGCTGGGGGAGTCCGGGGAACTCGTCGGCGACCTGCGGACCCTCATCGCCCAGCACCCGCTGCGCGAGACCCTGCGCGGCCACCTGATGCTGGCGCTGTACCGCTCCGGGCGGCAGGCCGAGGCGCTCACCGAGTACGCCAAGGTCCGCGAGCTGCTCGTCGAGGAACTCGGCATCGACCCGAGCACGCAGCTGACCAAGATGTACGAGGACATCCTGCGGGCCTCCCCCGAACTGACCGCCCCGGCCGCCCCGTCGCCCGCGGCCGGTGACGTCCCGGCCGCCCCCGCCGGGGGAACGGCCCTGCCCGCGGGGCTCGTCGCGCCGCCCCGGACCGCCCCCAGCACCCTGCCGCCCAGCCTCCCCGACTTCTCCGGCCGCGAACGCGAGGTCGCCGAGGTCCTCGCCGCCTGCCGCCAGGACGTCCGCGAGGGACCCCGGGTCATCGCCGTCGACGGCATGGGCGGCTGCGGCAAGACCGCCCTGGCCGTCCGCACCGCCCACCAGCTCGCCGGCCAGTACCCCGACGGCCAGCTCTACGTGGACCTGCGCGGTTTCACCCCGGGCGAGGAGCCGCAGCTCCCGTCCGTCACCCTGGGCGGGCTGCTGCGCGTCCTGGGCGTGCCCCCCGAGGTGATCCCCGACGACGAGGCCGGGCTGACCGGGCTCTGGCGGGCCACGCTGACCGGGCGCCGCCTGCTCTTCCTCTTCGACAACGCCTTCGACGCCGGGCAGGTCCTGCCCCTGCTGCCCGCCTCCCCGGAATGCCTGGTGCTGGTCACCAGCCGGGCCCGGCTGGTGGACCTCGACGGCGCCGAGTGGGTCTCGCTCGGGGTGATGCCGCCCGAGGAGAGCCGGGCCATGCTCACCGAGCTGCTCGGTGACGACCGGGTCGCCCGGGAGCCGGACGCCGCCGCCGAACTCGCCGAGCTCTGCGGCCACCTGCCGCTGGCCCTGCGCCTGGCGGTGGCCCGGCTGCGCAACCGGCCCCGCTGGACCGTCCGCTACCTGGTCGACCGGCTGGAGGACGAGACCCGGCGCCTCGACGAGCTGAGCGCGGGCGAACGCAGCGTCGCGGCCACCCTCAGCCTCTCGTACAAGGCGATGGAGGAGGAACTGCGCGCCGCCTTCTGCCTGCTGGGCCTGCACCCGGGCGCGGAGGTCGACGTCTACTCGGCGGCGGCGCTGCTGGAGACCGGGGTCCGCGACGCGGAGGACATGCTGGAGGACCTCCTCGACATGCACCTGCTGGTGCAGAACGAGCCGGGCCTGTACGCCTTCCACGACCTGGTCCGCACGTACGCGCTCTCGCTGGGCGAGGGGACGCAGGGCCCGGAGGGGCAGGCGGCCGACGGCCGCCTGATCGGCTACTACACGGGGGCCACCGAGGCCGCGTGCGCGCTGCTCTTCCCCTCCCGGCGCAGCCTGGACCTGGCGACGGGACCGGTGTACGCGCTGCCGCCGCTGCGGCGGGAGGACCGCGCCCTGGAGTGGTTCGACCGGGAGTCCGCGGGCATCCGCACGCTGCTGGCCCGCGAGGGCAAGGAGGGGCTGCCGCAGCAGGTGTTCGCGCTGGCCCGCAACGCCTCCTTCCACCTCAACCTGCGCGGCCGGTTCGCCGAGTTCGAGGCGGTGTGCCGGGCGGGCCTGGCGGCCTCGCGCAGCATGGACGACATCCAGCTGATCTCCCGGACCCTCAACAACCTGGGGGTCGCCCGCTGGAAGCTCGGCCGTTTCGTGGAGGCCGTGGAGGCGGCGGAGGAGGCCATCGAGGGCGCCCGGCGCACCGGGGACGTGGGCGACGAGTCCATCGGCCTCGGGCTGCTCGGCCTCTCCCACTACGCCCTGGGGAACCTGGCCAGTTCGTACGACTACACGATGCAGGCCGTACGGGCCCTCGAAGGGCAGGCGGGCGCGAAGCTGCCGCAGCAGCGGGCGGAGGACCTGAGCACCGTCAGTACGGTGTGCACCGCGCTCGGCCGCCCGCAGGAGGCGGCGGAGGCGGCGCGCCGCTCGATCGCGGTCTCCCGCCAGTCCCACGCCCTGGACCTGGAGGCGTCCGCCTGGACCGGGCTGGCGCTGGCGCAGCGGGCGATGGGCTCCTTCGCGGAGGCCCGGGAGAGCCTGGGCCAGGCGATGGCGCTGGTCGGTTCGTGCTCGACGGAGACCCTCGTACTGACCCTCGCGGTCTCGGCGGAGATCTGCGACCTGCTGGGCGACACGGAACGGGCGGGCGAGTACGAGGCCCGGGTGCTGGCGCTGGTCACCCCGACCACCTCGCCGCAGCGCCGGTCGCGGGTGGACAACCTGCTGGCGCTGGGGCACGGCCGGCGCGGCCGGGACGAGGAGGCGCTGCGCCTGCACGAGCGGGCCCTGTCGGCGGCCGAGGGCGCGGGGTACCGGGTGGAGATGGCCCACGCGCTGAACGGGATGGCCGCCGCCGCCGAACGGCTCGGGCACCTGGAGGCGGCCGGTCACCGGGAGCGGGCCGAGGCCCTCTTCGAGGCGATGGGGGTGCCGCCGCACGCCCGGCGCACCGTCTGAGGAACGGCGGCCGGCGAGCCGGCCGAGATCACGCGGGGAACCCCGCGCGCCCGGGGCGCGCGGGGTTCTTCCGTCTCCCGGCCCTTCCGGGGCCCCGGGGGACGCCGTCCCCCGGAGCCCGGGCCCCCGGTCCTTCGGGGACGCCGGAACGCCAGTGGGCCCCGTCCGGTCCGGACGGGGCCCACTGGTGTGCGCGACGGGCGGGATCAGACCCCGGTGCCGGGGGCCGGGGTCGGGGAGGGGGTGACCGGAGGGGAGGCCGGGCCCTTGTCCTCGGCGAGGACGACGTACCCGGTGGTGGTGGCGTCGGCCTGCTCGTCCTGCCCGGCGGAGACACCCAGCCCGAGGGCGAGGGCGACCGCGAAGATACCGACCAGACCAGCGAGCTTGGCGCGCATGTGGTTTCCCCTTGTGTGTTCGAATCCCGTGTCGCTTTCGACAAACTGAGATTCCCAAGGGGGATTACCGGACGGTTCCCGCGCCGTTCCCGCCCGATGGGTGGTATCGGGAACGGTGAACGGGAACACGGGAACGCGTCCGGTCATGGATCAGGTATCTGACGGATAACGCTCCAGGAGGGTCGGGGGATTCACGGGAAGGGGCCGGGAATTGCGGATCAGCCGAACGAAAGCCGCAGTTCGGTTTCCAGAAGACCGAGATCCCGTGTATGGCCGTGGGCGGCTATGTGCCCGTCGGGCCGGACGAGGTAGTAGCCGGGTGCCCGGCACCCCGCCTGGGAGGCGGCGTCCTTGCGGCGCAAGGTCACCTGGCGCACCAGCGGCCACCGCGCCACCACGTGCCCCAGCTCCTCCTCCCACTCCCGGCCGCCGCCGGAGACGACGGCCAGGTGCCAGCCGTGCGGGTCCGCCGAGGGCCCGGAGATCCCGTACGCCAGCGCCAGGCGCCGCGGCAGGACCGCGCCGACCTCCAGGCCGCCGGGGAGCGAGCGCCGCACGCGGCAGCCGGTCCAGCCCGAGGGCTCCTGGGACGCGCGGGTCACCGGGTAGGCGAGCCGGCGGCCCGCCATCACGGGGGCGTAGAGCTCCGAGATGATCCCGCTGCGCTCCAGCAGCCGGAACGTCGCGTCCCGCGCCGCCACCGTCACCTTGGACTTGACCACCCAGGCGCGGGTCTGGAGGTCGGTGTCGCGCACGATCTGCCGGGTGACCTCCGCGCGCTCCTCGCCGTAGGAGGAGAGCAGCGAGGACGGGGAGTCGCCCCGGATCACCGCGGCCAGCTTCCAGGCGAGGTTGTGGGCGTCCTGGAGGCCGTTGTTCATGCCCTGGCCGCCGGCCGGGCTGTGGACGTGCGCGGCGTCGCCGGCCAGGAAGACCCGGCCGCGCTGGAACTCACCGGCCCGCCGGGCGTGCACCCGGAACACGGCCTTCCAGACGGCCTCCTTGATGCGGACGCCGCGCGGGCCGCGCTCGTCGATGACGGCCTGCATCATCTCCGCGTCCACGGCGGCTTCGCCCTGCGGCATCACGGACAGGAACCGGAAGATCCCGCCCGGGACGGGCACGATCACCAGCGCGCCGCCCGCCGACTGGTAGAAGTGGCACTCGTCCGGCGGCAGATGGCCCTCGATGCGGGCGTCGATCAGGGCGAAGGCCATCTCGTACGTCGAGCCCTCGAAGCCGATGCCGAGCTGGCCGCGGACCGCGCTGCCCGCGCCGTCGGCGCCGACGAGGAACGGCACGCGGACCCGCTCCACCCCCGAGGGGGTCTCCAGGACGGCGGTGACCCCGTCGGTGGCCTCGATCCGGCCGGAGTAGTCCACGCCGTCCAGGGCCAGGAGCCGCACCCCGCGCTCGATCTTGCCGCCGAGCGCGGTGAACCGTTCGGTGAGCAGCCGTTCGGTGACGTGCTGCGGGAGGGTGCGGCACGCCAGGTCGTCGGAGAACCCGAAGGAGGCCAGCGGGCGCCGCTCGGAGAAGTAGCTCAGGGTGTTGATCCGTACGGACTCCGTCTCGACCGCCCCGTCGAGCCCGCTGTCCGCGAGGATGTCGAGGGCGCGGGGCCAGACGGACAGGGCCTTGGGGGTCAGCACGGGTGCGGTGTTGCGGTCGATCACCCGGACCCGGATGCCGCGCCGCAGCAGTTCGACGGCGGTCAGCAGGCCCGTGGGCCCGGCCCCGACCACCAGGACGTCCAGGTCGGAACCCGTCGCGGCGGGCGCCGCTCCGCTCTCTCTCGTGGGCCGGCTCTCGCCGGCGATCAGGTCAGCCATGGCCTTGGGGACTCTCTCAGTCGGTGCGGACGCCGGTGGTGGTGGAGTTCTCCGGCTCGGCCGGCAGGGTGTCGATGCTGATGCCGAAGTAGGTCTTGTACGCGGCGATGACCTCCGCGTCGTCCGCGAGGACGGTCTTGGTGCGCTGCTCGCCGTCGACGACGTTCAGGTGCCGCCCCTTCAGGGTCACCAGCCCGTTCTCGGTGCGGATGGAACAGAACAGGGCCTGGAGGAAGGAGGAGTCGGGCGCGGTGCGGTACCACCACAGCGAGGGCGCGTAGTCCTCGACGCGGACCGGGGTTTCCACGACCTGGTACAGCGGATGGTCGCCGAGCCACAGGTCCACGGTGCCGGCCCGGCCCTCGACGTCCTTGAGCTGGTACTGGCCGTGCGGGTCGCTCTGGACCTCGCGGCTGGTGAAGTCGAGGGGGAAGCGGCTGTTGCGGCCGAAGCCGGTGTCGACGAGGTACACCTCGGCGCCGATGGTGACCTTCAGGGCGAGGTGGCCGAGGAACGGGCCGAGCCCCGCCGGGCGGTGCACCCGGCCCGGCAGGATCTCCACGTCGTAGCCGAGGGCCTCCAGGACGAAGCCGAGGGCGGTGTTGACCTCGTAGCAGCCGCCGCCGCGGTTCTCCCGGGCGATCTTGTCGACCGCGCGGTGGTCCATGTGGATCTCGGTGTCCTCGAGGTGGTAGTCGAGGTTCTCGAAGGGCACGGAGAGCACGGCTCGGTAGGTCACGTGGCGCAGGCCCGCGGCGTCCGGTGCGGCCGGGCGGGTCGCGCCGATCCGGGCCAGGTAGGCGTCGACCGTGGCGTCGTCGAGCACGGTGGTGGCCAGCATGGGGGGTCTCCTTCAGGGGTGTCGTCCTCGGGTACGGGGGACGGGGACGGGGGACAGGGGGGAGGGAGCGGGGGCGCGGGGCAGGTGTCACCAGCGGACGAGCGAGAGGCCGAGGGCCATGCCGCCGCCGAAACCGGCCAGCAGGACCAGGTCACCGGGGGCCAGCCGGCCGGAGCGGGCCGCGTGGTCGAGGGTGAGGGGGACGGAGGCGGAGCCGGTGTTGCCGAACTCCTCGTACGTCGTCCAGGTGCGGTCCAGGGGAAGTCCCAGTCCGTCGGAGAGCATTTCCAGCATCCGGCCGTTGGCCTGGTGCGGAACGAAATGCGTGATGTCCGCCGTGGTGAGGTTCTGGGCCGCGAGGAATTCATGGATCGCGGGCGGGACATTGTCGGCCACGAAATCGCGCACACCGCGGCCGTTCATCGTGAAGTACTGAAGTCCTTCGGCGAGTGTCGCGGCGGTCGCCGGAATGCGGCTGCCGCCGCCGGGCACCTCGATGAGGTGCCGGTCGGCCGCGTAACTGGCGAGCCGGTTCGCGACGACCCCGCGGTCCGCGCCGGCGGCCGGACCGAGGACGACGGCGCCCGCCCCGTCCCCGAAGAGGATCGTGGTGCGCCGGTCCGCGGGGTTGAGGATGCGCGAGTACACGTCCGCCCCGATGACGAGGGCATGGCCCCCGCCCGCGGCCTCCAGCATGCTCGTGGCCGAGGTCAGGGCGAAGAGGAAGCCCGTGCACACGCCGTTGACGTCGAAGGCCGCGGTGCCGTGGTCGGCGCCCAGCTCGGCGGCGACCACCGCGGCGGTCGGCGGCTGCGGCTGGTCGGGCGTGGAGGTCGCCACCACGATCAGCGACAGCTCCGGGGCGCGGACGCCCGCCGCCTCCAGGGCGGCGCGCCCCGCGATCACCGCGAGATCGGATGTCGCCTCATCGGGTTTCGCCCACCGGCGGTTGCGAATTCCCGTCTTTCCGAATATCCATTCGTGATCGACTCCGGCCGGGGCTCCGACTTCGTCGTTGGAGACGACATGAGCCGGTACGTACGAGCCCGTGCCCAGCACGCCGACCGAAAGAGCATTGCGCGCACCGTGAATTCCCGTCGTGATCATTTGGGCGACTCCTCACTGTGTGGAACTGATGGTTCCGTCCCGGGGAAATGCCGACAACGGCGTCTTCGGGACCTTGTCAGGTAGGACGGGTGGAGCGGGTGGAGCGGGTGGAACAGATCAGGTAGGGCCGAACAGGTAAGGCAGAACAGGCGAGGTAGGCGGGGCGGGATGGGTCGGGTGGGGCGGCCGGGGGGGGGGGGGGGGGGGGGGGGGGGGGGGGGGCGCGGGCGGGGGGGGGGGGGCGCCGCCCCCCCCCCCCCCCCCCCCCCGCGCCCGTGCGTCAGGCGGCGAGCATGCGGGCCGTCAGCGAGGCCAGCAGCTCCCCGGTGATCCGGGGGCCGTTCTGCGTGAGCACCGACTCGGCGTGGAACTGCATCGAGGCGAAGTGCGGGCCGCGCAGCGCGTGCACCTCGCCGGTCTCCGGGTCGCGGCTGATGTCCACGAGCCCGATGCCCGGGACGATGGCCGAGTCCACCGCCGAGCGGGCGGCGAAGGTGTTGTAGAAGCCCACCCGTTCCGCCCGGCCGAAGAAGTCGATCTCCTTCTGCACGCCCTGGTTGGGATGGTCCCGGCGCACCAGGTCGAAACCGAGGGTGGTCGAGAGCACCTGGTGGCTCAGGCACACCGCCAGGAAGGGTCTGCGCTCGTCCAGCAGGGTCCGTACCGCCGTGCGCAGGTGGTCGATCTTGGGGTGGGAGGTGTCGCGCGGGTCCCCGGGGCCGGGGCCCATCACGATCAGGTCGTGGCCGTCGAAGGAGTACGCCTCGTCGAACCGGCGGACCGTCACGTCCAGTCCCAGCGAGGAGAGCTGGCGGGCGATCATCGCCGTGAAGGTGTCCTCCGCGTCCACCACCAGCACCCGCCGCCCGGCCAGCGCCGGGTCCACGGAAGCCGCCCGGTCCTGGTCCTCCGCGAGCCAGTACCCGGCGATCGTCCGGTTCCGTTCCTCCAGTGCCGCGCGGACGTGGGGGTGCGAGGCGAACCGGGCCCGGCTGCCGCGCGACTCCAGCGCCGCGAGCAGCCCGGCCGCCTTGGCCTTGGTCTCGGCCACCTCCGACCAGGGGTCGGAGTGGCGCACCAGGGTGGCGCCGACGCCGATCCGCACCCCGCCGCCGGGGTCGATGTCGGCCGTCCGGATCACGATGGCCGAGTCCAGGGCGTGCCCGCCCCGCTCGTCCCGGCCGATCAGGGCGAGGACGCCGCTGTAGTAGCCGCGGCCCTGCGGCTCGTACGCGGCGATGACGGAGGCGGCGCTCTCCAGCGGGCTCCCGGTCACCGTCGGCGCGAACAGCGTCTCGCGCAGGATCTCCTCCGGCGCCCGCCCGCTGCGGCCCTCGATGAAGTACTCGGTGTGGGCCAGGCGGGCCATCTCCTTGAGGTACGGGCCGTCGACGCGGGTGCCGCCCTCGCAGATCCGGGCCATCATCTTCAGTTCCTCGTCCACCACCATGTACAGCTCGTCGGTCTCCTTGGTGTCGGCGAGGAAGTCCATCACCTCCGGCAGTGAGGGCCCGGCCGCCGGGTAGCGGTAGGTGCCGCTGATCGGGTTCATGACGGCGGTGCCGTCGTCGAGGCTGACGTGCCGTTCGGGGCTGGCGCCGACGAGGGTGCGTTCGCCGGTGTGCACCACGAAGGTCCAGTAGGCGCCCGACTCGCGTTCCAGCAGCCGCCGGAAGAGGGTCAGCGCGTGGCCGGTGGAGTAGGAGCGGATACCGGTGGACCAGGAGCGTTTGATGACGAAGTTGGCGCCCTTGCCCTCACCGATCTCGTCGGTGATGACCCGGCGCACGGTCTCGGCGTACTCCTCGTCGGAGACGTCGAAGCGGCCCTCCTCCAGCTCGATGGGCAGGTCGGGGATGCGCGACAGCGCCTCGACCAGGGAGACGCGCTCCTGGCCGGTGACGGTCATCGCGACCAGCGGGGTGTCCTCGTCCGGTGCCTCGTACCCGCGTTCGGCGATCTGCCGGTACGGGACGATCGCGAGCACCTCGTGCCGGGCGCCGGCCGGGCCCCGGTCCGCCCGGGCGGCGGCGGGACGCAGTCCGGAGAGCAGCTCCGGGGTGCCGGTCTCGCCGACGAGGACGTCCAGGACGCCGGGGCCGGTGGCCTCGGGCCGGTAGAGCAGGGCGAACGGGGGCGGGTTCGGGCCCAGGACGCGGTCCAGCAGCAGGGAGCTCATCCGGCCAGCTCCTTCGCGGTGGTGACGACCGCGCACCGCTTGGCCGCGTAGTCGATGGCCAGCCGGTGCTCCAGTTCGCTGAAGTCGCCGATGGCGTCGGCGACGAGGAAGGTCTGGATGTCGTGGCTGAACGACTCGATGGCCGTGGTCAGCACGCCGACGTGGGCGTAGACGCCGCAGATGACGAGCTGGTCGCGTCCGGCGGCGCGCATCCGCTCCAGCAGGTCGGTCTTGAAGAAGGCGCTGTAGCGCCACTTGGTGCAGACCCAGTCGCCCTCGGCGGGGGCGAGCGCGGGGACCACCTCGCGGTCCTCGGGTCCGGTGCGCATCCCCGGACCCCAGATGTCCGCGAGCAGGCCGCGCTGTTCGGGGGTCATGCCGCCGGGCTGGGCGGTGTAGGCGACCGGGGCGCCCGCGGCGGCGAAATGCTCGCGCAGCAGGGCGGCGTTGGCGGTCAGTTCTTCGCGCAGCGCGTCGGGGAAGGGCGCGAGGAAGTAGCGCTGCATGTCGTGGACGAGCAGGACGGCCCGGTCCGCGTCGAACGACCACTGCGGTACGGACGGGGGGAGATCTCCCGCGGTGGGGAGGGGATAGGGCGCGATGGTCGGTATGCCGGCCATGGTGTTCCTCTCGGATGTGTTTCCTCGAAAGGTCGGTTGGGGTGGACGGTCGGACGGTCGGACGGTCGGACGGGTCGCACGGCGGGCGGGTCACACGCCGAGCGTGGCTCCGCCGTCCACGGTCAGGACGTGCAGGGTGATGTGGGCCGCGCGGTCCGAGAGCAGGAACAGCACGGCTTCGGCGATGTCGGTGGTCCGGGCGAGCTTGCCCAGGGGGATGCCGACCTTGTAGGCCTCGGGGCTGCCCGCGATGGTCCGGGCGGGGCCCTGCTCGTCCTCCCACATGGAGGCGAGCATCGCGGTGTCGGTGGAGCCGGGTGCGACGACGTTGCAGCGGATGTTGTACTTGGCGACTTCCAGGCCGAGCGTCTTGGTGAGCATGGTGGCGGCGGCCTTGGAGGCGCCGTAGGCCCCCATCGCGGTGCGCGGGGTGCCGGAGGCGTTGGAGGCGACGGTGACGATGGCCCCGCGGTTGCGGGGGACCATCCGGTTGACGGCGGCGCGCGAGAGCCGGAAGACGCCGCTGACGTTGACCTCGAAGGTCTGCAGCCAGTCCTCGTCGCTCAGTTCCCGGACCTCGCCCATGCGCAGGATGCCGGCGGTGTTGACGAGGAAGTCCAGCGGCCCGAGTTCGGCCTCCACCCGGTCGACGACGTCCTCCACCTGCGCGGTGCTGGTGACGTCGGCCGGGTAGGCGTGGGCCCGTAGTCCGTCGGCGGCCAGTTTCTCCACCGAGTCCCGCAGTCTCGCGGCGTCCCGGTCGACGGCTGCGACGGTCGCGCCCTCCTCGGCGAGTCGGCGGGCTACGGCCAGGCCGATGCCTCCCGCGGCTCCCGTGACGAGGGCGACCTTGTTGTCCATGTCCCATCTCCCTGCTGGTTCAGGCCCGCCATTGCGACACCACGGCGTACGCCTGGTGGGGGTTGAGGCGGGGATCGCAGAAGCTCGTGTACGTCTCGCCGACGCCGTCGAGGTGACCGCTGTCGGTGGCGCACTCGGTGACCGCGTCCGGGGTGGTCTCCAGGTGCAGCCCGCCGGCGGTGCCGCCGCCGCGGACCACGGCCGCCTGGAAGCCCCGGACCTCGGCGACGACGGTGTCGACGAGACGGGTCTTGAGACCGCCGGGGGCGGTCACGGTGTTGCCGTGCATCGGGTCGGTGATCCAGATGACCGGGTGACCGGCCTGCTGGACGGCGTCCACGAGCGTGGGCAGGCGTTCGGAGACGAGCCCCGCGCCCATGCGGGCGATGAGGGTCAGCCGTCCGGGCTCGCGCCACGGGTCGAGGCGCCGGCACAGCTCGATGAGCTCCTCGGGGTCCATCGAGGGGCCGACCTTGCAGGCCACCGGGTTGACGACGCCGGCCAGGGTGTCGACGTGGGCGCCGTCGAGCTGGCGGGTGCGTTCGCCGATCCAGGGGAAGTGGGTCGAGGTCAGCAGCGGGCTGCCCTCCTCGTCCCAGCGGAGCATGGGCACTTCGTAGTCGAGGAGCAGGGCCTCGTGGCTGGTCCACACGGGCGGGCAGATGCCCGAGCGGCGCGTCGGGTCGGTCCAGCCCAGGTGGGCCATGGCCTCGGCGGCGGATTCGTAGCCGGCCAGGAGCCGGTACGGATCGGGTATGCGTTCGGCGAGGCTGGCCTCGGGGCCGTTGACCATGTGGCCCCGGAAGACCGGGATCTCGGTGCCGCCGACGACCTCGGTCGGGCTGGAGCGGGGTTTGCCGAACTGCCCGGCCAGCCGCCCGATGCGGACCACCGGCTTGTGGGTGATCATCTTGAGCGTGCCGGCGAGCAGGTCGAGGAGGGCGGACTTGCGGGCGATGTAGCCGGCATCGCACTCCGAGGGGTCCTCGGCGCAGTCACCCGCCTGGACGATGTACGCGTGGCCCGCCGCCACGCGGGCCAGGTGGGAACGGAGCCGGCGGACGTCTCCGGCGTTGACCAGGGCCGGGCGCCGGGAGAGCTCCTCCTTGACTTTCGGCAGTTCCGGGTTGTCGGCCCAGTCGGGCTGCTGGAGGGCGGTCTCTTTTCTGACGCTGAGTGAAGGTGTAACCACAGGAAACTCCCAGGAATGGCCAAGCGTGGGTGCACATGGGCGAGGCGAGGTGAGGGGCCGCGGAATTGGATACTGTGGCGACTGGCCAGAAGTAACCATGGATTCTCTGTCACTACGTCAGGTGACAGAATCCTGTGGACCCCGGCCCGTCCCGCATTCCGGGTACGCTGATCTCCGATTTCTTCGATGTCGATCTCCGATTCCGGCCGTACCGGTTCCGGATTCGGTGACGCGTGGCACACCGCCCCACCTGACAGAAACCCGGCGGAGGGTTTCCTGAACCGGCCGCTGCGAACAGAATCCGAACCATGTATGCCGCCTATATCGAAGAACTCGGTCCCGCGGACGTCATCCGCTTCGGTGAGCTCCCCGCGCCCGTGCCGGGGCCGTCGGACGTCCTCGTCGAGGTCGAGGTCGTCTCCGTCAACCACGTCGACACCTTCGTCCGCTCGGGTGCCTGGCGCACCCCGCTGGACTTCCCCTTCGTGATCGGCCGCGACCTCGTGGGGACGGTGCTGGCCGCGGGCCCCGCCGTCGCCCACCGGTTCGCGCCCGGCGCCCGGGTCTGGTGCAACAGCCTGGGCCACGACGGCCGTCAGGGCGCCGCCGCCGAACAGGTCGTGGTCCCCGCCGACCGGCTCTACCCGCTGCCCGAGGGGGTGGACCCGGTGGACCTGGTCGCCCTCGCCCACCCGGCCGTCACCGCCTACCTCGCCCTCTTCGACCAGGGCGGGATCACCGCCGGTGACACCGTGCTGGTGGCCGGCGCGGCCGGCAACGTCGGCAGTGCCCTGGTCACCCTGGCCGCGCACGCCGGGGCGCGCGTCATCGCGACCGCCTCCCCGCGCGACTTCGGTTACGTACGGGAACGGGGCGCGGCCGAGGTCGTCGACTACCACGACCCCGACGTGCCGGGCCGCGTCCGCGCGCTGGCCCCGGACGGGATCGACATCCACGTCGACACCTCGGCCCGCAACGACCTGGAGGCGGCGGTCCCGCTGCTCGCGAGCCGTGGCCGGATCGTGGTCCTCTCCGGGCTGGGCACCCGCCCCGTCCTGCCCGTCGGGCCGCTCTACCTCAAGGACTGTTCGGTCCGCGGCTTCGCGATCTCGCACGCCACCGCGGGCCGGCTCGCCGACGCCGCCGCGCACGTCAACAAGTTGACGGCCGCGGGCCTGCTGCGCCCGCGCGCCACCGAGGTGCTCCCGCTGGCGGAGGCCGCCCGCGCGCACCAGCTGCTGGACGAGGGCAAGGTGACGGGAAAGCTCGTCCTGCGCGCCAGGGGCTGAGAGGGCTCCGGGGTGAATCCGGACCTGTGCGGCCCGGTGGAGGGTGGTACTCCGGAAAAGGATTCCGGATAGCGGACGGACCGTACGGAGAATAAAGGATCAGCGGCGTCGCGGCCCCAGGGCCGCGGTGCCGCCCAGTCATGCCCGGAACGGGCCGGGCATTCCCCGGCCAAAAGACCTGATGGACCCGGAAGAAGGCCGTTGATCGCCGAAAGTGTGAGCGACAGTATTTCGGCCATGACGAACTCCATCATCGACTCGACCCCGCTTTTCGAGGTCCGCGCCGGAATTCCCGTCGCGGCCACCGCACAGGAAATCTACGACGTCGTCAGCGACCTGGCCCGCAGTGGCGAATGGAGCCCGGAGTGCCAGGGCGGCGAGTGGATTTCCGGTGAACCCTCCGGCGTCGGCTCCGTCTTCCGCGGCGAGAACCTCCGCGCCGAGGACGTCGTCGGCTGGGCCCCCCTGGTCCGCGGCACCTGGTACACCGAGGCCCGCGTCACGGCCGCCGAGCCCGGCCGCACCTTCCGCTGGATGATGCTGACCCACGCCCAGGAGGACCAGGAGTCCGTCTGGGGCTTCGACATCGAGCCGGCCGCGCAGGGCGAGGGCTCGGTCCTGGTCCACCACTTCCGGATGGGCAAGGCCACCGCCGGCATCCACAAGATCGTCGCCGACCTCGACGAGGTCCAGCGCAAGCAGTTCATCACGGACTGGACCGAGAAGCTCGAAAGTGACCTCGACGCCACCCTCGCCCGCATCCGCGACGTCGTCGAAGGCGGCTGAGCCCGCCGGTCCCGCGTCGCCGCCCGCGTCGCCGCTGGCCCTCCGCCCGCCCTCCGCCCATCCTTCCGGCCGCCGGCACCGGCCGTCCCCCGGTGCCGGCCCACTCCCCGTACGCCACCGAAGACACATTGAGAGAACGAGGCCATGCTTCTCCAGCGCATAGGAAACAAGGGCATCCGGCTCGGTACGCTCTTCGACCGAGCGGCCGACCGGACCCCCGCCGGTCTCGTGGTCATGGATCACGACCTGGACATCGCCCCGCAGCTCGGGCGCCGCGCCACCTTCACCGAACTCGCGGACCTGGTCGCCGACTTCGCCTCCCGGCTCTGGTCGGTCGGCGTACGGCCCAACCACCACGTCGTCGTGCACAAGTCCGACGGCTTCGACATCTCCCTGCTGGCCTGCGCCATCGCCCGGATCGGCGCCGTCCCGGCCCTGCTGTCCCCGAAGCTGGACGGCGAGACCGTCGCGGTCCTGGTCCGCCGCATCGACCAGCCCTTCCTGATCACCGACCAGGACAAGCTCGACCACCACCTGCCCGCCGAGATCTTCGACATCACGGCCAAGGTGCTCCTCACCTCGGGCTCCGTCGACGGGGCGGTCGAGCTGGCCTCCCTCGCCGGGGTGGACCGCGTCCCGGCCATCCCGATGCCGCCGGACCACCCGACCCTGATCACCCACACCTCCGGCACCACCGGCACCCCGAAGCTCGCCGTCCACACCGGCCACACCTTCGAGTCCCGCTACCGCCCGCAGGCCACCGTCTTCTCGGTCGTCAACAAGCGCGAACCCGTCGCCGTCCACGTCTCGTTCGTGCACTCCCGGCTCTTCACGGCCATGCCGATCTCGATCCTCCAGGGCCACACCCTGATCGTCCTCAAGGAGGACGACCCGGAGGCCGTCGCCGACATCTTCGCCCAGGTCCCGCCCGGGTTCATCGAGGCCCACCCCAACACCTTCCTGCGCTGGGAGGCCCTGGCCAAGGACCCGCGCGGCCCGCTCGCGAACGTCAAGTACTTCAGCTCGACCTTCGACGCGATCCACCCGCGCACCGTCTCGATCCTGCTCAACGCGACGAAGCGGAGCAACCCGCTCTTCGCCCAGGCCTACGGGCAGAGCGAGGTCGGCCCCATCGCGGCCCGCACCTACACCCGCAAGGGCGGCGCCGACTTCGACGGCCGCTGCGTGGGATCACCGTTCCCCGGCATGACCGGGGTGCGCGTCGTCAGCCGGGACGGCAACCCCGTCTCCAAGGAGAACCCCGGCTTCATCGAGATCAAGTCGGACGGCCGCATCATCACCTACCTCGCCGAGCACGAGCGCTGGGAGAAGCAGGTCCACGACGGCTGGTGGCGGATGGGCGACCTCGGCTACCGCACCCGGTGGGGCTGCCTGCACCTGCTCGACCGCGAGGTCGACGAGATCCCCGGCCTCGGCTCCACCCTGGAGATCGAGGACAAGCTCTTCACCCGGCTGCACGAGCTGATCGAGGTCATCATCATCCCCGGCGCCGACGGCGTCCCCGTCCCGGTGGTGTGCACCCGCGACGACGAGCCGCTCGACCTGATCGCCTGGAAGTCCGCGGTCATCGGCCTGCCGCACCTCGCCGACCCGGTCCAGTGGCGGCTCCAGGACGTCCCGCAGACCTCCACCACCAAGATCAAGCGCCTCGAACTGGCCCAGCTGGTCGCGGCCGGCTCCACCGCCCCCGCCGCCGCCCCCGCCGCCGAATAACTCCGGCAACTCCGGCCCCGGCGCCCGCCGGCACCCCTCGCACCGCCAGCACAGCACCGCACCACCCGCTCCGCCGTACGTGAGCACCGCCGCACCGACGTCCGGCCGGCCGACCCGGCCCGACGTGTCCCACCGCCGCACTGGCCCGGCCTCGCCGCCGCACCCGCTCGGCGTCCGGCCGTTCACCCCACAGCAACGGAGAAATCGCATGAGCAGCTCATCCGTCGAGATCTGCGTCGTCGGAGCCGGTCCCCGCGGCCTGTCCGTCGTCGAGCGCCTGACCGCCAACGAGCGTCAGAAGCCCTCCCACGACGCGCTCGCCATCCACGTCGTCGACCCGTCCGCCCCCGGCGCCGGCCGGGTCTGGCGCTCCGGCCAGTCCCGCCACCTGCTGATGAACACCGTCGCCTGCCAGATCACCGTCTACACGGACGAGAGCTGCACGATCGACGGCCCCATCGAGCCCGGCCCGAGCCTGTACGAGTGGGCCAAGTCCCTCTCCGTCCTCGGCCAGTTCGGCGACTACGACGCGGGCACCCTCGCCGAGGCCGCCGCCATGGGCCCGGACACCTACCCCACCCGCGCCTTCTACGGCAGCTACCTCGGCGAGTGCTTCCAGCGCGTCATCGTCGGCGCCCCCAAGCACGTCACCGTCCACGTCCACGGCTCCCGCGCCGTCGCCGTCGCCGACACCCAGGGCATACCCGGTGGCCCGCAGGGCGTCCGGCTGGAGGACGGCACCCGCCTCAACAACCTCGACGCGATCATCCTGGCCCAGGGCCACGTCCCGGCCCGCCTGACCCCGCGCGAGGCCCGTACCGCCTCCCTGGCCCGCATCCACTACCTGACCTACCTGACGCCGGGCAACCCCGCCGACGCCGACCTCGCGCAGATCAAGCCCGGCCAGTCGGTGCTCCTGCGCGGCCTGGGCCTGAACTTCTTCGACTACATGTCGCTCTTCAGCCACGGCCGCGGCGGCACCTTCGTCCGCGACGAGGACGGCAGACTCTCCTACCAGCCCTCCGGCCAGGAGCCCCGCCTCTACGCCTTCTCCCGGCGCGGCATCCCGTACCACGCCCGCGGCGACAACGAGAAGGGCGCGTACGGCCGTTACTACCCCAAGCTGCTGACCCCGGCCTACGTCGAGGGCCTGCGCAAGCGCTCCGCGGAGGGTGGGACGGTCACCTTCAACGGCGACCTGTGGCCCTTCATCTCCCGTGAGGTCGAGAGCGTCTACTACGGCGCCCTGCTCGCCGCCTCCGGACGGCCGGAGGAGCGCGAGGCCTTCACCGAGCGCTACCTCGACCTCGGAGAGGCGTCCGACCGCGTCGAACTCCTCGCCGAGTACGACCTCCCCGAGGAGCAGCACTGGAGCTGGGAGCGGCTCTCCGTCCCCTACGGCGACACCGAGTTCGCCGACCGCGACGCCTTCCAGGCATGGCTGGTCGGCTACCTCGCCGCCGATGTCGTCGCCGCCCGCCAGGGCAACGTCAGCGGCCCCGTCAAGGCGGCCCTGGACGTCCTGCGCGACCTGCGCAACGAGGTCCGCCTCGCCGTCGACCACGGCGGACTCGACGGCGACTCGCACCGCGACGACCTCGAAGGCTGGTACACCCCGCTCAACGGCTTCCTCTCCATCGGCCCGCCGGCCGGCCGCATCGAGGAGATGATCGCCCTGATCGAGGCGGGCATCCTCACCCTCACCGGCCCCCACACCCAGGTCCGCATCGACACCGGCTCCCAGACCTACCTGGCCGAGTCCACCTCGGTGCCCGGCGCGCTGATCAAGGCACAGGTCCTCATCGAGGCCCGGCTCCCCGAGCCCGACCTGCGCCGCACCGCCGACCCGCTGCTCCAGCACCTGCTCGACACCGACCAGGCCAAGCCGTACGTCATCACGGGCGGCCAGGGCGGCTACCAGACCGGCGGCCTCGCCGTCACCGAGCGCCCCTACCGGCTCATCGACGCCCGGGGCACCGCCCACCCGCGCCGCTTCGCCTACGGCGTGCCCACCGAGTCCGTCCACTGGGTCACCGCCGCCGGCATCCGGCCCGGCGTGGACTCCGTGACCCTCGGCGACTCGGACGCCATCGCCCGCGCCGTGCTGGCCCTGCCGCCCGTCGCGAACGTCCCGGCCGGCATCCGCCCGGTCACCAGCGAGGCCGCCGGCGACACGCTCCCCGGCGTGATCGTATGACCGAGGGCGACCTCCTCGTGGACGCCGGCCTGCTCTCCCCCGTGCGGGCCGGCACCCCGGCCGAGGCGGCCGTCGGCGACCGGGCGTGGCTCCAGGCCATGCTCGACGCCGAGGCCGCCCTGGCCCGGGCCCAGGCAGGGCTGGGCACCCTGCCGCGGTCCGCCGCGGACACCATCACCGAGGCCGCCCGCGCGGACCACTTCGACCTGCGGGCCCTCGCGCTCGCCGCGCGGGAGACCGCCAACCCGGTCGTCGGCCTGGTCCAGGCGCTCACGGCACTGGTCCGCGAGCGGGACCCGCAGGCCGCGCACTACGTCCACCGGGGCTCCACCAGCCAGGACATCTTCGACACCGGCGCGATGCTGGTGGCCGCCAGGACCCTGCGCCTGGTCCGCGCCGATCTGGCGCGGACCGCGCGGGCCCTGGCGGGCCTGGCCCGCACCCACCGCGACACCCTGATGCCGGGCCGCACCCTGGCCCTGCACGCCGTCCCCACCACCTTCGGGCTCAAGGCGGCGGGCTGGCACCGGCTCGTCCTCGACGCCGAAGCCCGCCTCGCCCGGGTCGAGACCGAGGGCCTGCCGGTCTCGATCGGCGGGGCCGCCGGAACCCTCGCCGGATACCTGGAGTACGCCGCCGTCGACCGCCCCGAGGTCGCCGCCGACACCGCGTCCCCCTACCTGGACCGGCTCGTGGACGCCTTCGCCGCCGAGACCGGACTCGCCCGTCCCGTCCTGCCCTGGCACGCGCTGCGCACCCCGATCGCCGACCTCGCCGCCGCGCTGGCCTTCACCGCCGGAGCCCTCGGCAAGATCGCGGTCGACGTGCAGTCGCTGACCCGCACCGAGGTCGGCGAGGTCACCGAGCCCGCCGCCGCCGGACGCGGCAGCTCCTCCGCCATGCCGCACAAGCGCAACCCGGTCCTCGCCACCCTGATCCGCTCCGCCGCCCTCCAGGTCCCGGTCCTCGCCGCCGGGCTCACCCAGTGCCTGGTCACCGAGGACGAGCGGTCCGCGGGCGTCTGGCACGCCGAGTGGCAGCTCCTGCGCGAGGCCCTGCGGCTGACCGGCGGCGCCGCCCACACCGCCGTGGAACTCGCCGAGGGGCTGGAGGTCCGGGCCGGCCGGATGCGCGAGAACACCGGCCTGACCGGCGGCCAGATCGTCTCCGAGCGGATCGCCGCCCGCCTCGCCCCGGTCCTGGGCAAGGCCGCCGCGAAGCAGCTGCTCACCGAGGCGTCCTCGCGCGCCGCCGCGAGCGGGCAGCCGCTGGGCTCCGTCCTGGCCCAGATGTCCGGCTCCGGGCACGGGCTCGGCCCCGAGTACCTCGCCCGGCTCTGCGACCCGGCCGGCTACACGGGCGGAGCCGGCGCCCTGGTCGACCGCGCCCTGTCCGCCGCCGCTCTGCCGGACGACACCCCGGCCTCGTTATCCGGGGCCGGGGCCGGGTCGGACACCCCGGCCTCGTCAGCCGCGGCCTCGTCAGCCGGGGCCGGCACCACGGCCCCGGCGTCCGGCACACCGTCACCGTCACCCTCACCCCTCCACCCCCACCCCGCCTGACCGACAGCCAAGGGAGAACAGGTCCGATGAGTGCTGCGAGACCCGCCAAGGGGCGCTGGATCGAGGACTGGGACGCCGAGGACGAGCAGTACTGGGAGCGTGGCGGCAAACGCGTCGCCCGCCGCAACCTCTACCTGTCCGTCGCCTCCGAGCACATCGGCTTCTCCATCTGGAGCATGTGGTCGGTCCTGGTCCTGTTCATGACGCCCGAGATCGGACTCGGCTTCGCGCCGGACGAGAAATTCCTCCTCGTCGTCACCCCCACCCTCGTCGGCGCCCTGCTGCGCCCGCCCTACAGCTGGGCCGTGACCCGCTTCGGCGGCCGGAACTGGACCGTCTTCGCCTCGGCGATCCTGCTGGTCCCGGCCCTGGCCACGGTCTGGTTCATCCAGCGGCCCGGCACCCCGCTCTGGGTCTTCCTGCTGATCAGCGCACTCGGCGGGGTCGGCGGCGGCAACTTCGCCTCCTCGATGACCAACATCACCAGCTTCTTCCCGCGCCGCCACCAGGGCTGGGCGCTGGGCCTCAACGCGGGCGGCGGCAACCTCGGCGTCGCCGCCGTCCAACTGCTCGGCCTGCTCGTCATCACCACCGTGGGCGACACCCACCCCGCCTACGTCGCCGCCGTGTACCTGCCGCTGATCGTCCTCGTCTCGCTGCTCTGCGCGGTGAAGATGGACAACATCGCCGCCGTCCGCGCCGCACCGGGCGCCCAGCGCGAGGCCCTCGCCCACCGCGACACCTGGTGGATCTCCCTCCTCTACATCGGCACCTTCGGTTCCTTCATCGGCTACGGCTTCGCCTTCGGCCTGGTCCTCCAGACCCAGTTCGGCTCCACCCCGCTCCAGGCCGCCTCGTACACCTTCCTCGGCCCGCTCCTCGGCTCCTTCGCCCGTCCCCTCGGAGGCTGGCTCGCCGACCGGTTCGGCGGCGCCCGCGTCACGCTCCTCACCTTCGGGGGCATGGGCGCCGGTACGGGCGTCCTGCTCCTCGCCTCGGCCCGGGACTCCCTGACGCTCTTCATCGGGGGCTTCACCGCCCTGTTCGTCCTCAGCGGCATCGGCAACGGCTCCACCTACAAGCTGATCCCCACCGCCTTCGCCCGGGACGCCGAGGCCCGGATCGTCGCCGGGTACGACGCCCACCGCGCCTTCGCCGCGGCCCGCCGCCTCTCCGGCGCCGCCATCGGCATCGCGGGCGCGGTCGGGGCCCTCGGCGGGGTCGCCATCAACCTCGCCTTCCGGGGCGCCTACAGCGGCGGCGGGGGCAACGGCACCCCGGCCTTCCTCTCCTTCCTCGGCTACTACGCCGTCTGCGCCGTCGTGACCTGGGTCGTCTACGTCCGCCGGGAACGCGCGGCAGCCGCAGCGGCAGCGGCGGCCAAGGCCCCCGCCCAGGTGTCCGCCCAGGTGTCCGCCGGGCCGAGGCCGACGGAGCCCGCCCGTGTCTGACGCCGGCCCGGCCACCCTCCCCCCGGCGGGCCCCGGAGAGGTGGCCACCCACTGCCCGTACTGCGCCCTCCAGTGCGGCACGTTCCTCAGCGGGGGAACCGCCACGGGCACGGCCCCGGCCGCCGGTGGCGGGTCCGGTGGCGGGTCCGGGTCCGGTGTCGGGGGCGACCTCGCCCGGGTCACCGTCCGCCCCGACCCCGGGTTCCCCGTCAACCGGGGCGGCCTGTGCCAGAAGGGCTGGACCGCCCCGGCGGTGCTGCGGACCCCGGACCGGCTGCGGACCCCGCTGCTGCGCGGCCCGGACGGCCGACTCGCCCCCGCCGACTGGGACACCGCGCTCGGCTTCGTCGCGGACAAGCTGCTCGCGCTGCGCCGGGAGCACGGCCCGGACGCGGTCGGCGTCTTCGGCGGCGGCGGCCTCACCAACGAGAAGGCGTACCTGCTCGGCAAGTTCGCCCGGATCGCCCTGGGCACCAGCCAGATCGACTACAACGGCCGCTTCTGCATGTCCTCGGCGGCGGCCGCCGCCAACGCGGCCTTCGGCCTCGACCGGGGCCTGCCCTTCCCCGTCACCGACCTCGGCTCCGCCGACACCGTCCTGCTCGCGGGCGCCAACCCGGCCGAGACCATGCCCCCGCTGATGCGTCACCTCACCGCCGCCCGGCTCATCGTCATCGACCCGCGCCGCACCCCCACCGCCGCCCGCGCCGCCCTCCACCTCCAGCCGCGCCCCGGCACCGACCTCGCCCTGGCCCTCGGCCTCCTCCACGTCCTCGTCGTCGAGGGCCGCACCGACCGGTCCTACGTGGAACGGCGCACCACCGGCTTCGACGCCGCCTGGAAACGGGCCGCCTCCTGGTGGCCCGAGCGTGTCGAGAAGGTCACCGGGGTCCCGGTCGCCGACCAGCGCGAGGCGGTGCGGATGCTGGCCGCCTCGGCCCGCGCGTACGTCCTGACCGGGCGCGGCGCCGAGCAGCACAGCAAGGGCACCGACACGGTCGCGGCCTTCGTCAACCTCGCCCTCGCCCTCGGCCTGCCGGGCCGCGAGGGCGGCGGCTACGGCTGCCTGACCGGCCAGGGCAACGGGCAGGGCGGGCGCGAGCACGGCCAGAAGGCCGATCAGCTCCCCGGCTACCGCATGATCACCGACCCGGCGGCCCGCGCCCACGTCGCCGGGGTCTGGGGCGTGGACCCCGGCTCGCTGCCGGGGCCGGGGCGCAGCGCGTACGAACTCCTCGACGCCCTCGGGACCGCGGACGGCCCGAAGGCCCTCCTCGTCTTCGGCGCCAACCCGGCCGTCTCCGCCCCGCGTTCCGCGCACGTCGCCGAGCGGCTGGCGAGCCTGGAGCTGCTGGTGGTAGCCGACTTCGTGCCGTCCGAGACGGCCCGGACGGCCGATGTGGTGCTGCCCGTCACCCAGTGGGCCGAGGAGGAGGGCACCTTGACCAACCTCGAAGGCCGGGTGCTGCGCCGCCGCCGGCTGCTCGCGCCGCCGCCGGGCGTCCGCAGCGACCTCGACGTCCTCCAGGGCCTCGCCGTCCGCCTCGGCCAGCCCGCCGACCGCTTCCCCACCACCGCCCGCACCGCCTTCGACGAACTCCGCCGCGCCTCCGCGGGCGGCCCCGCCGACTACTCCGGCGTGACGTACGCCCGCCTCGACGCGGGCGAAGCCCTCCACTGGCCCTGCCCGCAGGTCCCCGGAGATTCCGGGAGCGCCGGGATCTCCGGGGGAGCGGGGGACCACCCCGGCACACCGCGCCTCTTCCTGGACCGCTTCGCCCACCCGGACGGCCGGGCCCGCTTCGCCGCCGTCGAACACCGGCCGCCCGCCGAGGAGACGGACGCGGAGCACCCGCTGTACGCGACCACCGGGCGGGTCCTGGCCCAGTACCAGTCCGGCGCCCAGACCCGGCGCGTGCCCGAACTGCTCGCCGCCGCCCCGGAGGCGCACGTGGAGATCCACCCCGACACGGCGGCCCGCGCGGGCCTGACCGAGGACGGCTGGGCCCATGTCACCTCGGCCCGCGGCACCACCGTGGCCCGGGTCCGCCTCGATCCGACGCTGCGCACCGACACTGTCTTCCTCCCGTTCCACTTCCCGGGCGCGGGCCGCGCCAACCTGCTCACCAACGACGCCCTGGACCCCCGCAGCCGCATGCCGGAGTTCAAGGTCTCCGCCGTCCACCTCACCCCGGCCCCGCCCCCGCCCGCCGACCCGGACTCCGACCCGGACTCCGACTCCGCCTCCGTATCTCCCGTACCCGCATCGGTACCCGTACCCGCATCGGTACCCGTACCCGTGGCGGTATCCGTACCCGTACCCGTGGCGGCGCGGGGAGGCCGGTCATGAACGGGTCGCGGCCCGCTGTGCCGCTGGAGGCCGTGTCCCCGCTGCTCGTCGTCGGGAACGGGCCCGCCGCGCACCAACTCGTCGACCGGTTGCGCCACTTCGGGTACGCCGAACCCGTCACCGTCCTCGGCGCCGAGGACGGGCCCGCCTACCACCGGGCGCTGCTCACCTCCGCCCTGGACGGCAGCCTGCCGCCCGAGGCGATGGAGCTGCCCCCGCCGCCGGGGGACACCCGGGTCCACACGGGTGTCTGCGCGGTCCGGATCGACCGCGCCCGGCGCCGGGTGCACACCGCCGACGGCCGGGTCTTCCCGTACCGCCGGCTGGTGCTCGCCACGGGCGCCGCCCCGCTCGTGCCCCGGCTGCCGGGGCTGCGGACGCCGGACGACGTACCCGCCCCGGGCGTGGCCGTCCTGCGGACCCTCGCCGACTGCGCCCGCCTCACCGGCCCGGCGGCCGGTCCCGCCCGGACCCCGGTGACGGTCCTCGGCGCCGGTTCCCTCGGCGTCGAGGCGGCCTTCGCGCTGGCCCTCGGCGGCCGTCCCGTCACCCTCGTCCACCCCGGCCCCTGGCCCATGGACCACCTCCTGGACCAGGCCGCCGGAACCCTGGTCTCCGACCGCCTCACCGCCGCCGGGGTGGAGGTCGTCGTGGGGCAGGCCGCCACCGCCTACACCCCACCCGGCCCACCCGCCGCGCCTGCTGCCCTTGGCCCACCCACCCCCCTGGGCCCGGCCGCCGGGACGCTCACCCTCGCCGACGGCCGCGCCCTCCCCACCGGCACGCTCCTGCTCTGCACCGGCGTCCTGCCCGAGACGGGGCTGGCCCGCGCCGCCGGGATCGGCGTGCGCACCGGCATCGTCGTCGACGACGGCCTGCGCACCGACGACCCGCTGATCCACGCCCTCGGCGACTGCGCCGAACACCGTGGCAACCGTGGCGGATCACTGGCCTCCGGCTGGGCCCAGGCCGTGGCCCTGGCCCGGTACCTCACCACGGGCGCCCGTGGCGTCGCCGCCGCCCGCCGTGTGCTGCGGCCCCGGATCGCCGGACCCGGTCTGGTCGTCCTCGGGGTCCCGGGCCGGGTCCCGGTCGAGGAGACGGTCACCCTCAACGACCCTGCGGGCGCCCGGTACGCCCGTCTGGAACTCGTCGGCGAACGCATCGTCGCGGGCGTCCTGCTCGGCTTCGACCGGGCCATCGCCACCACCACCGAGCTGTACGTCCACGATCTGCCCGTCCCGCGCGACCGGCTGAGCCTGCTCCTGGGCCGCGCCCCCCGCGTGGCCAGGGCCGGGTCCGCAGGGCCCCGCCCCGAGACCGTCGTCTGCCTGTGCAACAACGTCACCCACCGGGACCTCACCGCCGCCTGGCACACCGGCGCCCGCGACCTGCCCGCCCTGGCCGCCGCCACCCGCGCCACGACCGGCTGCGGCGGCTGCACCCGCCAGGTCGAGGCGGCGTGCGCGGCCCTGGCCTCGGCAGTGGCGGCCGGGGCGGACGCGGGGACGGGGGTGGCCGGGGCGGACGCAGGAGCCCCGGCCCCCGCCCTCACCCCCTGACCAGCTCTCCTTTCCCTCTCCTTCCCTCTCCTTCCCTCTCCTTCCCTCTCCTTCGTTCTTCTTCGCTCCGCTCCGCACGGAAAGGCCGGCTTCCCATGACCACCCGCCCCGACCCCGGCACCCGCTCCCACCCCGCAGGGACCCGCACGCTCGTCGTCGTCGGCCACGGCATGACCGGGCAGCGCCTCGTGGAGGAGGTCCGCTCCCGCGACCGGGCGGGCGCCTGGCGCGTGGTGGTCCTCGGCGAGGAACGGCACCCCGCCTACGACCGGGTCCGGCTCTCGTCCGCCCTGGACGGGGCGACCCCGGCCGGGCTGGGCCTCGTACCGCCCGGCCTCCTCGCCGACCCCCTGGTGGAGTTCCGTCACTCCGCCGAGGTGACCGCCGTCGACCCCCCGGCCCGGACGGTGACCCTGGCCGACGGCGGCCGTCTCGGCTACGACGCCCTGGTCCTGGCCACCGGCTCGGTGCCCTTCGTCCCGCCCGTCCCCGGCCGGGAGCTGCCCGGCGCCTGCGTCTACCGGACCCTGGACGACCTCGACGCCATCCGCGAGGCCGCCGCCCGCACGACGACCGGCGTGGTGATCGGCGGGGGTCTGCTCGGCCTGGAGGCCGCCAACGGGCTGCGCCTGCTGGGCCTGGCCCCGCACGTGGTGGAGATGGCCCCGCGGCTGATGCCCGTCCAGGTGGACGAGGGCGGCGGCCGGGTCCTGGGCCGGCTGGTCGGGCGGCTCGGCGTCACCGTCCACCTCGGGGCGGCGACCAGCCGCATCGAGGCGGGCCCGGACGGCCGGGTGGCCCGGCTGGTCTTCGCGGACGGCACGGCGATCGAGACCGGCCTGATCGTCTTCTCCGCCGGGGTGCGCCCGCAGGACGCCCTCGCCGACCCCGCCGGGCTGCCGCGCGGCGAACGCGGCGGCTTCCTCGTGGACGACCACTGCCGCACGCCGGACCCGCACATCTGGGCGATCGGCGAGTGCGCGGCCGTCGAGGGCCGCTGCTACGGGCTGGTCGCGCCCGGCTACCGGATGGCGGAGGCCGTCACGGGCCAGCTGCTCGGCGAGGGCCCGTCCCGCTTCCCGGGCGCCGACATGTCCACCAAGCTCAAGCTGATGGGCGTGGACGTGGCCTCCTTCGGCGACGCCCACGCGCAGACCCCGGGCGCGCTGGAGTTCGTACGGGAGACCGCGGGCGGCGACGTCTACGCCAAGCTGGTCCTCGACGCGGCGGGCGACACCCTCCTCGGCGGCATCCTCGCGGGCAACGCCGACCCGTACATCCGCCTCCGCTCCCTCCTGGGCCACCCCCTCCCCACCTCCCCTGACGCCCTCCTCACCACCCCCTGACCTCCCGAAGCCCCCGCGCCCGTCACCCCCACCACGCCCCCGCCCCCCGATCGAATGACCTCTCCCCGACCGGCCCACCTCCCCGCGCGCCACGGAGTAGTCATATGCGCATGGCACTTGGCGACCGGCACCAGAAGAAGGACATCGAGTCGGCCCTCAAAAGGGCGGAGGCCGCCGGCCTTAAGGTGACGCACGACAAGAATGGTCACCACTGGGGCTATGTCATCTGCTGCCTGTGCAGCAGCAGCTTCACCGTGTACTGCACTCCCAAGAACGCGGGGAACGACGCGAAGAGGATCGATGACTTCACCAGAAAACACTGCGGCTGTGCCCAGCTGGCACTTCATCTTGCACCCGCAGGACCCGCTCACCCCGCAGCAGACCGGAATCATGGCCCATCTCGACCGCTTCGCGGACGGCTTCGTGGGGCTGGAAGAGGGGCCCGGGTACTCCCAGTTCGAATGTTACTTCGAGGCCGAATCCCTTCTGGAGGCCATGAAGGAAGCCCTCGCTCGTATCGAGCACATCCCGGGAGTTCTCATCCGCAGTATCGAGCTGACGCCGCGTTCCTTCGAGCACAACGGCATGGCGGCTCCCTCGGTGGTATGCCCCCCCTGTGTAACTCCTCGGGCCGCAGGAGAAGAGGTAAGGAAGACCGATGGCTTCACCCGAAAACATTGCAACGGGAAGTAACTGGCACTTCAACCTGTGCCTACGGGGCCCGTTGAATCCGGAGCAGTCCGACACCTTGGACGGGCTCGACCGTTTCAACGACGGGCGGATCATGTTCGCCGAGGCGCCTGGCTACTCCCGGTTCATCTGTTCGTTCGAAGCCGAGACCCTGACTGCGGCCATTGCCGAGGCGCTCTCCTTCTTCGAGGACTTCCCCGGAGTCCTCATCCGCAGCGTCGAACTGGACCCACTTGCCATGGAGTGCAACGGCATGACGACGCCCTCCGTGGTGCGTCTCCCCGCGTAGACCCGCCCGCACGACGACCAGGGAGGCGGGGAACCAAGGCCCCGATCGGCCCGGCGGCCGACGGTACCCGCACCCCCGCGCCCACCGGACGCGGGGCAGGTGTCATGCCAAGGGAACAGAGAGGTGTGCCAGTTGGGTGCGCAGCACGATCTGGACCACGAGCGGGAGCTGTGGGACGCCTTCGCCGTCTCCGCCGGGGAGACGGTGGCCGAGGGGCAGCCCGTGTTCCGGTGGACCCAGTACGGCGACCACGGCCCGGGGCCCGAACTGCTCGGGAGCCCGCGGCGCGTGCTGGAGATGGGGTGCGGGACCGGCCGGGCCCTGGCCCACCTCGCCCGGCGGGGAGTACGGGCCACCGGGGTGGACCTGTCCCCGGTCATGACGGAGAACACCGCGCGGAGGTGGGGCCCGTCGGGCGTGAGGTTCGTGTGCGCCGACATCCTCGGCTTCCTGGAGGCGGAGGAGACGTCCTACGACGCGATCTACTCGATCTTCGGCGCGGCCTGGTTCACCGACCCGGCGCGGCTCTTCCCCCTCGTCTTCGCCCGCCTCGAACCCGGCGGTGTCTTCGTCTTCTCCCAGCCGCCCGCCATCCCCGGCGCTTACGGCCCGCAAGGCATGTACAAGGGCGGCTTCGCGGGCCGGGCGATGTTCACCTACCGGTACAGCTACACCCCGCGGAAGTGGCGGAACCTCCTGCGGGCCGCAGGGCTGGCCGCCCCGGACGTACAGGTGCTGGCCGCCCCCGCGGCCGGCCACATCGGCACCCTGATCGGCCGGGCGACCCGCCCGCGCTGAGCCCCGCCCTGCCCTGTCCCGCAGCCCTGTCCCCGCCGGGGCTGCGGGACGGTGGCCAGATCTCATCGGGGGAGGTCACTTTTGCCGCTGCCCGGCTCGTGGTGGGGCGGCATAGCGTGAAGGCGATATCGCTTCAACACGTGCAAACCCCAGGGAAGTGGCGCAAAATGCTGGCTCAGATTGTACTTTTCGACGGCTTCGACCCGATAGACGCCTTGGGCCCGTACGAGGTGCTGTTCGCCGGGGGACTGCTCACCGACAGCGATCTGATCGTCGAACTCGTCACCGCGGAGGGTCCCCGGGAGGTGCCCAGCGGGACCCCGCCCCTGTCCGTGCGGGCCACGGCCGCGCTGTCCCCCGAGCGCGCCGACCTCATCGTGGTGCCGGGTGCGGCGGGCCGCATGGACGCGCCCGACGACTCGGACCTCGCGCGGCGGGTCGACAGCATCGCCCACTACCTGGAGCGCGTACTCGGGACCGAACTGCCGGTTCTGATGAAGGAGGCCGTGGAACGGCCGGACGTGACCGTGGCCACGGTCTGCGCGGGCTCTCTCATCCTCGCGGCCTCGGGCCTCATCAAGGGCCGTCACGCGACGATCCATCACACCTGGAACCGTGACGACCTGAAGCTCCTGGAGGCCCACGGGGTGACGGCGGTGGACGCGCGGGTCGTCGACGACGGTGATCTGGTCACCGCCGCCGGCATCGTCTCCGGCGTGGACCTGGGCATCCACCTGCTGGAGCGCCGCTACGGGCCCCGGGTGGCGCGGGCCGCCGAGAAGCTCCTCGGGCACGACCGGCAGGGTCTGGTCTGGCGCGCCGAGGGCCAACTCCCCGCCACCATCTGACGCCTGACGCCTGACGCCTGACGCCTGACGCCTGACGCCTGACGCCTGACGCCTGACGCCTGACATCCGGTACCGGCCACACCCTGGAACGCGGCGGTGCTGATGGTCGGCCGCCGCCCGCCGGCCGCCGGCCGCCGGCCGCCGCCCGCCCACGATGGAGAGAACTCCCACCCCGTGACCCACTTCTTCCTCTCGCTGCACGTGCTGGCCGCGATCTTGACCGTCGGACCGGTCACCATCGCCGCGAGCATGTTCCCCGGGGCGCTGCGCCGGGCCGGGACGGACCCCGGCGATCTCGCGCACCGGGCGACGCTACGCACCCTGCACCGCATCTGCCGGGTCTACGCAGGCATCGGCGTCGCCGTACCCGTCTTCGGCTTCGCCACCGCCAGTAGCCTCGGCGTACTGGGCAGCCCCTGGCTGATCACCTCGATCGTCCTCACCGGTGGTGCGGCCGTGATCCTGGCCCTCTTCCTCCTGCCCGGTCAGCAGGAGGGCCTGAACCTCGTCGAGGCCGTGGCGGACGCCGCCGCCCCCGACCGCGCCCCGGCGCCCGCGCCCGCCCTCGCCCCGACCGGCGGGCCGGAGCCCGGCTGGCGATGCTCACCGGCGTCTTCAACCTGCTCTGGGCGACCGTCACCGTCCTGATGATCGTCAGGCCCGGAGCCACCACAGGAGCATGACCCGTGCCCCCACGTCACCTGCGCATCGCGGCCCACGCCGAGATCGTGACCCTCTGCCTTCTCCTGGCCAACCTCGCCACCGTCCACGACCGGACGCTCTCCGCCCTCCTGGGCCCGGTGCACGGCTGCGCCTACCTCCTGGTCGTGCTCGCCACCCTCCGCCTCACCGTGGCCGACCCGCCCGCGAAGCTGCTCGCCCTCGTTCCCGGCATCGGCGGACTCGCCGCCGTACGCCGGATCACCCGCCGGCACCCCACCGCGTCGGTCACCCCGTCCCCGTCCCCGCCCCCGACCGGTGGGCCGGGGCCCGGCCCCGCCCGTGGCTGGAATACCACCATCCGCTAGCTTCCGGTCATGACGGACGGGGAGACTGACGCGGTGCCTGACGCGGCGACTGGTGCGACTGCTGGTGCGGCGGCCGTGGTGGCGGTCCTCGCGCTCGACGGCGTCGTCCCGTTCGAGCTGTCCGTACCGGGGCAGATCTTCGGCACGGCCAACGAAGCGGCCGGCCGCACCCACTACGAGGTACGGATCTGCGCCCCGGCCCGGCAGGTGACGACGGCCGCCGCGTACGGCGGCTTCCAGCTCACCACCGCCTGGGGTCTCGAAGCGCTGGCCGAGGCGGACATCGTCGTCGTGCCCGGCCACGCGGGGTTCCTGGACGAACCGCCCGCCCCGGTGCTCGCGGCCCTGCGCGAGGCCTCCGGGCGCGGCGCCCGGCTCGCGTCCGTGTGCGTCGGCGCCTTCACCCTCGCGGCCACCGGCCTCCTCGACGGCCACCGCGCCACCACCCACTGGCAGCACGCCGCCGAACTCGCCGCCCGCCACCCGGCCGTCGATGTCGACGGCAGCAGCCTCTACATCGACAACGGCTCCTTGATCACCTCCGCCGGAGTCGCCGCCGCCCTCGACCTCTGCCTCCATCTCGTACGCCGTGACCTGGGCGCCGCCCTCGCCGCCACCACCGCCCGCCGCACCGTCATGCCGCTCCAGCGCGACGGCGGACAGAGCCAGTTCGTCGAACACCCCGACCCTGGACCCGGCTGCCAGGACGCCGCGCTCCAGCCCACCCTGCACTGGATGGAAGCGCGCCTGCACGAGCCGCTGACCCTGGACGACATCGCCCGGCAGGCCGCGATGAGCGTCCGCAGCCTCAACCGCCACTTCCGCGCCCAGACCGGTACCACCCCGCTGCAATGGCTGCTGCGGGCCCGCGTCCACCGCGCCCAGCAGCTCCTCGAAACCACGGCGATCCCCGTCGAACGCATCGCCACCGAAACCGGGTTCGGCGCCCCCTCGACCTTCCGCCAGCACTTCGCCCGGCACACGGGCGTCTCCCCACAGACCTACCGGACGGCCTTCCGGTCACAGCCCTAGGACCGCGTGGCCCTCCCGCACTGGTCACCGGAGGGTTCGCCCTGTCCGACGGGTGTGCTGCGGTCGTACGGGTCGATCTTCGTGGCGGCTTCGTCCGCCTGGCGGTCCGTGCCGAAGGGTGGGGTGAGGTAGCCCGTGGGGGCTCCGCAGCCGCCGTTGGTCGTGTCGTACTTGTGCGAGACGACCGAGAACGTGCCCGGCTCGGTGATCACTCTGGCAGGGTCGTCCCAGCTCAGGACGAGCTCGCGCCGGACGATCGTGCGTACGATCTCGCCGTCGTCGCTGCCCGCGTCCGCGCGGGTGACCGGGTAGACGAAGGTGACGTCGGCGGTCACCTGGAGCGCGCCGCGCTCGCCCTCCTGGTAGGTGAGCCGGCCCCGGGTCTTCACGACGTCGCCGACCAGGTGGGTGCGGGAGGGCTGGAAGCGGCTGAAGAGGAGGAGGGGGTCGTTCTTCTCGCCCGGGGTTCGGAAAGCGGTTTCCAGCAGGGTCTGGACGTCCTTCTGGTGCGGGTTGATCA
The DNA here is from genome assembly GCF_044454165.1 of Streptomyces sp. NPDC051567. NCBI lineage: Bacteria > Bacillati > Actinomycetota > Actinomycetes > Kitasatosporales > Streptomycetaceae > Streptomyces > Streptomyces sp. NPDC051567. The sequence continues at coordinate 76,561 of NZ_JBITDK010000017.1, read as the reverse complement.
GTGCGATCGCCTTCCCGGGGTGCTCGCCCCGCAGTACCCCGGGGTCCAGGTTGGACGCGACGAGGAAGTCCAGGCTGCGGGCGAGGGCCCGCTCGACCTCGGCCGCGCTCATCCGGCCGACGGCCCCGGCCTCCGGCACGGTGATCCCCGCCGCTCCGCTCGCCCAGCTCGCCGCCGGCGAACCGCGGAACGGCTCGTCCATCGTGGGGCGTCGGGCCGCCTCCGCCGGGGGCGCCTGGGCCGGGCGGGCGGTCTCGGCCGCCGGCGGCGCGGAGTCAGGGGCGCCGCCGGTGAACAGGCCCACGGTCCACCCCGGCGCGAACGTCACCACCAGCAGCACCAGCGAGGCCAGCAGCCCGACCACGTACCAGCCCGTGCGCCGCTTGGGCCGAGCGGGCGTGTAGCTGCGCCAGCCCTCCGCACCGCGGCCGGGCTCCGCGCGCAGCCGCTTCGCCACGTCGCGGGCCCGCGCCGACGGCTCCTTGGGCGCGTCGGCGGCACCCGCCACCGACTCGCGCAGAAACCGCTCCCACTCCTCGTCGGACCTGGACGAGCCGTCCGGCTCCGTACCCGCGCCCATCCCCAACCCCCTGGTAATCAGCAGACCGCGGCCCACTCCCCTGGGACGCGTCCGCATGATGACACAGAGTGCTGACAGCGAGGTCGGCCGGGCGGACGGTGTGGGTGCGCCACCTTCCGCAACACGCTTCGGAGACCGCCCCTCCGGGCGCCGCCCGGCGAGCCCCCCGCCCCCCACGGCGAGAGCCCCTACCCGGTGTCCGGGTAAGGGCTCTCGCCGTATGAACCTTCGGGTGTTGAAGGCGTTGAAGGCGTTGAGGGCGTTGTAGGTATCGGGGGTGTTGCGGCTAGGAGGGGCGGGGGGAATCGGAGGGGTGGGGTGAGGCGCCGGGGGTGTTCCGGAGCCTTCGGAGGGCCGGGGCCGGGGCGGGTGCCCGGGCCGGGGCCGGGGGTCGGTCAGACGCCCGCCGTCTCCGGCTTGCGGTCCTGTGACGGGGCCGACTGCGTCTGCGGCGCGGGCTTCTTCAGGCCCAGGGCGATCAGGCCGGTGATGGCGATGCCGGCCGCGGCGATGAAGACCGCCGTCTGCAACCCGTCGGTGGTGGCGGTGCGCAGTGCCTCGCCCGCCTGGCCCTCCAGGCCGGAGTTGGCGATGGCGACCAGGACGGCGAGGCCGACGGCGCCACCGATCTGCTGGGTGGTGGAGGCGACACCGGAGGCGATGCCCTGCTGCTCGGGGGAGATGCCGATCGCGGCGGCACCGAACATCAGGGTGTAGCCGGCGCCCTGGCCCAGGCCCATGATGATCAGGCCGGGAACGATGGCCCAGTAGCCCGCGTCGGTGGCCAGGGTGAAGCCGAGGAGCGCGGTGCCGATGACGCCGATGGCCATCGAGATGACCAGGATCGAGCGGATGCCGTACTTGGTGGCGAGGCCACCGGCGGTCTGGGCGCCGATGGCGATGGCGACCATCGGGACGAGGAAGGCGATACCGGTCTCCAGCGGGCTGTAGCCGTGGACGCCCTGGAAGTAGACCGTCAGGAAGTAGAGCAGGGTGCCGAAGGTGGCCATGTAGAAGAAGGTCACGCCGACGGCGGTGGTGAGGTTGCGGTTCTTGAAGAGGCTCAGCGGCAGCAGCGGGTCGGCGGACTTCTTCTCGATGATGAAGAAGGCGACGAGCAGGACGACGCCGATGGCGAGGGCGGAGAGGACGACGCTGGAGGCCCAGCCGGTCTCCGGGCCCTCGACGAGGGCGAAGACGATCGCGGTGATACCGATGGTGGAGGTCAGGGCGCCCATCAGGTCGAAGCTACGGCCGTTGGCGCCGCCCGTGTCGGGCTTGAGCAGCGGGAAGGCGAGGATCATGGCGATCACGGCGAGCGGGACGTTGACGTAGAAGACCGACTCCCAGCCGAAGGACTCGGTGAGCACGCCGCCGAGCAGCGAGCCGACGATCATTCCACTGCCGCCCGCGGTGCCCCAGACGGCGAAGGCGCGGTTGCGCTCCTTGCCCTCGGCGAAGCTGGTGGAGACCAGGGTCAGGGTCGCGGGGAAGAGGAACGCGCCGCCGATGCCCTGGATGGCACGGGCCGCGATCAGCACCTCGGGCGTCGTGGCGAGGCCGCCGAGCAGGGAGGAGACGGCGTACAGGCCGAGGCCGAGGACGAACATCTTGCGGGGGCCGAAGAGGTCGCAGGCCCGCCCGCCGAGGAGCAGGAACCCGCCGAAGGCGACGGCGTAGGCGCTGATGACCCACTGGAGGCTCTGGACGGAGAAGCCGAGTCCGGAGCCGATGTCCGGGAGGGCCACGTAGACGATGTTGTAGTCGATCGAGATGATCAGCTGGGCGAAGGCCAGCAGGGCCAGTGTGAGGCCGAGGCGCTTGCGCCGGCCGTCCTGGTTCACGGAGGTCGAAGACATGATGAGAACAGCTCCCGGAGGTGCGGGTCGAAGACGGTGAGGGTGCCGGACGTTCTGGTGCGTGAGGTTGCTGGTGCGTGAGGTTCTGGTGCCGGGCGCCGGGGGGTGAGTCCCGGGGGCCCGGGGCTCGGCGTCCGACGCGGTGGAGCGGTAAGACCGTTAGAACAGTGGTGCAGTGGTGCAGTGGTGAAGCTGGTGGTGCCAGTGAGACCGGTGGTGCCGGTGGTTCGAAGGGCATCGGCCCGGTGGTGCCGGTGGTGCCGGTGGTGCCGGTGAGATCAGCGGTTCCGGTGGTGTCGGTCGCGCCGTACGGGGGCGGGTCGGGTCCGGGGTCGGGTCCGGGGGTCAGGAGGCCAGGTCGTGCGTCACCTGGTCGGCCAGCCGGCGGGCCAGTTCAAGGCGCTTGATCTTGGCGGTGGCGGTCCGCGGAAGCTCGCCGAGCTTCATCTGGATCGGGTCCGCCATGTCCGACTGGTCCGCGATGGCGCGGCTCCAGCGGACGAGGTCGAGGGGCGCGTCGTCCTTGGTGCAGACGACCGGGACCGGCTCCTGCTTCGGGCCCGGGACGATGACCAGCTCGGTCAGTTCGGGCAGCCGGTGCAGGACGGTGTCCTCGACCTCCAGCGTGGAGTGGATGGTCGGTATCTGGTCCACCTCGCGGTCCAGCAGGTGCAGGCAGCCCCACTTGGTCCGGTAGCCGACGTCGCCGCCGCGCCACCACTCGCCGTCGAGCTGCTTCTCGAACCGGTCGGCCTCGCCGTAGTAGGTCAGGGCGCGCCCCGCCGTCTGCACGTCGATGTAGCCGGGGTTCTCGCGGGAGGGCTTCTTGCCGTTACGGGCCACCAGGCGGTACTTGGTGATGCCCGGCGTCGAGTAGCCCTGGCAGCGCCCGTCGGCCGTCAGGACGGTCTTGCGGGTGTACGGGCGGCCCACCAGCGGGCCGCATTCGCTCTGGCCGTAGACCTGGAGGAAGACCGGGTTCGAGCGTTCCGAGGCGCGCAGGAACTTGTCCATCGTGCCCGGGTGGATGGCGTCGAAGGTGGAGTTGTAGAAGCGGACGGTCTTGAACGGCTTGCGCGGGTCGTCGAGTATCGATTCGCAGTCGAGGTAGGAGTTCGGGTGCGTCTCGAAGACGCCGGGACGGTACTTGACCATCGCGTCGGCGACCTTGCCCGGCTCGGCGTCGTCCAGGAAGACCATCGGCTTGTTGCGCAGCATCATCGAGGCGATGCCGGGATACATGCGCGAGTGGACGTAGCTGACGTGCATCAGGATCGGCTCGCGCTGGCGCAGCAGGCTGACGACCTTGTCCTGCCAGCGGTAGCGCGACCCGATGGAACGGGCCGAGTGCACGACGAGCTTGGGGATGCCGGTGGTGCCCGAGGTGTGGGTCATCAGCGCGTGCGAGTCGGGGTGGAGCGTCACCGGGGTGCGCTCGGGGGCGCCGGCCAGGTCGGCGAGGGTGACGGCGCCCTCGACCGGCTCGGTGACGGAGATGACCCGCGCGGTCAGCTCGGCCAGCGGGGCGTCGGCCAGCGAGCCCGTGAGCTTGGCGGCGTCCGTCAGCAGGGTGGGGGAGGGGAGCCGCTGGAGCAGCGCGGTGATGGTGTCCCCGTCCAGGTGGGCGGAGAGCATCACGGGAACGGCGCCGATGCGGGCCGTCGCGCAGGCGAACAGCGTGATGTCGAAGTTGTTGGTCTTGTGGATGACCACATGCTCGCTCGGCCGGACACCGGTGGCCCAGAGGCGGTTTGCCATCTCGGCGATCAGCTCGGCGAAGTGAGCGACCGTCAGGACCTGTCCGGCCTCGGGGAGGGCGTCCATGGCGCGGTCGAGCGTGATGGTGTTGGCGCCGAACTGGGCGGCAGCCTCCTCGGCGACCAGGCCGAGGTAGAGCGGCGTCTTGTTCTTGGGAATCCGGAGCATGTGAGTAAGTTCCCACCGGGGAACCCCAGGCCCAATAGCGGATATTTGACTGTGTCAGCTCGGCGCGTTCAAGTCAATTGATCATGGCGTGAATTATCTCCTTCCTCTGGGATGAGCTGCGGGAATTCGATAAGGGCCGAATCGAGGACGGCCGGTACCGATACCGGTGCCGGTGGAAACGTGCGGGGCGGGCCGGCCCCGGCGGGAGCACGGACAGGAGCACGGACTGCAATACGGGCGGGAGCATGCGGAAAGGCCCGTGGCGGGGAATCCCGCCACGGGCCTTTCCGCATGACTGTCACGCGACCGCACCAGCGACCGCCGTACCTGCACCCCACCTGTACCTGTCCGTACCTGCGCCCCCACCCGCCGCACGCGTACCGGCGCCGGGCGGGGTCACTTCCGCGTGGCTACTTCTTGAGGCCCTGCTTGAGCGCTGCCGCGATCTCCAGGGTGCGCACGGTCTGGTAGCCGATGGCCGCCAGGTTGTCCTCGGTCACGTTGTGCGCGAGCTGCCCCGGTACGGCCTGGATGCCGGAGGTGGCGCTCACGCCGTACGGGTTGCCGTTGCTCGGCGCGAGCAGGATCGGGTCGGTCACGCCCGGCGGCACGATGATCGCGCCCCAGTGGTAGAAGACGTTCGACAGCGACAGGATGGTCGACTCCTGGCCGCCGTGCTGGGTGCCCGTCGAGGTGAACGAGGACATGGCCTTGTTCTTCAGCCCGGCGCGGGCGTGCAGCTCGAAGGTCTGGTCGATGAAGTGCTTGAGCGGCCCGGCCATCGCGCCGTAGCGGCCCGGGGTGCCCCAGATGATCGCGTCGGCCCAGTCCAGGTCGTCGATCGTCGCGATCTCCACCTCACGGCTGCTGCCGCCGGTGTGCTCCTCGTACGCCTGCGTCCATTCCGCGTAATTGGGCGCGAGCGTGCCTTCCTGGATTTCCGCGACGCGGCGCAGCCGGACCTGCGCGCCCGCCGCCTCCGCGGCTTCGGCAGCGGCCACGGCGAGCTTGTGGATGTTCCCGGTGGCCGAGTAATAGACAATGGCGACGTTGGTCATCAGATTTTTGTTCTCTCTTCGTGGGGATCTGTTTTCACGCTCAGCGGCGATCAGCTGCGATCAGCGGCGGTTCAGCGGAACACGGCGTTCTGCGACCCTGTCCCGCTCCGGGGCCCGGAGCGGGCCAGGCCAGGTAAGGCCAGGCCAGGCCAGGTCAGGGGTTCGCGGTCACGCGGTCGATGCCCGGCGGGTTGTCGATCGCATAGCGCCACGTGCCGTCCGCGCCGCGCCGCACCACGTCGGTGGCCGTGCCCTCGTGGTGGACGGAGGTCCCGTCCGGGCCCACGCCCTTGATGAGGTAGTCGCAGAGCAACAGGGCCAGGTCGTCGTACTGGTAGCAGTGGCGGACCGTGAGTTTCATCGGTATGCCGAGCGCCAGGAAGCGGCTGGTCGCCGCGCGCCGTCCGTCTCCGGTCACGACCTCGCCCGGGGTGAGTACGCGGACGGCCCCCGGCTCGAAGAGGCGGTCGATCGCCTCCAGGTCACGGGCGTTGAAGGCGTGCAGGAACGCACGGGGAAGTTCGGCCGGCGCGGTGACGAGCGCGGTCATGCTGGCTCCTGAGGAGGGGTGGGAAGAAGTGACGGACCTGGGCTATTCGACGGCGACGCCGGGCGAGCCCTCGGGGCGCACCGGCTCGTCGGGCAGCCGGTCCAGAGCCAGCCCGAAGTACTTGTGATAGGCGTCGAACACAGCGTTGTCGTCGGCCAGTTCCTCCTGGAGGAGTTCGCCGTGGACGCGCCGGGTCAAGACGTTGCCCTTCAGGGTCACGCGCCCCTCGACCGTCGGCAGCGAACAGAACACGTCCTGGAGGAACGGCGAGTCGGGACAGGTGCGGAACCACCACAGCGAGGGGCGGAACTCGCCCAGCTCCCGCGCCCGCACGTCCACCCGGTACAGGGGCGCGCCGTCGAGGAACAGGTCGTGCTCGCCCTGCCGCTCGGCCCCGAAGTGGTACGCGCCCTGCGGGTCGTACTGCACCTCCCCGGCCCCCAGCAGCAGCGGCCGGCGCGCGTTGCGGCGGAAACCGACGTCCACGAGGTACGCGGCCTCGTCCACGGTGACGCGCAGGACCAGGTGGCCCAGCGGGGCGCCGAGACCGCCCGGCCGGTGGACGCGCGCCGCGAGGATGTCCACCTGGTAGCCGAGGGCTTCCAGCAGCATCCCGAAGGCGGGGTTCACCTCGTAGCAGCCGCCGCCGCGGCCCTGGTGCACGATCTTGTCCACGATCCGCTCGTCCAGGTGGATCTCCTGGCCGAGGTGGTAGTCGAGGTTCTCGAAGGGGACCGTCAGCACGTGCCGTTCGGTCAGTTCGGCCAGCGCCGCCAGGTCGGCCGCCGCCGGGCGCGAGGCGCCGATCCGCGCCAGGTAGGCGGTGACCAGCACATCGGGGATCATCAGGCGTCCAGGGTCTTGACGACGGAGGCGACCTGGAGCGTGCGGCGGGCCTGGAAGGCCGCGGCCTCCAGGTTCTCCTCCGGGACCTGGAGCGGGTTGCCGCCGACGACGGCGGACGCGCCGTACGGGTTCCCGTTCTTCGGCTTGTAGAGGACCGGGTCGGTGGAGCCGGTGGAGACGATGACCGAGCCCCAGTGGGTGATCGCGTTGTGCAGCGCGAGGATCGCGGAGACCTGCCCGCCGTGGGCCGCCGAGCCGGCCGCGAACGCGGAGACGGCCTTGTTCAGGAGCTTGCCCTGGATCGACAGCTTCGACGTGGTGTTGATGAAGTGCATCAGCTGCGGGGCCGCCAGCCCGAAGTGCACCGGGGTGCCGAGGAGGATGCCGTCGGCCCACTCCAGGTCGTCCAGGGTCACCACGGGGATGTCCTGGGTCGCCTCCTGGTGGTCCGAGGCGCCGTCACGGCTCGCGGACTCGCCGCCGGGGGCGGTCTCCGCGACGCGCCGCAGCCGGACCTCCGCGCCCTCCTTCTCGGCCGCGATCGCGGCGGCCTCGGCGAGCTTGTGGGTGGCCCCGGTGGACGAGTAGTAGATGACAGCGATGTTCGTCATGATGTGCGGAACTCCCTTTCGACCGCCCCCGCCCGCTTCCGGTCTTCCGTGCCGGGGCTCTGGGACGATCCTGTTGCGTGCCGTGCGCCCTGCCGAGGTTCCCGGGCGCAGTCCGTCAGGTAAGGGCGGCCGGGAGCGACGGGTTCCGGCCACCGCGACGATCAGGCCCGTGGGGCCGTGCGCCGCCCGCGTCCGGTGACCACCAGCAGCACCACACAGCCGGCCAGCAGCGCGGACATGAACAGCCCCACCCCCCTGACCTCGCCGAACGCGAGCGGGATCTGCGCGCCCAGCCCGCCGCCGATGTTGAGGGTGAATCCGTACAGCGCCGCCGCCATGACCCCGTTGGCCGGGCCCGCCGCCGTTCCGATCTCCTGCACGATGGCCGGACCGATCGCGGCCAGGCCGAGCATGAAGAGGAAGAGGGAGGCGGCCAGCCCGGTGGTGGTCCCGCCGAAGAGTCCGGTCCCGCAGATGCCCGCCGCCGCGACGGTGAAGGCCCCGGCCCCGCGGGGCCGCGCCGGTATCCGGCCCAGCAGCGGCGCCACCAGGACGCCGATGACCAGCGCGGGGACGGCGGTGGCCCGTAGCGTCAGCATCGCCCGGCCGTCGTCGACCAGCTCGGGCGGGCCGTAGAGCTGCACGCTCGTGTAGACGGCGGTCATGGTGCTGGCGCAGGTCAGGCCGACGACGTAGAGGGGCAGCAGTCCGCCCCACAGTCTCCGGCGGCCCGCGCCCTTCCCGGAGGCGGCGTCCGCGGTCCGCGCCGGGTCCACGGACGACAGCACCCGGTGCAGGACGAGCGCCCCCGCCACCAGCAGCGGCACGGTCACCCAGAAGGTGCCCCGCCACCCGACGAGGGCGGCCAGCACCTGCGACTCCACCTGCCCGACCACGATCGTGCCGGCCATGCAGGCGGAGACGATCGTCAGCGCGGTCGGCAGCTTCGGGGCCGGGATGTGGGCGTTGAGGTAGGCGTAGACGAGCGGCACATACACCCCGGCGAACAGGCCCTGCCCGGCCCGGAGCGCCAGCCCCGCCCCGAACGACTCGGCCAGCGGCACGAAGGCGGTCACCACCGCCAGCGCGCCGACCCCGGCCACCAGCACGTTCCGGGTCCCGAACCGCCGGGCCAGCCCCCCGCTGAACAGCGAGATCACCGCGTACGTGACCGCGTACGCGGAGGTGGCCCAGGTGGCCGCGTCCTGGTCGACGCCCCAGGCCCGCGCGATGTCGGGCAGCAGCGGGATCGCCACGTACAACTGCCCGACGACGACCATCCCGAGCAGCGAGATGGCGGCCACGACGGGGACGACGGACCGCCCCGCCACCGGTCCGCCGGACCCGCCGGACCCGCCGGACCCGCCGGACCCGCCGGACCCGCCGGACCCGCCGGACCCGGCGGACCCGCCGGACCCGGCGGTGGCCGGTATCACGGGCGGTGCGGGCGGGGTGGACGAGGCGGACAAGGCAGACGAGGCGGAGGGGTCGGCTGACGGCGTGCGCAGGCTCATGCGGTGCTCCTGGGTGCTGTGGGGCACCCGGAGGGTGGGGCCTCAGCGTGTCGGTTGACGCGGCTGTGTCTGACGTAGCGGTGTCCGACGCGGCGATACATGCGACGCGGCGTGTCCGACGCGGCGATACATGCGACGCGCCGGTGTCCGGCGCGGCGACGTCCGGCGCGGCGGTGCCGGTCAGCCGCCGTACGGCGCCTGGGCCTTCTTCGTCTTGAGCGCGGTGCCCCACCACTCCACGGCGTCGAGCAGCGTCTTCGCCGCCGCCTCGGCCTCGGTCGGGTCGATCAGGTCGCCCTGCTCGTCGAACTGGCCCCACGGACCGTGGAAGCCCACGGTGTCGCGGACGGTGACCATGTGGCACTCGGCGAAGATCTGGCGCAGGTGCTCGATCGAGCGCATGCCGCCCGCGAGGCCGCCGTAACCGACGAAGCCCAGCGGCTTGGCGTGCCACTGGGTGGTGTGCCAGTCGATCAGCGTCTTGATCGAGGCCGGGTAGGAGTGGTTGTACTCGGGGGTGACGACGACGAAGGCGTCGGCGGCGGCCAGTCGCGGCGAGATCCCGGCCAGCACGGCCTGGGTCGCCTCGGAAGGGGACCGGGTGAGGCGGGTGGGCAGGTCGTGGTCGACGAGGTCGATCACGTCGATGTCCAGGCTGTCCCGCTGACGGGCTATGCCGGCGAACCAGTTCGCGATGACCGGACCGAACCGGCCGTCGCGGACACTGGCGATGATGATGGCGACGCGGAGCGGTTCAGACATGGAAAGTACCTCCGGATAGGTGCGGCGGCGCCCCTGCCGTGATGTGACGGATCAGGCGGTCCTGCGCGAACACGTCCACTTTTTCCGGGGCACCCGGATCGGACAACTCCGCGCAGATGAGTACGTCAGCTCCGTACGCGCCCGCCGCCCGGCCCTTCCTGCGCCCTCGGGCCGGACCCCGGACCGGCCCCTGAACCAGCCCCCGGACCGGCCTCCAGCAGGTGCGCGTTGACCCTGCGGGCCGCCTCCGCGAGCCCCGCCAGCTCGACCACCTCGATCCCGGCGGCCCGCAGTTCGGCCACGCCCGCGCACGCCGCCACGAACAGCTCCGGCTCCCGCCACGCGATCACCACCCGCCGCACCCCGGCCAGGGTCACCAGCCGCGCGCAGGGGTCCGGGCGCGAGCGCCGCTCCGAGCAGGGCTCCAGCGTCGAGTAGAGCGTGGCCGTCCGTAGCCGGGGGTCCCGCACGGCGAGTTTGGCCAGCGCCGACTCCTCCGCGTGCACGGCCGGGTCCGTCTCGCGGCTGTACCCGTACGCCAGTTCCGCGCCCGAGCCGTCCACGACGACCGCGCCCACCGCGTACGCGCCCGTGCTCGGCGGACACCGCCGCGACAGTGCCACGGCCCGCCGCATCCACTCCTCGTCGGCCAGGTACAACGGCGTCACCCCGCGCTCACCCCGGCCGGAAGCACACCCGCACCCCGGCACCGGACCGGGGCCACCGGAACCGCCGGGGCTACCGGGGCCGGGCTCGGTCCCGCGCTCATCCCACCCGCTCCTTCGGCGCGTACCGCAGCACCACCGCGTCACCCGCCACCCGCGCGCCCAGCAGCCGCATCCGCGCCCCCGGCCCGCCCGGGAACGCGCCCGTCCCCACCAGCCGGGGCGCGCCCGCCTGCCCGACCAGCAGCGGGGCCACCGCCACCTGCAACTCGTCGGCCAGGTCCAGGGCGAGCAACTGGGTGTGGACGGACGAGCCGCCCTCGACCATCAGCCGCCCGACCCCGCGCCGCCCCAGCGCGTCCAGCACCCGCGCCCAGTCCAGCTCCGGCCCGACCCCGACGACCTCCGCCAGCGCGCCCAGCGTCTCCCGCAGCGGCTCCACGCCCGCGTCCACGGTGAACACCACCTTCTCGCCGCCGCAGTGCCAGAACCGCAGCTCCGGATCGAGCCACGGCGAGGCGGTGACGGTCACCTTCAGCGGGTCCGCCGGCCGTCCGTGGCTGACCCGTGCGGCCCGCCGCCGCAGGTCCCCGACGAGCAGCCGGGGATCGTCCTTGCGCAGGGTGCCCGCGCCGACGAGCAGCGCGTCGCAGGAGGCCCGTACGGCGTCCACCCGGTCGAAGTCCTCCGGCGAGGAGAGCAGCAGCCGCTCGGGGCCCGCGTCGTCCAGCCGCCCGTCCACGCTCATCGCGGCCGACAGCAGGACGTACGGACGCCCGCGCCCGGCCCGCGCCCGCGCTCCCGCCGGACGCGCCGCCCCTGCCCTGGGGGCCGTACGCACCGGCCGCGCCAGCACCTCGGCCGCGCCCACCGCCCGCCCGCTCACCGCCCGCCCGCTCACCGGCCGACTACTCACCGGACCGGCAGGTTCTTCAGGTACGAGCGGGCGTTGCGCCGGGTCTCGGCCACCGAGTCCCCGCCGAACTTCTCCACCACCGCGTCCGCCAGCACCAGCGCCACCATCGCCTCCGCCACGATTCCGGCGGCCGGCACGGCGCACACGTCCGAGCGCTGGTGGTGCGCGACGGCGGCCAGGCCGGTGGTCACGTCCACCGTCGCCAGCGCGCGCGGGATCGTCGCGATCGGCTTCATCGCGGCCCGTACGCGCAGCGCCTCGCCCGTGCTCAGCCCGCCCTCGGTGCCCCCGGACCGCCCGGTGGTCCGCCGCAGCCCCTCGGGCGTCGGGACGATCTCGTCGTGCGCCTGGGAGCCCGGCACCCGCGCCAGCGCGAAGCCGTCGCCGACCTCCACGCCCTTGATCGCCTGCACGCCCATCAGCGCAGCGGCCAGACGCGCGTCCAGCCGCCGGTCCCAGTGGACGTGCGAGCCGAGTCCCACGGGGACCCCGTACGCCAGCACCTCCACCACGCCGCCCAGGGTGTCGCCGTCCCGGTGGGCCCGGTCGATCTCCGCGACCATCGCCGCGCTCGACTCCCCGTCCAGGCACCGCACCGGATCACTGTCGAGCCACCCTTCGTCCCCGGCGGCCGGGTACACCCCGTACGGGGCCCTGGCCGCGCCGAGTTCCACCACGTGGGAGACGATCTCGACGCCCACGGCCGCCGACAGGAAGGACCGGGCGACGGCCCCGAGCGCCACCCGCGCGGCGGTCTCCCGCGCACTGGCCCGCTCCAGGACCGGCCGGGCCTCCGAGAAGCCGTACTTCTGCATCCCCGCGAGGTCCGCGTGGCCGGGCCGGGGCCGGGTCAGCGGAGCGTTGCGGCCGGTCGGCTTCAGCTCGGAGGGGTCCACCGGATCGGGGGACATCACCTTCTCCCACTTCGGCCATTCCGTGTTCCCGACCATCACCGACAGCGGCGAGCCGAGCGAGGAGCCGTGCCGTACGCCGCCGAGGAGGGTGACGGTGTCCTGTTCGAACGCCATCCGCGCCCCGCGCCCGTGTCCGAGCCGCCGCCGCGCGAGCTGGGCGCCGACCAGCGCGGTCGTGACGGGAACACCGGCCGGGAGCCCCTCCAGCGTCGCCACCAGCGCCGGTCCGTGCGATTCCCCGGCGGTCAGCCAACGCAACGTGCCCATCAGGAAGTTCTCCCCTGCTCATCGGTCGGGGCGCCACCATAGGCAGCGCCCCCCGGCCGGCCGGCCGGCCGCGAGCGGAGTCCGTCAGTTCTCCCTTGCTCCCGCGTCCTCCCCGGTGGCTACTTGCAGAGGGCGGAGTCGACGAGGCCCAGCACCCGGTCGTGGCTCTGCTGGCCGAAGGGCGCCGGGTCGGCGGTCACGGCGACCGAGAAGGCCCGGCCGTCGTCGGTGACCCCGGAACGCGTCTGGTAGCCGGGGATGTCACCGCCGTGCCCCCACGCCAGACCGCCGCAGCTCAGCGGCGTACTGACCACGCCCAGCCCGTACCGCGCGCCGGGCCACATCCCGGCGGAGGAGTCGACGGTGGTGCGCATCTCGGCGAGCTGCGCGGCCCCCACGAGCTTCCCGCCGGCCAGCGCGGTGAAGAACCGGTTCAGGTCGGCCGGGGTGGAGACGATCTGCCCGGCGGCCCACCCCCAGGAGGGGTCCAGCTCCGTGATCTTCTCCAGCGGCCCGCCGGGCCTGGTCGCGAAGTAGCCCTCGGGGTGGGCCTTGCGGATGCCGCGCTCGCCCACGGCGGGGAAGTAGGTGTCCCGCAGCCCCGCGCGCTGGATGACCCGTCGGTCGATCTCCTCGGCCAGCGGGCGGCCGGTGACCTTCTCGATCATCAGGCCGGCCACGATGGTGTTGGTGTTGCTGTACTTCCAGCGGGTCCCGGGCTCGAACTCCGCCTTGTGCGCGAGCCCGATGTCGAGCAGCGTGCGGGGCTGGTAGTAGGTGTGGCGGCCCTCGGTGTCGGTGAGGCCGGTCAGGTGATCGGTGTAGTTGGGCAGCCCGCTGGTGTGCTGGAGGAGCTGGCGCACGGTGATGTTCCGGCCGTCGATGCCCTCGCCCTTGATCAGGCCCGGCAGGTACCGCTCGATCGGGGTGTCGAGTGCGACCTTGCCCTCGCCGACCAGTTGCAGGACGACGACGGCGGTGAACGTCTTGGTGTTGCTCCCCACCCGTACCTGCCCGTTGACCGGCACCTTCGCCTTGGTCTCCAGGTCCGCGACCCCGGCCGTGTAGTGGCGGGTCCGCCCGTCCCGTCCGACGAGGGTGGCCAGCGCGCCCGGGTTCCGGTCCTCCTGGACCAGGCGCTGGAGCCCCTGCCGTACGACGTCCCCCGAGCCGGAACCGGACCCCGGGCCGGAGGTCTGCGCTGCGGCGGAGGGCAGCGTGCTGCCCACGGCCAGCGCGGCGGCCATCACCGCGACGACCGCCGTGCCCCGCCGCGACCGGGACGAGAACCCCCCGCGCCCGCGCCGGAGCGGGGGAGCGGCGGGAGCGCCGGGAGCGGCCGGATCGGCCGGGGACGAGACCTGGTCGGAGTGCGGGCCGGAGAGACGGCCGGGGCGCTGGTGCGGACGGTGGTCGGTCACGGGAATCCCCCTGGTACGCCCTGCGAGGCGCGTCGGATGTCTTGACCCGTCCAGCCTGCGTGCGCGGGAACCCAAGATCGATCCGGGCAGCGTGACCTTCCTCGGTGGGGATAACCCCCGGCCCGGACACGGCCCGCCCGGCGGCCCCGCTCGCCTTCCGCGCGCGACGGGCGCACCCTGGAAATCCGGGGTGACAACGGGGTGACCCCTTGGAGGTGAGACACCGTGTCCACGCTCGTCGGATGGCACGTGGAGCTCGAATTCACCGAGGAGGGCCACCGCACCAGCGCGGCGGCCCTGCTCAGGCTCGGTGACGGCTCCGAGATCAGGGCGCACGGCTACGCCATGCGCCACCCGACCGACTCGGACCAGCTCCGGGTCGGTGAAGAGATCGCGGGCGCTCGCGCGCTCATGGATCTCGCGTCACAGCTCTTGCAGAAGGCCCACACCGAGATCGACGCGGAGTCGGGCAGGCACTCCTACCCGATCAACCACTGACCCACCCGGTGAGGGATGCCCAGCTCGCGGGAGCGAGCGTGAGCGTCGGCCCGTGCGGGACCTTCGAGTCCCGCACGTGCACCTGCCCGGCACAGGAGCAGGAGGCGACTTCGACGCACTGGCCGCCCTCGTCGCTGCTGTGACTGGACTTGTGCCAGGCGGCGGTGCCGACCTCGACGCACGCGCCGCCGTCGTCGCCGCTGTAACTGGACTTCCGCCAGGCGATGGCGACTTCGAGGCATTCACCGCCGTCGTCACCGCTGTAGCTGGACTTGAACCACGTGAGTGCGATGCTCATCGTTCTCCTAGCAGCCGATCCAACAGGTCCCTGGTCGCACTGACGTTGAGGGCCTGGGATCGCAGCATCGCATATTTCTGGGAGAGGATACTGACCTCGTCTCCGTCGCTGACGAGGTGACTCCCGCGCTGTGTTTCGGAGTATCCGAGGAGCTGGTGCTCCGGGGTCTCCAGCACGATGAACGGGCCCTTGAGACCAGCGTGACCGGTGCCGCCGAGGGGCATGACCTGGATCGACATGGTGGGCCGGTCCATGCAGCTCCGCAGGTGCTGCATCTGCTCCCAGTACACCTCGTCCCCGCCGATCCGCTCCCGGAGCGCGGGCTCCCCCAGGATGAAGCCCAGGGTCGGCGGAATCGGCCTGGTCAGTATCTGCTGACGCTCCATCCGGTTCTCGACCTGAAAATGGATCTCCTCCTCGCCCATGGCCGGGACGTGGCAGCCGAACAGGGCACGGGCATACGCGTCCGTCTGGAGCAGGCCCGGGATGGTCAGCGTGTCGTACCAGGACAGGGCGACCGCCCGGAACTCCAGATCCAGGTACTCCTCGACCCACGGCGGGGTCACGTCGACCTCGGGCATCCTCGTCGCGGCGATGGTCAGGACCCCGGGCAGCCCGAGGTGGTGGTCCATCAGCTCGGCGACGTCGGGCATCAGCACCCGGCGGCCCTGCTCGATGGAGGCGACGGTCTCGGAGTGCAGCCCGATGAGGTCGCCGAACTCCTTCTGCGTCAGGTTCTTGGCTACTCGACAGACGGCCACCTGAGCGCCGACCATCTTCATGGTCGTCGCGTTGGGCCGTGGACGTTGTTTGGGTGGCATGACGGTGAACTCCCCACCTGTGTACGTGAATGAGCCCGCACAGATGCGTACCGCAACCACGTACGGATCTGCGCTGAGCCATAGGTTAGTCACAGGGCGCGACAATTTTCAGGTGAATCTAAAGACTCAGTCGGTTCTCGTCCGGGACCGGATCTACCTGCGTTCCCGCCGGTCGGTCGCTGCTGCACGACATTTCACACGTGACACGTTGCTGGTCTGGGGCGTGACCGAACGTGACGAGGACATGCTCCTCTGCGTGAGCGAACTGGCCACCAACGCCATCCGCCACGGCGTCCCGCCCGGCCGTGGTTTCCTGGTCCGCCTCCTCACGAGCGGCGGCGCCGTCCGCATCGAGGTCCACGACAGCGGCGGCGGCCACCCCCGCCTCAGAACCCCCCACCCCGACACCCCCGAACCCCTGGGCGGCCGGGGCCTCCACCTGATCGCCGCCCTCTCCGACACCTGGGGCACCCACCCCCGCACCCCGGGCAAGGTCGTCTGGTGCGAATTCCACGGAGCGGACGTATCCCAGCCGAACGCGATCGCTTGATCTCTGCTGGCCAGGCACGGCCTAGCTCGGAGCGAGGGAGGCACCCCGACCCCTGTACTCCTCCCTTACGCTGGGGCTTTTCGCCGGAATATGGAATTCCCCTGGTCGCCCTCCAGCGGTGGCGCGAAATCTCCTTCATTTGACTCAAAATAATCCTCTTGCCGCGTGCATTCGAACGCCCTGGAGTGGCGTATTTCAGTCGTGTGTCGATTCGGGCGAATGGTGGCCAAAAGTGGATGAATAGATTTCATTTGATCTTACGTCTGGCCGATTGGGTGCGCCTTTAATGTGGCGGCGAGCTAGGTGCTCGCGTGGTAGTTTCTGTGTTCGCGAGTTTGATTGGTAATGGTCGTGCTCGCGTCCATTTCTGCGAAGGGGGGGGAATATGAAGACTGGGAAGTCTCTGCTTGTATCCTTCGGGGTGCTTGCTGTGCTCGGAAGCTCGCCTGCTACGGCCATTGACCTGAGCTCGTCGAAAGACGGTCAGGTGCACGCCTATTCCTACGGGACCAACACGCGTGTCGCGGTTGCGGACACGAAGCAGGACGGTCACCCGGTTTACGTGAACTACAAGCGAGTAACCAGCGTTGACCAGTACACGCTCTGGAACAAGGGCGGCTCAGGTACGACCGTGACCAGCGCCGCCGGCGGAGCGGTTTACGTCATTCAGGCCTGTGTGTCGATCGACGGCTGGCCTGACAAGTGCGACATCAAGCGTGAAGGCTGAGATGGAAGGGAATGCGGGGATGGGGAAAATGAAGAAGTCTGCTGCGATCGCTGTCGGCCTGGGTATCGCTGTGCTCTTCAGTTCGCCGGCCATGGCGATTGACCTGAACTCGTACAAGGATGATGCTGTTCACGGCTACTCCTACGGTACGAATGCGCGTGCTGCCGTGACGGACCTGAAGTCGGACGGCATGTCCGTCTACGTCCGTTACTCGCGCAACAACAGCGACGGGTACCCCTACACCCTGCACAACAAGTCTGGGGCCGGCACCACTGCCACCAGTGGGTCTGGTAATACGGTCTGGATGGTGCAGGGCTGTATATCCGTCGGCTGGGCTCCGGACAACTGCGACAGGGAACGCACCATCTCGTAAGAAAACTTCATGTGGGGCCGCCGGTATCGGCGGCCCCATGTCTTTTGTCAGGTAGGTAGGAATGGAACACGATTCACCGCGCACGCCGGCTCCGAGGGGTGTCGCGCTTGAGTTCAGCTCTCTTCGGTACCGGATCGGCGACAGGACGTTGTTCGACGGTCTTGACCTGCGCCTGAATACAGGGGATTCCGTCGCGGTCATGGGACCGTCGGGCAGTGGCAAGAGCACGCTGATCTCCTGCGCTCTGGGGCTGGTGCAACCGGAAGGTGCCGTACGGGTCGCGGACGCGGACCTGGGCCGGATGAGCCGCAGGGAGCGGACCCGCCACCGCAGCCGTCACATCGGCGTCGTCTTCCAGTTCGGTGAGCTCCTTCCAGAGCTGACGCCAGTGGAGAACGTGGCGCTCGCGGGGCTGCTGGCGGGTGCTGACCGCAAGGAGACCTACAAGGCTGCCGCGGAGCTGCTGGGCAGTCTGGGAGTGCCCCGTGACGCTCGGGCGACGGGAACGCTGTCGGGAGGGGAACGCCAGCGGACGGCCGTGGCACGCGCCCTGGTCAACAGACCGTCGCTGCTGGTTGCCGATGAGCCGACGGGCGCGCTCGATGACGTCAACCGGGCCGCGGTGGCCGAGCTGCTCTTCGAGGTGCCCCGGCGCTGGCCGTGTGCACTCCTCGTGGTGACGCACGACGCGCAGGTCGCCGCGCTGGCCAATGACACCGTGCACCTCGTCGAGGGCCGGCTCGTCCCTCGGGAGGCTCAGTGAGCAGCCACAACGGAGCTCCGCTGTGGCTACAGCTGCTCCGCATCGGAAGGGTCTCGGCCCACGGAGCTTCCGCGGGAAGAATCCGCGCTGTTTCGCTGGTCTGCGCCACTTTCGCCGCAAGCCTCGTCGTGTGTGCGGTGGCCTTGATCCATGCTGCCTACGAGGGACGCGAACTCCGTGACGCGGCCCGGTCCCCCGTTCAAATTTCCCAGAACAGCTCGGAGCGGGCACGCCTGTTGTACCGGCCGGCTTTCGATGTCGTCGACAACGTGCAGTACCAGGTCGTCTACATCGCACCGCTCACGGAAGACGCCCCCCTCCCTCCGGGCTTGTCCGCCTGGCCTGAACCCGGTCAGGCGGCCCTCTCACCCGCCCTGCTCGCGGCAGGACGCGATGAAGGCATCACCACCCGCTTCGGCGGCCTCGCCGGCACGATTGCGCCGCGCGCGCTGGCAAGCCCCGGCGAGTGGTTTGCCTACGTGCGCCCTCCCGTGTCCGCGGACACCGCCAGGATGTGGCCGAGCGCCGGATTCGGCACTGCGAAACCGCTCGGCACCGGCGAGATGATGTTCGCCAAGCCCCCCTACATCCTTCTTGCCCTCACCGCCTTCATGGGTGCCCTCCCGGTCTCCGCGCTCATGGCCGCAGCCGCCCGGGCAGGATCGGACGCTCGGGACCAGCGCACGGCCCTCCTCGAAGCGCTCGGCGGCGGACGTCGCGTCAGAGCCGCCGTCAACGCCGGTGAAGCGGCACCCGCCGTCGCGATGGGCGCCGTGCTCGGGCTCGCCACCTCCTGCTGGATCCTGGCGGGCGACACCCGTCTTCCCCTGACCGGATACACCATCTCCGTGGCAGACGCACGGCAATGGGCGTGGGCCTCGCTCACTGCACCTGTGCTGGCCGCATTCCTCGTCCTGGCCTGTGTGCTGCTCCTGCACCCGCGCCAGGCCGGGCGCGACGGTGTCAGACCGCGTCTGTTCAGGACCCGTCTGCCACGCTGGTGGCCCTACCTCTGTCCCTTCCTGCTGGTTGTGGCGGTGCAGGGGCCCGGGCTGGCAACCAGCTCGGGGCAAAGGCTCCTGGTGTACGTGATCGGTGTCGGTGGCACGATCCTCACCTTGCCCTCGTTGGTCGGGCTCGCCGCGGTGGCCGCCGGCAACGCACTGGCCTCGATCGGCCGCCGACGAGGCCGGCCGGGAGCTCTCCTGGCCGGCCGGTGGGCAGCGGCGTGGCCGGGTGCCACTGTCCGTCTCACGGCAGGGGTGATCATCGCGTTCGTCCTCGTGGGCCAGACCCAGCTCTGGGCCACCCTGAACACGGGCCCCGCTATCCAGGCCCAGCAGACCGTGCGGAAGGTCGGAAGCAGCGCGCTGCTGCTGTCCGTGGACCAGGACAAGCCCGTCCCCAAGGCCTTTCTGGAGGCGTTGCCGTCCGGCGTGGAGACGCTCCGCCTCGCAGTGGATCATGGCAAGTCCACCGCCGAGATCAACGGACCGTGTACAGCCCTGCGGCGCTTGTCGCTGCCGTGCACCCAGCAGCCGACCGAGATCGAACCCAACCACCCCGACCCACGGTTCCAGGCCCTGGCTACCTGGGACACCCCCGGCCAGGGCATCTACGCCAGGGACACGGCCCGGCCCGAAGGCTCCACCCTTGTCCTGGTCGGCGACAAGGGGCACGACCTGTCGGTGCCCATGGTCAAAGAAGCCGCGAACCGGCACCTGGGCATGGCGGTCTCCGTGGAAACCATCGCCGGCTCATGGCTGACCGCCGCGAACACGGACGACCTCAACGGACGATGGGTCATGCTCTACGGGACCTTCGCAGTCATCCTCGTCATCATTTCGATCATGGTCGCCAACCTCG
The DNA here is from genome assembly GCF_044454165.1 of Streptomyces sp. NPDC051567. Lineage (NCBI taxonomy): Bacteria > Bacillati > Actinomycetota > Actinomycetes > Kitasatosporales > Streptomycetaceae > Streptomyces > Streptomyces sp. NPDC051567. Next base: position 56,776 of record NZ_JBITDK010000017.1, on the reverse strand, counting down.
CCGAGTTCCTCCGGTTCGTCCGTCAGATCACCGCGGTCAGCGTCCTCGCCGGGAACAGGACCATCTACTTCAGCACCGCGTTCTTCACACTGTTCGCCCCACTCGCTGCGGCAGCCCTGATCGGCCTGTTCATGCACCACTGGCTCGCCACCCCCGTCAAGGCCGTCGCCTACAGCGGCGAGCACACCGAGACCGGCAACATGCTCCGCACCACCCTTGCCGGAGCCGGAGTCATGGCCGTCACCGTCTGGCTGTGGGGCGCCTGGGGCGCCACCCGCCTGGCACGCCACTGGCGCCCCTCGGCCGACTGACCCACGACGGCCCGACCTGCCCGGCCCCGTGCGGGGTCAGGTCAGGGCCGGGCCGTCGCGGTAGGCCTGTCGCCAGGTCGCCAGGTCGCCAGGTCGCCAGGTCGCCAGGTCGCCAGGACGTAGCCGGGGCCGCCGTTGGCGCCGGCGCCCGGGTCGCGGTTTCCTGGTCCGGCTCCTCATGAGTGCGGGAAACCTTCCCTCCACGGTCCCACGACATGCCGCCCCTGCTCCGCTGCGGGCGGCGGATCGCGCGTCGCACAAATGGCTCTGTTATTCGATGAGATCACGTTCCGGTACGGCAGGCGGACACCGGTGTTCAGCGGGTTCACGCTGACGGTCAGCGCTCCCGCGACGGTGCTCCTGGGACCGAACGGAGCGGGTGAGTCCACGCTGATGGCGCTCGCCGCCTCCCGGCTCACACCCACGGCGGGGACGCTCAGCTTCAACCGGCTGCGCCCGGGCGGCCGCAAGCAGGCCGCGTACCGCAAGAGCGTCGCGTGGATACCCCAGCAGATCACCCCTGTTCCCGGTCTCACCGTCCGGGAACAGGTCGCCTACGCGGGCTGGCTCAAGGGCATGCGCCGGGGCGCGGCCTGGGAAGCGTCGGGCACCGCGATCGAACGGGTCGGCCTCGGCACGCTCGCGAACCGCAAGAGCCACAGCTAGTGCTGTGACCGGAAAGGTTTGCCGGTGAGCCCGCGGCGTCCGGTGCGACTGCGTTCGCTGCGCTCACTTCGTCTCGGCTCTTGCCTTGATCCTTCGGATGCCGAGCGCATCGCAAGGCGGAGGGGCGCCCGTAGTACTGGACGTACTTGGGCGCCCCGACAACGTAGCGAGGTGCCGTGCCGGGCGTCGCGGGCCGGTGAACCTTTCCGGTCACAGCACTAGCCTGATACGAGACCAACCGCCAGGCCCTGACCACCTGCGACCAGCCCGCACGCCTCGACATCACCGGAGCCGCCCGGTGATCTGGTGGCTCCGTTCCCGCTCCGCCGCGGTCCTCACCACGTGCACCCTGCTGACCGCCTTGGCCTCACTGGCCGTCGGCAACACCGAACTCCCCGTCCCCGTACTGACGGGCCAGGCCGGAAAGTTCGTCGTCGCCCAGCTGATCACGGTCCTGCCCGCCGTCTTGTGGCTCAACAGCACCGGCCGCGCCAGATCGCGGACAGAAGCCACCGCGGTACGCCCCGTCCATCGCTGGGACACCGCCCTCGCCGCCGTGCTCGCCGCAGTGGTCCTCGCCGTCACCCCGGCCGCACAGCTCGCGGGCGTCTCCGACATCGCCATCTCCGTCGGCCGCAACACCGCCGTCTACTTCGGCATCGCACTGGTCCTCAACCCCCTCACCGGCCACCGCTCCGCCGCACCAATCACCGCTGCCTTCCCCCTCGCCTGCGCGGCCGCAGGCTGGCGTCAGGCAGGCGGAGCAGAGCCATGGGCACTCGTCCTCCACCCCGCCGCCTCCATCCCCGCCTTCGCCGCCGCCACCGCACTCCTCGCCATCGGCTGCGTCCTCAGCGCGATCCGGCCGCCCGGCACCGGCGCCTGGCTCCTTCGGGCTGCCGGGCGGTAGCCGCCGTCCACCCCGCCCCGGCGGCGTAGGCAGGTGCGCACGCGCTCCTGAGTAGTCGTACTCAGGCGCCCCGACTCCATCGTTCCGATAGGCTGTCGGACGAACGGGGGGAAGTCGTGGGACGACGTCGGTCAAAACTTGAAGTGTGGCTTCCGGCTGCCTACTTGGCCGTGGTGGTCGGGCTGCTGGTCTGGGTAGACGTGCTCTTCCGGACGGGGGACGCCGGGTTCGCCGGCATCTGGCCGATGCTGGCCACCGCACCGCTCAGCCTCCTGGCCATGTTGCTGGTCCTGCCCGATCCCGGGGCGCCCGGGTTGTCGGAGGTCACGCCGCCCGTCCACACGGGCGGCGTGCCGCCCGAGCCGCTGCCCGTGCCCGTACCCGCGCCCCTGCCCGGGGAGACGCTCGGGCCCGTGCCCATGGGGCCGCCGCTCCCGACCGACTCGGTAGTGCACGACCTGCCCGGCGTCGAACTGTTCGACACGTGGCTGAGGTTCGGGTTCTACGGTGTGATCCTTGCCTGCGCCCTGGTCAACGCCACGGCGCTCTGGGCGCTGGTACGCGGCCTGACCGGTCTCCTCGCACGCCGTCGGCGGGACCCCGGACAGGCATAGCTCAGGGGGCATGCGCACGCCCTTGAGGACCTTGTCCACCGCGTTGCACGGCCGTCACGGCCATCCCCACCAGATCGAGCTGCTGCCCGCCCACGGCCCGTACGGCCACCCGACCCACCACGCGCCACCTCAGCCCCCACCCCACCCTCCCCACCCCGCACCAGCCGCCGTCTCTCCTCGGCGACGCGGCCGCGAGATGGCTCAGAGGCGTCCTGTCCGGTCGCATCCGGCTGCGTTAGCGTCGCCTTCCGAATGCCTATGGGGAGGTTTCGTGCGCGCTCTCGTCTATCTGGGTCCAGGCTCCGCCGAACTGCAGGACAGGCCCGCCGCACAGCTCGTGCACGATGATGACGTGGTGGTGGAGATCGTCGGTACGGGGGTCTGCGGAACGGACCGCAAGATCCTGCTCGGGCGGTTCCCGGCCCGGCCCGGCGTCGTGCTCGGACACGAGTCGGTGGGTGTGGTGCGGGAGACCGGGCCGCAGGTGCGTTCGGTCGGGGTGGGGGACCGTGTGGTGGTCAACCCGACGCTGTACTGCGGCTGGTGCGTCCCGTGCCGCCGGGGAGCGACCAACTTCTGCCGTCACAAGGCCGGGACCGAGGTCGGAGTCGACCGGGACGGCACGTACGCGGAGACGGTGACCCTCCCGGAACGTTTCGTCGAACGGGTTCCCGCCGGGCTGTCCTTCCGCGGCGCGGTCCTGATCGAGCCGCTCGCCTGCGTCCTGAGCAACGTCAAGGCCGCGTCCGTCACCTTCGACGACACCGTGGTGGTGCTCGGCGCGGGCCCGATCGGGATGCTGACCGCACTGGTCGCCGCCCGCCAGGCCCGGCGGGTTGTCGTCGCCGAACCGGACGGCTACCGGCTGGAGCGGGCCCGCGAACAGTTCGCGCACGTGGTGGACGTGGCGGGAACGGACCCGGCCGAAGCCGTGGTGAAGGCATCGGGCGGCGAGCGTCCCTCCGTCGTCTTCGACACGACGGGCACCGGCCTGGACGCGGCGCTGCGGCTGATCGACGACGGAGGCAGGGTGGTGGTGATGGGCTTCGACGACACCTACTCCGTGCCGCTGCGCCCGCTCCAGCTCACCAACCGGGGCATCCAGCTGATCGGCGCCGGGGACTACCGGGCCGATGTCTTCCCGGTCGCCGTGGACCTGGCCGCCGAACTCGGCGCCCCACAGCGCACCGGTACCGGCACCGGTGCCGGCACCAGTACCAGTACCGGCCCGGTCCTCGATCGGCTGGTGACGCACGAGTTCCCGCTCGAACGGTACTCGGAGGCGTTCCTCGCGCTCGGCGGCCTCACCCGGGACGACGGGGGCGGCGGGGACGGCGGGGACGAAGGCAGCGCACGGGCACCGCGCTACGACGCGCTCAAGGTCGTCATCCGCTCGCACACCGGCCCGGTCGGCGCCGACGGCTGGCCGATGAGCGCGTGAGCGCGCCGCGGCTCGGCTCGGTCGAATCCGGCGGGTCCAAGTTCGTCTGCCTGGTCGGCTCGGCCCCCGACCGGATCGAGGCCGAGACCCGGTTCCCGACCGGCCGGCCGGGCCCCACCCTGGCCCGGGCCATCGACTTCTTCCGGGAGACGGCCGCCAGGACCGGACCGCTGGACGCGATCGGCATCGCCTCCTTCGGGCCCCTCGAACTACGGCCGGGCCATGCCAGGTTCGGCCATCTCGCCGCCTCCCCCAAGCCCGGCTGGTCCGGGGTGGACGTCGCCGGTCCGTTCGCCGCCGCGCTCGGAGTACCGGTGGGCATCGACACCGACGTCAACGGTGCGGCCCTCGGCGAGGGCCGGTGGGGCGCCGCGCGGGGCTTGGACACCTACGTCTACCTCACCGTCGGCACCGGGATCGGCGGCGGTGCGGTGATCGGCGGCAAGGTGGTCAGCGGCCTGGTCCACACCGAGATGGGCCACCTCGCGGTACCCCGGATCGCGGGCGACCCCTTCCCCGGCTCCTGCCCCTTCCACGGCGACTGCTGGGAGGGGCTGGCGGGAGGCGAGGCGATGGGCGCCCGCTGGGGGGCCCCGGCCGAAGAACTGACCGGGGACGCACTGCGTGAGGCGCTGCGGCTGGAGGCGGCCTACCTGGCCGCGGGGCTGCGCAACATCGTCTACACGACCGCACCCCAGCGGATCGTGATCGGCGGCGGTGTCGCGGAGCTCCCCGGGCTCTTCCCGCTGCTCCGCGCCGAACTGACCGTGGCACTGGCCGGATACCCCGGGCTGCCCGAGCACGCGGCCGAGGACTTCGTGGTCCCGGCAGGGCTCGGCCGGCTCGCCGGACCGGCGGGCGGACTGGTCCTGGCGGCCGGGGCCGCCGCCGCCGCACGGCCGCTGCCCGGCGCTGGGCCATCGGGGGGAACGGGGGGAACGGGCGCATGAGGGCGGCCCCGGGCCGGGCAGGCCTGCCGGTGTGACGGGCCCCCGTCCGGCGGGTCCTCTGGACCCGGCCACCCACGCCTGGCTGACCTGGCACGCCCTGCCCGGGGCCCTGCTGCACGAGATGGACCCGCTGCCGGGCGGGTTCACCAACGACATGGCCGTGCTCACCGCCCGGCGCCCCGGCGCGGCGGGCGCGGAGCGCTACGTGCTGCGCCGCTACCGGCCCGGCGGCAGCCGGGTCCCGCGCAACACCTGTGCGGTGGAGATCGCCGTCCTCGGCCGGGCGGCGGCCCGTGCCGTCCCGGTGACCGCGGTGGTCGCGGCCGATCCGCAGGGCCGCGCCACCGGCCGCCCCACCCTGCTCTACCGGTTCGTGGACGGGACCCCGCTCAGCCAGGTGCTCGCGGACGGCCCGGCGAGCGGTGACGCGCGGGCCCTGGGCCGGGCCGTCGGCACGGTCCTGGCGCGGATCGGCCGGGTCAGGCTGCCCCGCCCAGGTGTCTTCGGCGACTCTTCGCTGGTACCGGCCCCGGACGGTGCGGCCCCGCTGGGTGACCTGCCCGGTTTCGTCGACCACTGTCTGGTCACGGCGGCCCCGGACGGGCCGCTGAGCGGGACGGACGCGGCCGTACTGCGCGCCCTGGCCCGCCGCGGGCCTCGGGCCGTTACCTCCGTGGCGGGTGAAAGCAGCCTGGTGCACGGCGACTTCAACCCGAAGAACGTCCTGGTCCAACGGCGCGCCGGGCAGTGGGCGGTGGCCGCCGTGCTCGACTGGGAACTCGCCTTCAGCGGCTCCCCGCTCTTCGACGTCGGGAACATGCTGCGCTTCGCCCACGAGTACCCGCCCGCCTTCACCAGGGGCTTCGTCGATGGCTTCCGGGGCGGGAACGGCCGGCTGCCCGCGGACTGGCGGCGGCTCAGCCGGACGCTGGACCTCTTCGCGCTCGCGGACATTCTCACCGCACCGCCCGACCCGGCCTACTTCGCCCGCGCGCACACCGTGCTGCGCCGGTCCGCCGCCGACAGGCACTGATCGCCGCTGACAGGTGCTGACATTCACTTACAGGTACTGACAGGTACTGATCGGTACTGGCCCCAGCCGCCACCGGCTTTCCCGCTTTCCCACCCGACCCATACGCCGCTCCATTCTCAGGAGGCAACTGCTGTCCGTGCGAATTGCGGAATATTGCCAATAAACGTCGAAGGAATGGCCGAGAGGCGATACGAAGCGTTCTTCTCACCATCAAAAATTCCGGTTAGTCTGCCTGGGTCGAAGCGAAGGATCATTGACCGAGGGGGAATTTCGCCGTGGAGACCGGAAGTCCGGGAGATGTCCTGAAGACGCTCACGCCGACCGTTCGCTGCAACGGGACACCGCCCACGCCCGCGCTGCGCGAAGGGCCGTACTACAAGCCCGACACCCCCTTCAGGACCAGCTTCCGGGGCGATGCGGACGGAGGTGTCCCGATGGTGCTGCATGGCGCGGTGCGCACCCCCGAGGGGCAGCCGATCGGCGGCACCCTGCTCGACTTCTGGCAGGTCGGGGACGTCGGAGTCTACGACGACGACGGTTTTCGGCTGCGCGGCCACCAGTTCGCGGACGCCGAGGGGCAGTGGCGGCTGGAAACGGTGCTGCCCGCCGTGTACCCGGGACGGACGCGGCACGTGCACGTGAAGGTGCAGCCGCCCGGCGGAGCCGTACTGACCACCATGCTGTATTTCCCCGGCGAACGCCGAAACCACCTCGACAAGTATTTCCGGCCAGAATGCCTGATGGACGTGCACGAGACGCCCGAGGGCTGGGACGCCTCGTTCACCTTCGTTCTGGACGTGTGAACCCCCGCCCCCGCAATACCGACGGGAACCTTGCATTCCACTGCCCGGAGATATCGCTATTCGCCGTCCGCCGTGTCCACGGACGGAAGTCGACAGGAGTCACATGGCCGACCTCATGCGCGTCCGGCACGGTGCCGGGAGTGACGCACGAAGCGATGCCCGGGAAGACGTCCGCGGCGATGCCCTGAGCTACGCACAGAAGCACCTGTACTACCCGGTCAGCGCGTACGAGATGGACCACGGCGAGGGCGTCCACCTGTACGACACCGACGGCAACGAGTACCTCGACTGCGCTTCCGGCACCTTCAACCTGAGCCTCGGCTACGGGCACCCCGAAGTGGTCAAAGCCATGCGGGACCAGGCCGAACGGTTGGTGCACACCACCTCGACCTTCCAGACCGCGCCCGTCAACGAGCTCGTCCGGCGGTTGGTCGAGGTCACCCCGCCGAACCTGACCAAGGTGCACCTCAAGGTGTCGGGCGGCTCCACCGCGAACGAGGGCGCGGTCAAGATGGCGCAGCTCGCCACCGGCCGCCGCGACGTCGTCACTCTGTTCCGCAGCCACCACGGCCAGACCATGATGACGACCACCATGTCGGGCGAGTCCTTCCGCAAGGCCCCGTTCCCGCACCTGATGCCCGGCGTGCTCCAGGTCCCCGACCCCTACTGCCTGCGCTGCTTCTACCGTCAGGCGGGCCCCGACAGCTGCGGCATGCTCTGCGTCGAGCGCATCAACGACTTCCTCGACCACGCCAGTTCCGGCAGCGTCGCCTGCGTGGTCGTCGAACCGGTCTCCGGCAGCGGCGGCAACATCGTGCCCCCCGACGGCTACCTGCCCGCGCTGCGCGCCCTGTGCGACGAACGGGGCATCGTCCTCGTCTTCGACGAGATACAGACCGGCATAGGCCGGGTCGGCCGGATGTTCGCCGCCGAGCACTACGGGGTGCGGCCCGACATCCTGACCACCGCCAAGGGCCTCGGCGGCTCCGGCGCCCAGATCGCGGCGATCGTCGCCGACGAGCGGATGTCCGGTCTCAGCAGCGACCACCACTCCTTCACCTACGGCGGCAACGTCCTCGCCGCCGCCGCGGCGGCCACCACCCTCGACGTGATCGGCCGCCCCGGCTTCCTGGAGAACGTCCGGGAGGTCGGCGCCCACATCATGGAACGGCTGCGCGCGCTGGCCGCCCGCCACCCCGCCGTCGTGGACGTGCGCGGCCTCGGCCTGATGATCGGGATCGAGATCGGCGACGACCAGGGGCGCCCGCACAGCGAACGGGCCCAGGCCCTGGCCCGGCGGGGCATGGACCACGGCCTGATCCTGCGGACCTCCCGCTACGGCCGGGGCAACGTGATCAAGATCCGCCCGCCGCTGATCCTCACCCGTACCGAGGCCGATCTGCTCTGCGACCGGCTCGAAGCCCTCTTCGCCGCGGAGGCCGCCGCATGACCGGACCCGAGCACGGCGGCCCCCCGGATGCCGCAGCCGTGCGGCAGTACGTGACCGGCCTCGCCGGAGCCGTCCGTGACGCCGTACTGGCCGCCCAGCACGAGGCCGGCAGCCGCCTGGTCCGGGGCCACTCGCCGGGCGGGGACGCCCAGTTCGGCCTCGACGAAGTCGCGGAGGCGGCCACCTGGAAGTACATCGCCGGCCACGATCTGCCCGTCGCCGTCTACTCCGAGGACCGCGGCCTGCAGTACCACGGCACGGACCCGGCCCACCTGCTGGTCGTCGACCCCATCGACGGAACCCGGCCCGCCGTCGCCGGCCTGGAGTCGGCCACGGTCTCCATCGCCGTCGCCCGCATGTCGCGGCGCCCGCGCATCGCCGACGTCGAGCACGCGATGCTGATGGAACTGCGCACGGGCGCCTACCTCTACGGGGACCGGGTGACACCCGGCATCACCGCGCACGGCTACGACCGTCCCGTCCCGGCGCTGACCCGCACCACCGACCTCGCGCGGATGTTCTGGTCGCTGGAGTTCAACGGCCACCCCGCCCGCCTGATGACCGAGGCGTACGGCCACCTCATCGACCGCTCGGCCAACACCGGCGGGGTCTTCGTCTTCAACAGCGCCACCTGGTCCATCTCCCGGCTGCTCACAGGCCAGCTCGACGCCTACGTGGACATCGGCAACCGGCTGCTGCGCGACGATCCGGCGCTGCTGCCCGAGTTCGAACGGGTCGGCAACGGCCGGGTCCTGCACCTGTTCCCGTACGACATCGCGGCGGCGGTCTTCCTCGCCGAGCGGGCGGGGGCGGTCATCACCGACGGCTACGGGCAACCGCTCGGCGACACCGTCCTGACCGACCTGAGCATCGCCAACCAGCGGTCCTGCGTGGCCGCGTCCACCCCCGAACTCCACCGGGCCCTGCTGACGGCCGTCCGATGGAAGGAGTGACGTCCATGCGCCCCCCGAACACCCCGCCCGCCCGAGCGGTCAGCACCCCGGCAGCGGACGACACCCCGGCAGCGGACGACACCGAGTTCCGGACCCTGCTCGACCGGCTCTCCGACAAGGCCACCGCGGACTACTACAACCCCTTCACCACCTTCGACTGGCCGGCCTCGATCCCCACCGACGAACTCTGGATGTCCCCCGAACTGCTCTCCTGCCACGGCACCGAGCTGATGGACGAGCTGAGCCCCGCCCAGCTCCGTACCCTGAGCCGGTGGGAGAGCGTCAACTTCTACAGCCTCAACGTGCACGGCATCCGCGAGCTGCTCATCGAGGTCACCCGGCGCGTCCACACACCCGGCTTCGAGCTTCCCTCCGAGTTCTTCCACCACTTCATCGGTGAGGAGAACGACCACATGTGGTTCTTCGCCACCTTCTGCCTCAAGTACGCCGGCAAGATCTATCCCGACAGGTCGGTCAAGCTGCCCGAGGCCCCACGCGACCCGGACATCGAGAACTTCCTGGTCTTCGCCCGGATTCTGATCTTCGAGCAGATCGTGGACCACTACAACGTCCAGATGGCCGCCGACCGCCGCCTGCACCCGACCGTCAGGCACATCAACCGGCTGCACCACCAGGACGAATCCCGCCACATAGCCTTCGGCTGCCGCCTGGTGCGCCTGCTGTGGGAGCGGCTCCTCGACCGCGGCCCGGACGAGGCGGCCCGGCACGAACTGCGCGGCCACCTCGGCGGCTACCTCGGCCGCTACCTCACCACCAGCATCGAGTCCCTCTACAACCCGGCCGTCTACCGCGACGCGGGACTCCCGGACGGCTTCGCGCTGCGCAAGCGGCTGCTCGTCCACCCCGCCCGGCAGGCCGCCCACGCCAAGGTCCTGCACAAGACCACCGGCTTCCTCCAGCGGATCGGGGTGTTCGATGCCCGTCACTGACCCCGCGGCCACCAGGGCCGGCGGGGTCGGCGGGCCCGCCTGGTCGGTCCGGGACGGACTGGCCACCCTCGACGAACCGGCCGTCCTGCTGAAGAACGCGCTCGACGCGGTGTTCACCCGCTGGGGTACCGAGGCCGGAGCCCGGCAGCGGAGCTACCCGCCGCTGCTACGGGCCGAAGAGCTGGGGGCCCTCGACTACTTCCGCAACTTCCCGCACCTGGGCAGCCCGGTCACCCGTGTCCGCCCCGACCGGCTGGCAGCCCGCGCCACGGCCCCGCCCGGAGCCACCGCACTGCCCGCGGCCGACCTGGCCGACGCCACCCACCTGCTGCCCTCCGCGGCCTGCTACGGCTGCTTCCTGCACCTCTCCGGCACCAGCTCCGACACCCCCGTGCTGATCACCACCCTCGCGCAGTGCTTCCGCAACGAGGACCACCACGACGGGCTGCGCCGGCTCTGGGGGTTCACCATGCGGGAGATCGTGTGCGTCGGTTCCGCCGAGGCCGTACGGGCCCACCTCGACCGGCACCAGGAGCGGATCGCCGCCTTCGGCACGGCCCTCGGCCTCACCCTGGACCGGCAGCCCGCCACCGACCCGTTCTTCGAGAAGGACGGCGCCCGCACCGTCATGCAGATGCTCGCCCCGGTCAAGGACGAGTACCTGCACACCGACGGCACCGCCGTGGCCTCCACCAACAACCACCGCAACTTCTTCGGCGAGCGCCGTGCCATCGGCCACGCGGGCCGCCCGGCCTTCACCGGCTGCGTCGCCTTCGGCCTGGAACGATGGGTGCACGCCCTGGGTGACCGTTTCGAAGGGGACCTGGCCGCCGCGCACCGCGCGGTACGGCGGACGGGGGAGCGCTCGTGACCCGGCTGGCCGCCCGGCTCGGCCTCACACTGCCTCTGCTGCAGGCCGGGATGGGCGCCGTCGCCGGGCCCGGGCTGTGCGCCGCGGTGTCCCGGGCCGGAGCGGGCGGCACCCTCGCGCTGTACAAGGAACCACCCGCGCGGGCCGCCCGGCTGGTCCGTGAGGTGGCGGCTGCCACCGGCCGCCCGTTCGGGGTGAACGTGGTCCCCGAGGTCACCGGCCCGGCCGCCTGCCTGGACCAGCTCCGGGCCGTCCTGCCCGAACTGCCCCCGGACGCCTTCGTCACCTCCTTCGGGCTGCCCGACGCCGACGCGTCCGGGGTCGTCCGGGCCGCCGGGCACCCGCTGGTGGTCCAGGTCGGCACCCTCGCGGACGCGGGCACCGCCCTCGGACGGGGTGCGGCCGTCCTGGTCCTCCAGGGCACCGAAGCCGGCGGTCACCTGCTCGGCCGGCTGCCCGTGGACCTCCTGCTGGCCACCGTCCGGGCCCGCTACCCGCACGCGGTACTGGCCGTCGCGGGCAAGATCGCCACCGGACGGGACCTCGCGGACGCCGTGGCCCGGGGCGCGGACGGGGCCATGGCCGGAACCCTGTTCGTCCCGGCCGCGGAATCCACCGCGCACCCGGAGTTCAAACGGCGGGTGGTCGAAGCGGTGGCCGACGACACCCTCGTCACCTCCCTGTTCGACATCGGCTGGCCGCACCGCCCGCACCGCGTCCTGCGCAACCCCCTCACCGCCACGACGGAACGCGCCCCGGCCACCTTCATCGCCACCACCCGGGTGGACGGGCGGGAGCACCCGGTACCGCGCTACAGCGCGGCGGCTCCGGGTGAGGAAACCACCGGCCGCATCGAGGAGATGGCCATGTACTGCGGCCGGTCCTGCACCCGCGTCACCGCCCGGCACCCGGCCGCCGTCACCGTCGCCCGGCTCGGCCGGGAGTACGGGAGGAGACATTCATGGACGACGTGATCAAGCCGGTCGTGGACTGGCTGCGCGAACACAACCCCACCGTCGAAGAGATACCGGAGGACCTCGATCTGATCGAGAACCGCCTGATCGACTCGCTCGGCTTCATGGAGTTCATCCTGCTGCTGGAGGACCTGATCGGGCGGGAACTCCAGCTCGACCAGATCGACGTGGACCAGTTCCGCACGCTTCGTTCCCTCAGGGAACACTTCCTGAAAGGGTGAACCGCCCATGGCGCAGGACCCGCCGCCGCCCGGACCCGGACGTGTCACCTCCCTGCACCTCGCCCCGCGCACCGGCGAGCCCACCTTCCGCGTCGCACAGGCCCGCGCGGTGACGGGCCGCGGCCTGGCAGGGGACCGCAACTACTGGGCCGGCGAGGGCCCACGGCCCCGGCGCCGGGGAACCGGCCGGGCGTCCGGGGTCTGCGACGTCACCCTCATCGAGGCCGAGGCCCTCGACGCCCTGGCCCGCGAACACGGCATCACGCTCACCCCCGCCGAATGCCGCCGCAACCTCGTCTGCCGCGACATCCGGCTCAACCCGCTGGTGGACCAGGAGTTCCGGATCGGCGCGGTGATCCTGCGCGGTCTCAAACTCAGCGAACCCTGCGCCCGCCTTGAGCGACTGGTGCGCCCCGGCCTGATCCGCGGCCTGCTGCACCGCGGCGGGCTGCGGGCCGAGGTGGTCCGCGGCGGGACGATCCGGGTGGGCGACCGGTTCCTCCCACTGCCGCACGACGCACGGCCGCTCCTGCCGTCCCTTCCCGCCCCCCTCCCCTGAGGCCGCACAGATGGCCGCCCGGACCTACCCGGACACCGCCCCGCCATCACCGATTCGAGGACCCCCGAGCGCGCCCGTCCCGGCCTGGCCCGGCCCGGTACCGGACCACCGCCACCGTGCTGCTCGCCGTCCCGCAGCCGTGCCCGACGGAGCCTCGGTGCCCCCGCCCGGCGCACATGCGGCCGGGAACAGACCGTAACCGCGCACCGGGCGGACCGCCCGGCCGTGGCCCTGTAGACAGGAAGACAGCATGGCGATCGAAGGCGCCGCCCCCGGGCGGAAAAGTGGCACAGCACCGGAGTCCGGCGCGGACGCCCCCTCGGCCACGGCCGTGGAGCGCGCGGAGGGGGCGGCCAAGGAGCTCGCCGCGGCGGGGACGGCCGTCTCCGTCCGCCTGCTGGAGTGGGGCTTCGCCCTCCGCCTCGACCGAACGGCCGCCGACCGCCTCGCGGACCTCGACGGCACCGGGCCCGTCGACGACTTCCGCACCCTGGTGTCGGAGGTGCTCGCCGGGTCCCTGCCCGCAGGTGTCGCCGAAGCCGTCGACGCGGCGCTGACCGGCCGCGCCGACCAGATCCGGTCGGCCGCCGCCCGGGGTGCCGGCTGCGAGCTGCTCTCGCCATGGTCCGCACCCACCCTCCTCGCCCCCATGGCCCTCGACGCGCCGCCACGTGAGAGCGGCCTGTGGTTCAGCGTGTTCACACCGGGTGCGGGCTGGGGAACCGACGCGCAGTTCACGGCCCACTACGCCTCCGAAACCCCCGCCCTGGCCGTCTTCCGCGATGACCTGTACTGCGTCTACCAGGGCCGGGGCGACAACCCCGACCTGTGGTGGACCGCGCACCGCGCGGACGGCGGCTGGTCCGAGGACCAGTCGTTTCCCGCCCACCACACCCTGGGCAGCCCGGCCCTGGCCGTGTTCCAGGACCGCCTGTACTGCGCGCACCGCGGCGGCTCGGGCGACTGGGGCATCGCGCTGACCTCCTCCGACGGCGGTACCTGGACGCCGGACCGGCCGATCCCGCACGCCGGGAGCGTCTACGGCCCGGCGCTGGCCGTCTTCCGCGACGCCCTCCACCTCGCCTACGCCGACGCCGCCCAACGGATCATGGTCACCACCAGCGCGGACGGCCACCGCTGGACACCCCCCGAACCCGTCCCCGGCTGCGCCACCACGAGGTCCCCGGCGCTCGCCGTGTACGACGACGCCCTCCACCTGCTGCACGGCAACCCCAAGGACGGGGCCATCCACTGGAGCCGGCTGCGCGACACCGGCTGGACCTCCGAGGGCGCGCTGCCGGGGCACCGTACACGGAGCAACATCGGCCTCGCCGTCTTCGACGGCAACCTGATGTGCGTCCACCGCGACCCCGCGCGCCAGCAGCTGTGGTGGTCCGCCTTCGACGGCGCCGGATGGAGCACGGACACCGAGATGCCGGGGCATCACAGCAAGTACGGTCCGGCGCTGGCCGTGCACCGCGACCCGACCGGCACCCGCGACCAACTCCTGTGCGTCCACCGGGGCCACGCCCAGCGCTTCGTCACCGCGGCAGGTGAAGTACTGACCGACGAGGACCCGGCAGGGCTGCACGAACTCGACGATCCGGACTCCGTCGCCGACTGAGACCGGCCCCTCACGCCGGCCGGGGCACAGCGCCCGCGCCCCGGCCGGTGGTCCGGCCGCCCAGCCCCGCACCCGTCACTCGCGCCGCGTCGCACGGTGTCGTTTCACAGGGCGCGGCCATCAGGTGTACCGGAGGGGTGCTACCGCCGGGACCCTTGGCAGACGAGTACGCCGCCCAGGCAGGTGACGCGGAACGCGCCCTCGGCGTGAATGACTGCGTTGACCCGCTCCCGGGCGCGCTCGATCGTCTCCTGGAACGGAACGCCCATCGTGTCCGCCCATGCTTCGTACGAGGCCAAGTGCGTGACGACCGGTTCAGCGTCGGTCACCTCGATCACCCCGGGTAGCGGGATCGTGCGGATGGCACCGAAGACCGTGCCGAGGATCGCCGGGGCGTCCTCCGGGGTGAAGCGGGCGGACAACCGCACTCGGGCCGGCCCCTCCGGAATGCCCAGCACATCGCCTGCGGCCTGGCACCAGAGGTGCTCCAGTTCCCGCTTGTCGGTCCGGCTGTTGGTGGAGACGAGCGCGATGCCGCCGGGCGCCAGCACGCGGCCCAGCTCCCACACGGCCTGGGCCTGGTCCTCGACGTGGTACAGCATGTGCAGCGCGAGGACCGCGCCGAGGACTCCACCCGCCCCATACGGACGCGACGCATGAGGCGGGTACGTTGCCCCCATGGCTGACTTCTGGATCGTGATCACGACCGTGGACACTCAGGACGCCGCGCGGAAACTGTCGCGCTCGACGGTGGATGCGGGCCTGGCTGCCTCCGGGCAGGTGACCGGGCCCATCGAGACGACGTACCGGCACCTCGGTGAGGTCTCCGAGGGCACCGAGTACCAGGTGACGTTCCGTACGACCGGCGACCGGCGCGAGGCCCTGGAGAAGCACGTGGTGGACCACCACCCCTACGACTCGCCCGAGGTCATCGCGTTCACGATCGACGCCGGCCGCGCCGAGTACCTGGACTGGATCACCCGGGCCACCCGCTAACCCTCGCCCGCTCCAGCAGCGCGCCGACCGGGGCGAGGGATCGGTGGGGCTCCAGCCGCTCGACCAGCAGGCGGGCCCGCCCCATCGGCCTGATCGACGCGAGTCCCTCGGAGAGGTCGAACACCCGTGACGTGATCGCGGTCGCGTGCTCGACCTCTCCCGCGTCCAGGTATGCCGACGCCAGCCACGACAGGTAGAGCGCCTTGTCCCGGGCCCGGGTGTCGTCGTACCGGGCCAAGGCGTCCTCCAGCGCCGGGATCGCCCTCAGCGGCCGGTGCAGCTCCGCCCAGCACCGCCCCGTCATGATCGCGATCTCGTCGGGGTCCACCCAGTACGCCCAGTCCGGGACCGGTTCGTCACCGTGCTTGTGGATGGCCTCCTCGGCGACCCCCAGGGCGTAGTCCGCCTCCCGGGCGTTCCCCGATGTCGCGTGCTGCCACGCCAGCCGGTCCGCCAGGAGCGCCCGCACCACAGGCGCCGTCCCCGAGCTGAGCGCCTCGTACGCGGCTGTGGCGAATCTGATCCCGGAGCCGCCGCCCACCGTCCACTCCACGTACGCGAGGAAGGCCAGCGAGTTGCCTTCCAGTGCGATGTCCTCGGCGGCCCGCGACGCGGCTAAGGCGGTCAGGTAGTGCCCGCGGGCCGTCTCATAGCTCCCCGCGTCGTACGCCGCCCACCCGGCGAGCTGGGCTTGTTCGGCGATGAGCCCCCGCAAGCCCCGGCCGGTCACCTCGCTGTAGACCCCTTCGTCGGCCAGCCGGGTCGTCGTCTCCAGCTCCCGGACGTACATCTGGTAGGTGTCCCCGCCACCCACGAAGTCGTCCAGACGCCGGAGCCGCGCGGTGCGCTGGCTCAACTGCCCTGGGACGTCGGCCCCGATCCTGCGCCCCGCCGAAAGCAGGGAGGAGGGCTGTATGACGGCGATTCCGGTGCCGGCCGAAGCCGTGAAAAATCTGCGGCGGTCCACATCGTTCTCCTGGTCGGTCTGGTCGGTCTGGTTCTGTTCCTGTCGGCGAAGGCGCCGTGCGAACACGACGGCCCGACGTAGCTCCTCCTCCGGCACGCCGAACTCCGCGGACAGCAGCGCCCTCGAAGCCGGGTCCGGAAGCCGCTCGTGGGTCTCCCACCGCGACACCGCGCCTTGCTCCAGCGGGTACCCCCGCCGCGCGGAAAGATCAGCCGCCAGCCCCTCCTGTGTGCGCCCGCCGGCCATCCGAAGACGCCGCAGCAGCGGCCCGATCGGCTCCACGCCATCGTCCTCATTCATGGTCGTCATCGCCATCCCTCGGCCGTTCCCAGAGCCCTGATCCCAGCCTGGCCATAGAACCTGGCCATGTCCCAGGAATGGCCATGCCTTCTGGCCCATCCGTCCAAACGCTTGCGGCAGTTGACTGGTCACAGCCGCCCGGAGAGGCGGTCTCCCCCTCGCAGCGGGCCGCAGGACTGTCCCCGTGTCGCACGTGCGGCCTACTGCGTCCCCGGAGCGAAGCGCCAGCCCGAGACCAAGGAGAGAGCCGTGGCCCCTCAGATCCGTCCTCGCCAGCGACAGACCGTGCCCGGCTGGGTCAGCGAAGGAACACTGATCTTCGACCCGGAGGAGAAGCGACGGGGCATCGTCCAGTTCATCGGCGAGTGGGAAGACGCGGCCACCCGGGTCTCGTACGCGAACGCGGTCTTCGCCCGGCCCGAGGGCGGTGGGGTGGAGTGGGTGGTCGAGGACCCCTCCAGCTTGGAGCGCGGCTGAACAAGCGCGCGCCGAGAGGCTGGCGTCAGCAGCTCGCCGCGCTCCTCTACGTCGCTGTCGTCAGCTTCCTCGTGATCGCCCTGGCCGTCGCTGGGGACCCCAGCCGCTGAACCACGGGATCTCCGCCTCGAACCTTCGGACTGCCAGCAGCCCCGTCCACCCGGCCCCGTCTTCTTCATGGAGTCCCTACGTGGAACGTCCCCGCGTTCTCTCCACCCTCGCAACAAGAGCTGCGGCACCTGCAAAGGGCTCAGCGAAATCTACTGCCGTGCCGACCGTGAGGGCTTACGCATGGCGTCACGTTCCATGATCCGAAAGGAAGGGTACTGATGGCACACGCTCTGATCGCTTCCCCGTTCCTCGACGGGTATCTGCTCCTCAAGCCCGGGGCTCGGTCCGGTGCCCGGATACCCGCCGCCGACTACGACGAACTGTGGAAAGCCGCGGCCGACGGCGACGCGCTGCCCGCATGGGCAGTGCAGACCGCCGCCGAAATGTGGGGCCTGGACCTCATCGGCCGACGCACGCAGGGGACGGTCCTGGTGCGCGAGCCGTCCTCGTACGGCTACTGCCGCGCCTCGTGGGAGATCAACCTCGGCTGCAACTTCGACTGCAAGCACTGCTATCTCGGCGAGCGGCCCTTCTCCGGGCTCGGCTGGGAGGACAAAGTACGGCTGCTGGACATCATGCGCGAGGCTGGCGTCCTCTGGCTCCAGATCACCGGCGGCGAACCCACCATGGACCCTGACTTCCAGGGTGCCTACCGGTACGCCTGGCAGGCCGGGATGATGCTCACCATCTCCACCAATGGCTCTCTGCTCTGGCGGCCGGACCTCCTCAAGCTCTTCCGAGACTGCCCGCCCTACCGGCTGGTCGTCAGCATGTACGGGGCGAGCGAGGAATCCTTCGACACGCTCACCCAACGCCGCGGCGCATGGAAAGCGTTCCGGCGTGGCATGGACGCCGCACGCGAGGCGGGCCTGCCTCTGCGTATCAACGTCGTGGTGACCGAGGACAACGCCTCCGAGGCCGACGAGATGGCCGCCCTCGCAGAGGAGTGGAACGTCGAGAACCACGCGTACACAAACATGACGCCCACCATCTACGGCGGTGGTGAGCCGCTGCTCGCCCAGTCCGCCGCCCATCTGCGGCAGCGCAAGCCGTTCGCCGGCTGCAACGCGGGACACACCTTCTTCCACGCCGACCCGCACGCCAAGGTGTCGATCTGCAAGGTCGGCCGGGACGACCAGATCGACCTCATGGCCGAAGGCGTCGACGGCCTCACCCGGCTCGGCGCGATCGCCGACCGTCTCATGCTTCGCACCGGAGGGTGCGAGGGCTGCGCCCTGTCCGGCACCTGCCGGGTCTGCCGCCCCCTGGCCAAGCATTACCAGGAAGCGAAGGCGCCGCTGCACAGCTACTGCCAGCACGGAGACAAGGAGAACGCCTCATGACCCCGCCCGTACCGGTGGACCTTCTGCCCGGCCCGCCGACCTCGGCACGCCGCGCGGCACCGCCCGTCGCCGCTCTCTCGGTGACCGCCGTCCTGGACCTGGACGAGGTCGTGGAGAGCGCGGAGTGCTCCTGCGATGCCGGTGACGACAACCCCCACTGACCGATAGATCCGGTCGGTTCCGTTCAGGCCCTGACGTGTTCGCGTCGGGGTCTGAGCCCTGACCAGCCGACCGCTAGGGTGCCGCTCATGTTCTTCCGCTGGGACTGGCTTCGGCCCGTATTGACCGCGCCGATCGTGCCGACTCTCGGCCCCGTCCACCCCCACACGCTCACCGTCGACCTCTTCGAGGACACACTGAGGGCGGCCGTCACTGACCGGTCCTTCCTCCACTATGACAAGGACCGGCGCTGGAGCAGCGAGAAGGACGAGACGGTCCTCTGCGGCGACGTGGTTCACCAACCTGATCGCACCCTCATCCCCACCCTGATCCGCCGTGGACGTGGCACCATCAAGATCTTCGCCTACGGGCACCCTGTCAGCGTCGTGGATGAAGCGGCCGAACTGGCTGCGAAGCTCGCCGCCGTGCACGACGCAGGTAATGCCAGGATCGTGCGCCCGCTCGGCCCCGAGACCGGCTACCCACGCGGCACCCGTATCCAGCTGAAGGACTTCACCGCCCGCCCCTGCCCTGACCCTGGCGGCCCGGTCCATCCCCTCACCAACTGGCCGGCCGCCGTGCAGGAGACCTTCGCCCCTTTCGCCACGGCCATGGCCCCCGATGGCTTTGCCTTCCTCCACACTCGGATGCAGGCCGGCCGGTGCGGCCCGGTCCTCACCGTCGCTGTCGAAGAGCGCATCGTCGGAGCGATCGGCCCCATGGAAGTCCGCCTCGATGCGATCGGATGCCCCCAGCTTCTTCCCCAGTACTTCGCCATCCTGCCCGAGGCCCGAGGCCAGGGCCTGGGCCGCATTCTGTGGCAGGCCGCGATGCACTGGGGCCAGTCCCATGGCGCCGCCTACCAGCTCCTCCAGACCGAGGTCGGTGGCCCCTCCGACAGGCTGTGCCAAGCCGACGGGCTGACCTCCCTCGGCTTCAGCCACACCACACAGGCGTAGCCGATTCAGCGTCTTTACGCTGACGCGTCAACTGCCGTCCACGCCTTAATCGTTCACCTACGCCGGCGCTGCGTACCGCACGGTCGAGGCGCCGTTCCGGTCGGCTACGACCCGGCCATGCTCTACGTCAACAGCCTCCGCGTCCCCGCCGTCGCCGACCGCATCCGTGCCGAGTTCGCCCGCATCCTCGACACCCCCGCCGGCCGGATCGGCGAACTGATCGCCCTCGCCGAGATGCTCCAGGCGGTGGGCCGTGGCTGGTACGTGGAGCTGGCTCCTCTGCTGCGGCACCGTGCGGAGGAACTGACCGGGGCTCACCCTCCGGTCTCAGCCTGACCACCCGCCCCATCCTGACCCCGGCGCCCCTGCTCCGCGCCGGGGTCTTCGCGATCCCACAGGCGCCCCGAACGGGCCGTTACCTGCCTCACGGCGTACACATGCCCGCGTAGGCCGACGGCCCCGGCCACGGGTGGCCGGACGGGCCGGTTGCCGGTGACCGGGATGTCACCGCGTCCGGTCGGCTCCCTGGACGGCCGGTCCCCTCGGCCGTATGCGGCCGAGGGGATTCCGGCCCTCTTACGGGCCGCCGTGCCGGCCTGCTACCAGGTGACCAGGACGTAGCCGGGGCCGCCGTTGCCGCTGGCGGCGGGGGCCGCGCCGGTGGTTCCGGCGGTACCGGCCTGGCTGCCGGGGTTCGGGTCGGGTGCTCCGCCGTGGCCTCCGGTGCCTCCCGCACCTCCGGCGCCGCCGGTCGCCCCGGTGCCGCCCTGTCCGGCGCCCGGGGGCAGGGTGACCGGCAGGGAGGCGGGGATCACGGGGGCCGCGCCGCCCGCACCTCCGGTGCCGCCGGCACCTCCGCCGCTCGGGGCGCCACCGGTGCCCACCGAGCCGGCGGCGCCGGTGCCGCCCGCGCGTGCTTCCTCGCTGGAGGAACCGGTGCTGCCCGGGTTTCCCGCAGTGCCCGGGATCAGGACGGGAGCGGTTCCCCCTGTGCAGCCGATGGCGCGTCCACCGCCCGCCCCGCCGCCCCCGCCGCCTCCCGCTGCCGGTGTGCCGCCGACCCCACCGGTACCGCCGGTGGTGCCGCCGGCCCGCTCACCGCGCAGGCCCGCGCTGCCGCCCGCGCCGCCATGGCCGGTTCCGCCCACGCCACCGCCGGAGGTCTGCACCCCCGTGCCGCTCGTCGTGAAGACCGCCGACTGGCCGCCTTGCTGGTTGTCGGTGAAGGTGCTGGCTCCCGGCCTGCCGGGGGAACCGTTGCGGCCGGGCGCGAGCAGGGAATCCGCCCTGCCGCCCGCCCCCGCACCGCCGCCGGTTCCCCTGCTCAGGATGCTGCCAGGCTTGCCGACGCCGACGTAGACCGGCTCCCCTGACTTCACGGGGATGGTGCAGGACACGAAGGAACCGCCGCCGCCACCGCCGCCCGCGCCGCCCCCCGCGCCCCCGGCCCCGCCGCCTCCTCCGCCGCCCCCGGCGGGCCCCAGCGTGTAGCTCCCGCCGCCTCCGCCACCGCCCCCACCGCCGCCACCGGCGGCGACACCACCCGGGCCACCGGCCGCCAGCACGTAGACCGTCAGCGATGTCACCCCGGCCGGAACACGGAAACCGGTATTGCCCGGTGTGGTGAACTCCTTCTGCCCGGTGACCCTCGCCACCGGCAGGGACTCCTCGGGGGTGGCGGCGGCCGAGGCCGGGAAGGCCCCCGCCAGCAGCGCCACCGCACCCAGCACCGCCGGAGTGCTCACCGCCGCCCGCCGCAACCATGCCGGTCCCGTGCCTCGTTCGGCCATGCCGTCGTCCTCTCGTGAGGGAAGGGACGCGGGGACCACCCGCGTCGGCCGGTACGGCCCGGCCGTGCCCAGCGTTGAACGCACTCGTCCGTGCCGCTACCGATGCCGGGCATTCGCACTAAGCCGACCGCCGGGCCGGCCCCCGGTACCCCGGGCCCGGGAGCAGGGGACCGGGGCGGGGGCGGGGCAGGACCGGAGGCCCGGGGGCTGGCGCCATGGCGGGGGCCGGGGGCGTCTTCCTACGCTCGGGGTGTGGCGACCGGTGAGGGGCGGAGCCGCTGCGGGCGGTGCCCCGTAGCTCTGCCCCCTGGACCCGCACACACCCACCGGAAGCCGGATCTCGACGGAACGCCCCCCCAAGGCCGGGGCCTCCGCAGGCGCTCGACCGAGGAGACACGCGATGAACAACGACCGACCGTGGCACGTACTGTCCCGCAGGACCGCGACGGGGGCCGTCGCGGCCGTGCTGGCCACGGCCGGCCTGGTGGGAGCCGTCGCCCCGACGGCGGTGGCGGCCCCGGCGTCCGCCGCCGCGCCGGTGCGGGGGACGCCCGACCCGGCCGCGCGCCAGGGCGAGCTGCGGAAGGTGACCGACGGCAAGGAGGCGACGGCCGCCCTGGGCCGCGTCGTCGAGAACGGCCGCACGACGTGGAAGGGCCGCGCCGGGGTCTCGGACCTGAACACCAGCGCGCCGGTCGACACGGACGGGCGGTTCCGGATCGGCAGCATCACCAAGACCTTCACCGCCACGACGGTGCTCCAACTGGTCGGCGAGGGCCGGATAGGCCTGGACGAGGCGATCGGGACCTACCTGCCCGGCGTGGTCCCGGGCGGCGACGGCATCACCGTCCGCCAGATCCTCAACCACACCAGCGGCATCTACAGCTACACCGACGACCCCACGTACCACTCCGGGAGCGAGGAGTGGGTGAAGACCGGGCGCTGGCGCGCGCACTCGGCGCAGGAGATCGTGGCCGAGGCGGTGAAGCACCCGCCCTACTTCGCGCCGGGGCAGGGCTGGCACTACTCCAACACCAACTACACCCTCGCCGGGATGCTGATCGAACGGGTCACGGGCCGGAGCTGGAACGAGGAGGTGGAGCGGCGGATCGTCCGCCCGCTGCACCTCAAGGACACCTCCATGCCCGGCACTTCGCCCTTCCTGCGGGGGGCGTACGCCCGCAGCTACACCAAGCTGGCGTCCGGGCCGGTGGACACCACCCTGATCAACCCGTCCGTCGCCGGGGCGGGCGGGGCGGGCATCTCCTCCACGGCCGACCTGGCCCGCTTCCACTCCGCCCTGCTCCGCGGCAAGCTGCTCCGCCCGGCCGAACTGACCGAGATGAAGCGCACCGTCGAGACCGGCCTCGGCGTGGCCTACGGCCTGGGCATCCAGCGGCTCGACGTCCTCGACAACCTGGGCTGCGGCAAGCTCTGGGGCCACGCGGGCGGCATCCAGGGCAACGTGGCGTACGTCTTCGGCGACGCGGAGGGCCGCCGCCAGGGCGTCACCGCCGCGGCCCTCTACGGCGACGCGGACGCGGGCGCGGTGATCGCCCAGGCCAACAAGTCGGTGGCCTGCACCCTCACGCCGTAGCGCGGGAGGGCCGTAGCGTCGTAGTGCCGCAGTGCCGCAGTGCCGGGACGCGCAGCCCCCGCAGCGCCGCGGCCCCGTAACGCCGGGACGCCGCAGGCCGGTCAGGGGGCGAAGGCCGGGTCAGGGGGCGAAGGCCCCGCGTACCGTCCTCGCCAGGGCGGCCCGGCGGCGGTCGTGCTCGGCCTGCGGGTCGTCCTTGGCCGCGGTGCGGACGGCGCTCGCGGGCGACCAGGTCATCGCCATGGCGGTGACGATCGAGAGCACGTCCTGCGGCGCGAGTCCGGGGTCCACGAGGCCCGCGTCCTGGGCTTCGGCGATGGACCGGAGCTTCTCCTCGTCATGGCCGGGCAGGAAGGCGAACAGGTCCCCGGCGGGCGTGCGTTCGAGGCGCGCCCAGGCGGCCAGGCGCACCAGCCCGGGACGGTCGAGGCAGGCGTCGTAGACGCGGACCGCGTAGCCGGGGAGGTCGTCGCCCGTGACGGGCGTCGCGGCGACGAGCTGGTAGAGGTGCTCGGTGAAGACCACGTCGAACAGCTTGTCCTTGTTGCCGTAGTACGAATAGAGCTGCGCCTTGTTCACCTGTGCCTGGGCGGAGATGCGGTCGACGCGGGCTCCCGCGATGCCGTAGGCGGCGAACTCGGCGGTGGCGGCGTCGAGGAGCCGCTGCCGGGAGGCCTGTCCCGCGCTGGTGATGTGTCCTGCCTTCATGGACCCACCGTAAACCGGCCCATTCGTTCGATTTCCCTTCGCCCCCCGGGATGCTTTTTTCTCGAACAACAAACCAGTTGGTTACTTGTTGGAGGTCTTCCCATGTCCGTGTCCGCGTCCACGCCCAGGTCCACGCCCGTGTCCGTGTCTGCCGCTCCCCTCACCCTCGCCCCGGCCGACCGCCCCTCCCCGGCCTTCCTCGACGGCGGTCCCAAGAAGCTCCTGATCGGCGGCGCCTGGGTGCCCGCGCGCTCCGGTGGGACCATCGAGACCGTCGACCCGACGACCGAGCGGGTCCTCACGAGCGTCGCCGCCGCCGGACCCGAGGACGTCGACCTCGCGGTCGCCGCCGCCCGCCGGGCCTTCGAGGACCCGTCCTGGGCGGGCCGCACCCCCTACGAGCGCGGCCTGCTCCTCCTGCGGATCGCCGACGCCATCGAGGAGAACGCCGGGGAACTGGCCGTACTGGACTCCCTGGACACGGGCGCGCCGATCCGGCTCAGCCACTGGTTCGTCGCCCGGGCGGTGGAGGTCGTGCGCCACTACGCCGGGTGGCCCACCAAGATCTACGGGCAGACCGCCCCGCCCCGGCCGGGCGCGTTCGGCTACACCCTGCGCCGGCCGCTCGGTGTCGCCGTCGGCATCACGGCCGGGAACGGACCCCTGCTCCAGGCCGCCCGGAAGATCGGCCCGGCCCTGGCCACCGGGAACACGCTCGTCCTCAAGCCCGCCGGGCAGTCCCCGCTGACCGTGCTGCGCCTGGGCGAACTCCTGGCGGACACCGGGCTGCCGGATGGTGTGGTCAACATCCTCACCGGACACGGGCAGGTGGCGGGCGAGGCGATCGTCAGCCATCCGGGGGTCGACAAGATCAGCTTCACCGGGTCGGCCGCCGTCGGCAAGCACATCCTGCGGGCCTCCGCGAACACCCTCAAGCGCGTCACCCTGGAGCTGGGCGGCGGGAAGTCCCCGAACATCGTCTTCGCCGATGCCGACCTGAAGGCCGCCGCTCGCGGCGCCGCCGCCGGGTTCGCCGCCGGGTTCGCCGTGAGCGGCGGCCAGGGCTGTGTCACCGGGACCCGGATCTTCGTGGAGGAGTCCGTCCGGGAGGAGTTCGCCCGGCTGCTGACCGGTGAACTCGCCACGTACACCCTGGGCGACCCCTTCCACCCCGGCACCCGGATGGGCCCCCTCGCCTCCCGCCGGCACTTCGAGCGCGTCACCTCGTACCTCGACATCGCCCGCGAGGAAGGGGCCCGGCTCCGCCGGGACGGCGAACTCGCCGAGGGGAGCGGCCTGTTCTTCCCCCCGGTCGTCGTCGACGACGTCACCGACGACATGCGTACCGCCCGGGAGGAGGTCTTCGGACCGGTCGCCGCCCTGATGTCCTTCACCGACGAGGCCGAGCTGCTCCGCCTCGCCAACGACACCGGCCACGGCCTGGCCGCCGCCGTCTGGACCAGGGACCTCGCCCGCGCCCACCGGGTCGCGGACGCGCTCCGGGCAGCCGCCGTCTGGATCAACACCTACGGCCGGACGAGCACGGACAGCGACCTCCCCTTCGGCGGCCACGAACAGTCCGGCACTGGCCACGAACACGGCACCCAGGTCCTCGACGCCTACACGGAGACCAAGACGGTGATGATCCAGACCTGACCCCTGACCCCTGACCCCGGACACCCGACGGCCCCGCCCCGCCCTCGCCGTCACGCCACTGGAGCGGCTGCTCCTACCCGGTACGGGGACCACGGCGGGGGTCGCCGTGCCGTTGGAGTCGAGTGCGATCTCGTCCACCTCCACGCTACGGACGAGGACTCCCGGGAAGTCCTCGAACCGGGCAAGGGTGTCGGCGATCGCGTCGGTGAGAGTGGCAGCCGGGACCACACAGGGGAAGGAGTGCCTCTCCGGAGTCTGGACGAGCCCGATCCCCCCTTCGTGGAAGCGGTCGAGCCCGTCCAGGGTGTCCGACTGCTCCGGCGTCAACGGCTCGTCCAGGACGAGACGGAAGTGCCATGTGGTGTGAGCGGGTGCCGTGGGCTCAGACACAGCGGTGGTGCTTCGTGACGAACTCATCGACTTTCCTCGCCTCTTCTCCGGGGCTCTTCGGGGTGCACGAGAGACCCACCGCCTCCGCCCTCTTGAGCGCCGCCTCGACGTCCTTCTTCTGATGCCGATCGCCGGTACCCATAACGGCATGTCTTAGGGGCAGACAGGGGGAGAGGCGGTGGAAACGGTGCTGGTTCCCCGATCGAGCTACGGAGGGAACGCGCCGGCCCCCCGGCCCCGGCCCCCACCCGGCAGAGGGGCGGGGGCCGGGGGCCGTCCCGGTCCGGGAATCGCTCAGCCGATCCTGACGCTGGCCCCGAACACGTCCGCATCGTTCCCGGGTTCGACGACCGTCACGGTCTCGCCGGCACACTTCGGCTCGTCGAACACCGTCACCTCCTTGTTGGTGAAGTTCCCGATCTCCAGCCCGCCAGGACCGTCAGGTGCGTCGTAGCAGCCCGCCTTCGGGTTCTCGTAGGTAGCTCCGCGTTCGTGATCATTCAACCGGGATGACGTAACGGCCCCTGAACCGCGAGGCCACAGCCTACGGTGCGAGTCCTTTTGCACCGTAGGCATGACTCCGCCCGCCGGCCATGGGGGCACCGACGGGCGGAGAGGGGGCGTTCGCGAGGTCTACGACCAACCGTGCTCGGTGAATGCCTCGGCGCCCTTGAGGTAGCCGTACAGACCCGCGGCGGGGTACTCGATGATGTCCTCGGGCAGAGCGTCGATGGGGAACCACGTCAGTGCGAGGCACTTCGCCGGCTCGCGGTTCTCCGGCTCGCCCTCCCACTCGGTCGCCAGGAAGAACAGGCCGATCCGCTCGACCTGCTCGCTCTGCTTGTGGTGCACGGTGTGCACGAGGCGCAGGTGTCCGGGGTCGACCTTGATCCCGGTTTCCTCGCGCAGCTCGCGGGCGGCGCCCACGGTGAGGGGCTCGGCCTGGTCGAGCTTGCCGGAGGGCGCGTGCCATCGTCCGTGGCCGTACGGTCCGCCGCGCTGCGAGAGCAGGATCATGTCGCCGTCGCGCAGGATCACGTGCGTGTCGATCACGGGTGTTGCGGGTGTGGGGCTCATGGGTGCACCGTGTGGTCGTCGGGCTGCTGGGGCTGTCTCGGGACGCTACTCCCGTACGGGGGTAGCGCGTCGGCGATTCGGCGCGCTACGTCCGTTGGGGCGGTTGTGGTGGAGTCGAGTACGAGCACCTGTACGCCCATGCCTATGAGGGTCTGCGTTGCCTCGGTGTAGAGGTCGACCTCGCGGCTCGGGGCGTTCGGGTCGTGGTGGAAGCGGTGGCGGACGCCGCGTTTGGCGAGGCGGGCGGCGATCACGGCCGGGTCGGCGGTCAGGATCACGGCGAGGTCGGGCAGCATGATCTCGCGGTTCAGGTCGAGCACGAACTGCTCGTCGACGCCGTCGAGGCGTTGCAGGACGAGGGACGAGGCGAGGTAGCGGTCGCTGATGACGGTGAATCCGGCGTCGCGCATCGGCCGCAGTTCGACCTCGACGTGCTCGTACCGGTTGGCGGCGACGAGACAGGCGAGGGCGTGCCCGGTGAGGAATGCGGCGCTCGCCCGGGTGAACTGCCCGAGGGCGCTCCCGCTCGGTTCGACGGTGCGGAAGACGTGCCGGCCGTCGTTACGCAGCAGGCGGTCGAGTTCTTCGAGGGTGGTGGACTTCCCGACGGCGCTCGGGCCGTCGAGGCTGATGAACAGGCCGGGGCCGGTCATGCGGCGACCCCCAAAAGGTTCCGGGTGTGCTGCTCGCGGGTGAGGGTGGCGAGGGTTGCGCGCAGTGTGGGCAGGGGGACGGTTCCGAACTGGATGCCGACGGAGAAATTGAACTCGTCGCGTTGCCTCATGGACTCGTTGGCGCCGTCCGCGGTGAGGTCGACGTCGGAGTACGCGAGCAGCTTGTCGGGGTCGTGGCCGGCCTTGGTGAGGGTGTTCCATACGGGGGTGCCGGGGTAGGGCCGGAACTCGAACACGGACGCGCGGAATCGTGCGTCGGGGTGCCGGTCGGCGATCGTCCACAGGTTGTGGATGTGTCGCACGGTCGCGTCGAGGTCGGTCTGCTCTTCCCCGGGGTAGCCGAGGATGAAATAGCCCTTGACGCCGATGCCGCGTTCGAGCAGCCGGCCGGTGACCCGCTCGGTCATCTCGGCCGTAATTCGCTTGTCCATGCCCGCGAGCACGCGGTCGCTGCCGGATTCGATGCCGAGGGCGACCTCGCGGAGCCCGTTGGTCTTGAGGGTGTCGAGCATGGTGTCGTCGAGGCGGTCGAGGACGTTGATCCGGCCGGTGGCGTCCCACACGTACCGGTCGCCGATCTTGTGCCGGGTGAATGCTTCCATCTGCGGGACGATCACCCGTTTGGCGCCGAGGAACAGGTCGTCGACGAACCGGTATGCCGTGGTCCCGTACAGGTCGTGCAGGTGGTCGAGTTCGGTGATGATGCCCTCGGGCGATCGGGTACGGATCTTGACGTCGGGATTCGCCGAGACCGCGGCGCCGCAGAACGAGCAGTCGTACGGGCACCCGCGCGCCCCGACGATGTTCGCCTCGGTCCGGCCGTCGTCCGCGACGTACGGATCTTGCGGCAGGAACTCGCGGTTCACCAGCGGCAGGGCGTCGATGTCCGGGCTTAGCCAATGCGCGGTGTCGCCGCGGGCGATTCCGGCGGCGTGCGTCCCGAGGATGCGGTCGCGCCACATCACCCCGGGCAGCTCGGCGCGGCGGCGTTCGTCGGCGAGCAGCGCGGCGACGCGGGTCTCGCCCTCGCCGATCACCAGGGCGCGCAGGTTGCGCATGCGGGGGTCGGCGAGGACGCGGTCGGGCATGGCCTTGGCGTGGTGCCCCCCGACCATGAGGGCGATTCCGTCGTCGATCTCGGCGGCGATCCGGGCCGACATCTCGTACGTGGGGGCGAGCAGGTTCATTCCGACCCATCGGGGTCGGTGGTGGTTGACGAGGCGGGCGGTTTCCTCGACGCCGAGCCCGTGCGCTTCGGCGTCCAGTACGCCGACGTTGAAACCGGCCTGCTGCGCGTAGGTGGCGATGGAGGCCATGCCGAGGACCGGCAACGTGTAGTCGTTGGTCCGGGGCCGCAGGCCGTAGTCGCGCAACGGGGCGTTGACGAACAGGGCGTCGAGGACGCGGTTCGGGTCGGCGCCGGCGATCAGATCAGGGGTGGTGCGGTGTTCCTCCTGTGCGGGTAATACGGGCATGGCTCCCCCAGGTGAGAGTGAACAGGGTCAGGGCGTGAAGTTGGGTGCGGGTGGGCGCCCATTGGCGCCACAGGGCCTCGAACGGCTTGTCGTCGTCGGGCAGGGTGAGGGCGGGTGCGGCGCGGCCGGCCCATGTGCGCACGGCGAGGTCGCCGTGCGGGTAGACGGCGTGGTCTCCGGTGAAGTCGGCCGCGGCTGCTGCTGCGGTCCACGGGCCGATGTACGAGACCTCGCACAGCTCCTTGACGAGGGTTTCCGGGGCGAGGGTGGCCCAGTGGTCGCCGCGGTCGAGGTAGGCCGTTGCGGCGGCGCGCAGGCCCTTGGCGTTGAACTTGCAGCCGATCGCGGCGAACCCCTCGTCGCTTACTTCGAGCACGACCTCGGGAGCGGGGGCGAGGGGAAGCGGGCCGGCCGGGGTGTCGAAAGTCCGTCCGAATGCGGCGTAGTAGGCACGGTGCTTCTTGCGGGCCTGCGGTGCGCTGATCACCTGCCGAAGGAGCGCGGTCGTGATCGCGTCCCACAACGACGGGTTGGTGAGCCGAGCCACCGTGCCGAGGGAAACCAGCTCATCGAGGAGCAGGGTCCCCTCGGCGGCCGTGGGCAGGTCGACGGCGGACGTGTAGGCGACGGGGGGCTGCTCGGCGGCGTCGGTGTCGAGGGGGCGCAGCAGCAGGTGCTCGCGGTCGCTCTCCCAGTGGGCAAGCCATGCGGCGCCCTGGTGCTCGACGACGCGTACCGGCTCGCCGCCCGGGGTCTCGTGCCAACCGGCGTGTTCCGTGATGATCGTGGTACTCATGTGCTCAATTCCCGTCGCTGTTGCTGTGGTTGTGCTTCACAGTCTGCTGACTGCGTGGGAGTGAGCGAGAGAAATCGGACGGGTCGGGCACGGATTACCCCTCCTGCCGCTGCCGGAGGTCGCCCCCTTGTTGCTCTGTGACGAGCAGCGCAACAAGGGAGCGGCCGACGCCTCCCCCCGACAGGCGCAGGACTGAGGGGAGTTACGACACCAGAGGGCATGGTCTTGCCGACGGAAACACCCGCCTGGCGGCGCTCTCAGACGTTAGCGTGAGCTACAGATCTGTATCAACCGTTTGACGTCTAACGGGTGAGACGACACATGCCAACGAGTGGTACGGCAAGGGGAAGCCCCCTGCCCGATGCGGGCAGGGGGCTAGGTTCGGCTGCCGATTTCTCAGGTGAGGTCGTCAAACTCACCCTCGGCTGCTCCGTCGATGAACGCTCGGAGCTTGGCGCGCGTTGTCCTGATGATCACTCCGGGGTCGTCACTCTCCCGGATGAGGATCTCTCCACCCTCCGTTGCGACTTCGAGGCAGTTGCCCTCCGAATCCGTCGACTTCGAGGACTTTCGCCACTGAATATCCACTATTCCCACGCCTTCATACTTGTTGCGCCATTTCGTGAATGAAATCGCGGGACTGAACAGGGTCATACGACCGCTCTTCGGTCCGATCGAGAACTGCCCGGTAGTTGGCGAGTCGCGTCTCGGCGTCGAGAAACGCGGGGCCGTGCGGGGTGTCCGTCTGCACCGTGTCAAGCTGCGCTACCGGTCCATGCGCATAGAGTGTCGAACTTCCGGCGTTCGGGAAACCGCCGACCCGGAAGGGGATCACCCGTACGGTCACATTGTCGCGCTCCGACTGTTTCAGCAGATAGTCGAGCTGGTCGGCTGCAACCTTCCGGCCCCCGAACCTCATGCGCAGCGCAGCCTCATGGATCAGAAACGTGCACTCCGGCGCCGAGGGGCGATCGAGAACGTCTCGTCGCTTGAGGCGATAGGAGAGACGCCGCCGAAGGTCTATCGGACTCAAGGGCGGCACGGCCTCCTCGAACACCGCGCGTGCGTACTCTTCCGTCTGGAGCAGGCCAGGCATGTGCATGATCTGCACGGCACGCAATGCCTTCGCGTTGTGTTCGAGTTCGGCGAGATCCAAGGTCGCGGCGGAGTGATCGTTTCGGTACTCGTCCCACCACCCGCCCCCACGCTCCGCGGCCATGGCGACGAGCGCCTCGACGTATGCCGTGTCAGGGCATCCGTAGTGACTGGTCCACGCTCGTACGCGTTCGGGGCTCACGCCGAAGCGCCCTGACTCGCTGTTGCTCATGGTGGTTCGGTCGGTCCGCAGTTGCGACGCCGCTTCAACAAGCGTGAGGCCGGCGTGTTCCCGGATCTTTCGCAGCTCGGAACCCAACCGCTGCTGTCGCGCGGTCGGCGCCTTCCTCGGTGGCATCGGCTTCCTTCCCCTCCGTTTGGGTCTCAGTGTGGCCCGTGGCCGGATGCACGGTCCACCATGTCCCACTGTTTAGGCGAAGGGGTACTACACGTGAGACGGACACGCTACCGTCTTCACAGCACCGCGTCGCACGCCAGTAAGACCGAAGTGCAGCCGCTGACGCGCGCCTTGATGCGCCGTCACCCCGGGGAGCGGCCATAGCCACGCATGGCGCGACGCGAGCATCACCGCGTTGGGAGACGAGGAAATGACCATGAGTGAGTTAACGGCACGAAGGCCGGACCCGCCGAGCAGGCGGTACAGCTTCACCGGCCCCAATGAGGCGCGGACGGTCCGACTCGCCCGGGATTGGGTGGCCTGCCTGTTGCAGGTGCTCGGGCACCCGCTGCTCGTCGAGGCGGCGAGGCTATGCACTTCCGAGGCAGTGACCAACACGCACATGCACACCCATGCGCCAGCGATCACGGTCGAGGTGTCCGTGACGGATGCCCGCGTGTTCGTGTTCGTCATGGATGACGAGGCGGCAAACTCACTGCCCGCCGAACTTCCTGAGGTGTCGACCACCCGGCAGAGCGGGCGGGGGCTGCGTCTGATCGCCGAATACGCCGAGGTCTGGAACGTGATTCAGGGCATCGGAACGCACAAAACGGTGTGGTTCAGCTTGGCCGAGAACCAGGGGGCCCGGTGCTCTTCTTGACCGTGCCGTTTGATGGCGTGGGCGTCTCAGTGCCCAGGTGCGGCGATGGCCTTTGGCTCCGCCTCGACGAGCGCACGATCGTCGAGATCTCGGCCCCCGCCGGGCGCCGTCTTGTTCATGCGCTCGCCGACGTCCTCGACCTTGAGGTGCGACCCCGGGCCGGCGTGAACGGGGTGATCGCGTGATCCTCGCTACCTCTGCCGAGCGTGCGTTCTGGGGAGTGACGGTGCTCTCTGTCAGCCTTGCCGTGCTCGCCCTGATCGCGATCTACCTGTCGATGCCCTCGCCCCTACGCGCCATGACGCCCCCGCCTGTTGACCATGCCGGACACACCTGCACCTGCTACTGCTGGAGTGACCCCGTGCGGGTGGCATTCCAGCCCGTGACCGAACCCGAGCCGGAACACGCCCCGAGGCGCGGCCGACACGCACGGCTCGATCAGCCGCCCCAAGTCCCCCGGGTCCGCCCGAAAACGCCTCCCGACGTGGGGGGCGGATGCCGGAGAGGGGAAGCAAGGTGGTGCCGTTGACGGCGAGTTCCCCCGAGGCCGCGACGGCCGAGAAGGGCGAGACCACCGCGAGGACCGCTGCGGCGGCCAGGGCGCCGAGAACGGTGGAGAGACGACGTGCCATAACTCACACCTACCTTCATCGGAAGAGCCGGGGCAGATCGCCCAAGCTCTACGCCTGGCAATGAGAGCCGCTCCGAAGGGCAACGCGCGCCCCGCCGCACACCTCCACCCGGGTACCCGCGACGCTCCTCCCGGCCCCCGCCGACGCCCCACCCGCCGCCCCCGCCCCGCGTCGCCCAGTAGCAACTTCCCTCGCACAAAAGCGGGTTGTGAGGTCCCGGTCCCGACCTGACGGAGAAAAAGAGGAACGGGCGGCGAACTGATGGATTCCCGGTCGGTTCCTTCTCGGGCCCGCCGCGCTGTGTGAGTTTCGTTGGTGACGTTCTCACCGAGAAGCCGCGTCAGCGTGGCGGCACACAACCTGAGGGGCTGTACCTATGATTCCTGTCCAGGCCAGCGACAAGGGCCTCTACATGGGACTCGTCGCCGAACGGGCAGCCGCGGACCACGGCGACCAGATCATCATCCTCGACCACGACCTGGACCTGCTCCCGGACGCCGGACGCGAGATGACCTTCGCCCAGCTCGCCGAGCACATCGACGACATGGCGGCCCGCCTCCACGCGGCCGGCGTGCGCACGACCGAGCGCGTGGCCATCCACAAGTCCGACGGCCTGGACATCAACATCCTCTCCAGCGCGGTTTCCCGGCTCGGTGCCGTACCCGTACAGCTCTCCCCGGCGCTCGACGCCAACAGCGTCGTCGCGCTGCTGCGGCGGCTGGACCACCCGTACCTGATCACCGACACCGCGAAGCTGGACGGCCCGTTCGCGGGCATCCCGCTGGGCGACTTCACCGTCAAGGTGATCAGCGCGAACGGAGCCCGTGAGGGCGCCGTCTCCATCGAGGAGTTCGCCGGAGCGCCCCGCCAGGCCCCGGTCGTCCCGCACCTGGACCTCCCGGCGCTGATGACCCACACCTCGGGCACCACCGGACTGCCCAAGCTCGTGGTCCACTCCGCCCGCACGCTCCACGGCCGCTACCGCCCCCAGGCCAAGCTCTTCGACATGATCCGCGAGCACGAGACCGTGGCCATGCACGTGTCGTACGTGCACTCGCGGATGCCGCTGGCGCTCGCCGTCCTGCTGCCCCGGGGCCACCGCACGATCATCATGAGCGACGCGGACCCCGAGAAGGCCGCCGCGCTGTGGGCCGAGACCCGGCCCGGGTTCATCGAGTCGCACCCCAACTCCTTCATGGAGTGGGAGGTGCTGGCCGATCACCCCCTCAGACCGCTCGCGAACGTCAAGTACTTCAGCACCACCTTCGACGCCATCCACCCCAGCACCATGCACAAGCTGCTGCACGCCACCGACCGCAGCTCGCCGCTCTTCTACCAGATCTACGGGCAGAGCGAGACGGGCCCGCTGGTCGGCCGCGCCTTCACCCGCTCCACGGCGCTCGGCGCGGACGGCCGCTGCCAGGGCAACGCGTTCCCCTCCGACACCAAGTTCCGTCTCGTCAGCCGCAACGGCCAGGAAGTCACCCGGGACAACCCCGGCTACATCGACGTACAGGCCGCCGGACGGTGCCTGGGCTACTTCGGCGAGCGGGAGCGCTACGACGCCCAGGTGTTCGGCGGCTGGTGGCGCGGTATGGACCTCGGGTACCGCACCGACGAGGGCTGTCTGCACCTGCTGGACCGCGAGGTCGACGCGATACCCGGCGTCCACTCGACGCTGGAGATCGAGGACACCGTCATCGGCCGCCTGGACGAGCTGACCGAACTGGTCGTCGTCCCGGGCGTGGACAAGGAGCCCGTGCCGGTGCTGTGCACCCGCGACGACCTGCCGATCGACCCGCGGCGCTGGAAGACGGCGACCGCCGAGTGGCCGCAGCTCGCCGACCCCGTCCAGATGAAGCTCTCCGAACTCCCGCGCACCGCCACGATGAAGGTGCAGCGGCTCGAACTCACCGCCCGGCTGCTCCGGCTGCGCGCCGCGGACAACCCGTCCTGATCCCCGTCCAGCCCCTGCCCTGAACTGCCTCTGACCTGCCCTGACCCTGCTCTGACCCTTCCCCGACCCCGTCCTGACCCCGTCCTGATTCCGGCCTCCCGGCCACAGCAAGGAGGACCCACGTGACTGCCGGCGATGCCGACGTCCTGATCGTCGGAGGCGGACCGACCGGACTGCTCGCCGCGTGCGAGCTGCTGCGGCGCGGTGTCCGCGTCCGGATCGTCGACCGTGCCCCCGCGCCCGCCGGGGTGCCCAAGGCCCTGTCGCTGTGGCCGCGGGTGCGGGACATCCTCACGGACGTGGGAGTCGGCGAGGAGGTGCGGCGCGCGTCCGTCCCCGTCCACGCGTTCCGCTACTTCTCCGACCGCAGGCCGGTCGCCTCGCTCACCTTCACCGACGACCTGGCGGCCCGCCAGATCCCGCAGTACGAGACCGAACGCATCCTCACCGCACGCCTGCACGAGCTGGGCGCAAAAGTCGAGCGCGGGGTGCGGCTGCTCTGCCTCGACGACGTGGACTTCTCGGGGGACATCGAGGCCTCCGGCCCGGTGACCGCCGTCCTGGACCACGGCGACGGCCTGGTGGAACGCTTCCGGGCCCCCTTCGTCATCGGCGCCGACGGCGCCGGCAGCACGGTACGGGGACAGCTGGGCATCGGCTTCGAGGGCCGCACCTACGAGATGGCGTTCGCCCTGGTCGACACCTACATCGAGGGCCACCTGCCGCCGGACGAGATCGCGTACTACCAGAGCCCCACGGGCACCCTGGTCGTCGTGCCGCAGCCGGCGGGGGTGTTCCGCTTCCTGTCCGTGATGCCCCAGGGCGCCGCGATGTCCCGGCACGACATGCAGCAGCTCATCGACGCGCGCGGCCCGCGGGGCGTGCGCATCACCGAGCCGGTCTGGGAGACCGTCTTCCGGGTGCACGCCCGCCGCGCCGCCGCGTTCCGGCGCGGCCGGGTCTTCCTGGCCGGCGACTCCGCCCACGTGCACAGCCCGGCCGGCGGCCAGGGCATGAACAACGGCCTCCAGGACGCCCACAACCTCGCCTGGAAGCTGGCCGCGGTGATCCAGGGCCGCTCCCCGTCCACCCTCCTGGACGGCTACGGCCCGGAACGCGCCGAGGCCACCCGCCGCATCGTCCGCGACACCGACCTGCACACCCGGGCACTGACCGCCCGGAGCGCCGCCCGGGTGACCGCCCGGGACACCGCGTTCACACTGCTGGACCGCTCCGGCGCGGCGGCCCGGCTGTACGCGCCGGTGATGGCCGGACGGCGGCTCGCCTACCCCGCCGAGCGGGACACCCAGCAGCCGTCCAGCCGGGCCTGCCGGGCCCGCGGCCGGCTGCCCGGCGCGGTCGGGCCGGGCAGTGTCTTCCCGCGCCGGGCCGCCTCGGCACTCGGCTCGGCGGGCCCGGACGCGGACCCGCGGGCCTGGACGCTGCTGCTGCGCCCGCCCTCCGGCGACCCCGGGTGGGCGGCCGAGGCCGGGCACGTCGCGGCCCGGCGGCCGGGGCTGACCGTGCTCCGGCCGGACGACGGCCCGGCCCGCGCCGACGGGATCTGCACCCGGCCCGGCTACTACCTGATACGCCCGGACGGCCATATCGCCGCCCACGGCCACGCCCGCGACCTGAACCGGCTGGAACACGAACTCGCCCTGGCCCTCACCCCCGGGGCCGCACCGAACACCCCGCGCACACCGAGCACGTCCACGAGCGGCGCCCTGCCCGGAAGACCGAGCTGATCCCCACCCCCGGCCCCGTCCGCCCCGGCCGAACGCACTGTCCGCCCCGGACACCCCGCACGACTCGCCCGCACGACAACACCCGTACGACCCACCCGTGGGGCCGCCGCCCTGGCCCGCCGGGACCACCTCCCGCTCGATCCTCCCGAAGGGTTCACGAAAGTCATGACAACCGTCGACGCACCGGTGTCCACCGACACCAGCCCAACCCCTTCGCCCGTCAAGGGCTGGCTCGCCGTCCTGGCGGTGACCCTGGGCATCTTCTCCCTGATGACCTCCGAACTCCTGCCGGTGGGTCTGCTCACCCCGATCGGCTCCGCCCTGAACGTGTCCGAGGGCACGACGGGCCTGATGGTGACCGTCCCCGGCCTGGTCGCGGCCATCTCGGCGCCCCTGGTCACCGTGGCGACCACCCGCATCGACCGCCGTATCGTGCTGGCCGTCCTGATCGGCCTGATGGGCGCGGCCAACCTCGCCTCCGCCTTCGCCGACAGCTTCACCGTCATCCTGATCGCCCGCTTCCTCATCGGCATCGCCGTCGGCGGTTTCTGGGCCCTCGCCGGTGGCATCGCGCTGCGCCTGGTCCCGAAGAAGCACGTCCCCCGCGCCACCGCGGTGATCTTCGGCGGCGTCGAGACCGCCTCGGTCCTGGGCGTTCCCACCGGTACCTTCATCGGCGACCTCAGCGACTGGCGCACCGCCTTCATGTGCGTCGGCATCCTCGGCCTCATCGCCCTGGCGCTCATGCTCTGCCTGATGCCGAAGGTGCCCGCCGAGCAGTCGATCCGCTTCTCGGACCTGCCGAACGTCTTCAAGGGCAACGCGGGCGTCCGCGCCGGCATCGCCATGACGTTCCTCGTCATCACCGGCCACTTCCTGGCCTACACCTTCGTCCGCCCGGTGCTCACCGGTGACGGCATCGACGGCAGCATGATCGGTGTGCTGCTGCTCGTCTTCGGCATCGCCGGCATCACCGGCAACTTCATCGCCGGCGCGCTGATCGGCACCCGGCTGCGGCAGACCGTCGTGGCCATCGCCGTGACGATCACCGCGGCGCTGGTGCTCCTCGCGGTGGTCGACACCAACGTGTGGACCGCGGGCGCCATCATGATCCTCTGGGGGCTGGGGTACGGCGCGGTGCCGGTCACCTTCCAGACCTGGATTCTCGAAGCGGCCCCCGACGCCACCGAGGCCGCGTCCTCCCTCTACGTCTCCGCCTTCAACTTGTCCATCGCGCTCGGCGCCCTGTTCGGCGGCCTCGCCGTCGACGGCATCTCCACCACGAGCGTCCTGTGGATCGGCGCGGCCCTGGCCATCGTCACCCTGGCGACCGTCAGCGGACGCAACAAGTCCACCCTGACCTCCTCCGGAGGCTGAGCCACCCCCACCCCCGCCCCGCCCCGCGCCCCCCTGGCCGCGGGGCGGAGCCGTGCCCACCCGACACCAGCCCCGCCGCCGGGACCGCGTGCGATCAGTCGGCCGTCGCGCGCCACCGGTGTGTCAGCCGCACCGCGCCGTAGGCACCCCAGAGCCACACGAACAGTGCCATGGCGGCCGTGGTGGCGAGTACGGCGCTCAGCACCGGCCAGGAGTGGGACGCCCCGTTGGAGTGGGCTCCGTCCGTCATGGGCGTGGACAGCCAGTAGTGGGTGGCCAGGCCGATCAGCGAAGCGGCCGACAGGGGGAGGAACAGGGTGAAGAACGAGGTGCTGAGGTAGATCGTCCGGTTGCCGGAGAGCACGCTCAGCGCGGTGATCTGGCGGCTGAAGCGGACGAACTCCGCGAGGTTCGACACGATGATGGAGACCGCGATGACGACGATCGCGAAGGCGCCGGACAGCAGGACCCACCGCCCCAGGCGGTCGTACTCGTTCGCGCTGGTCAGCGAGGCACCGCCTATGGTCTCGACCGAAATGCCCATGCTGAAGTGCCGGTTCGCGGCCTCCTTCACCGCGGGCACCGGGATCTGCTGTCCCGCCTCCCCCACCAGCACGACGATGGAACCCGCAGGCGTCGGTGTCTGCCGTACCGCCAGGTTCCGGCCGGCCGAGTTCCAGGCGGAGAGCTCTTGGACCCGTACGTCCGCGTTCCGCAGGTCGACCGGTACCGGTTCCGGCGCGCAGGGAAGGGCGAGCCGTCGCAACACCTCGCACGGGCCGCCCAGTTCGAAGGTCCCCTTCTCCGGGTCGAGGTCCAGCCGCAGGACCCCGACCCCGGCCGGCAGCGCGTCGAGGAACGCGCGCGGGGCCGGCGTGTCGTCGTCCACCCGCATCAGGAGGGCGCTGGACCCCACCCGGTCCGCCGTCTGCCGGGCCTGCACCACCGGCCCGGTGCCGCGGGTGACCCACAGCTGGGTCTGCCCGACGAGGACGAACGCGATGATCACCCCGGCCGTGAGCCGTACGGTCGCACCGGGCCAGGCCGCCGCCCAGCGCCCGGAGACGAGGGCGCCCGAGCGGCCCGTGCGGCGGCCCACGGCGGCCAGTCCGTGTCCGGCGGCCACGGCCGCGAGACCGATCAGCGAGGGCAGGGTCAGGACCGTGCCGCCCACCCCGATCAGGTAGCCCAGCAGACGCACGGTCGGATTCGGCGCCAGCCCGGGGCCCAGCACCGCGATGCACACCATGAACGGGCACAGGTAGGGCCACCAGCGGGGCAGCCGGGTCCGTACGAGACGCGGCCGGACCCCCTGGCCCCGGCCCTTCTGGCGCCGGTCCTGCGGCGGGTGGGTCAGGACGACGCACAGCAGGACGAGAGCCGCGGCCAGCGGCGGGGCGCCCAGAACGGCCCACCACCAGCGCCGCGCGTCGACGGAGGCGAGGGTGTAATCCACCCACGGCAGCCCGGTGTCGTGGGAGAGCGCCCACACGCTCATTCCCGCACCGGCGAGAGCACCGACGGCCACCGGAAGCGCGGCCTCACCCACATTGATGGCGGCGCGGACCCGCGCGCCGCCGCCCAGGGCCCCCAGCAGCGCCGTGCGCTGGTCACGGCTGTCCGATCCGGCCCGCGCGGCGGACACGGACAGGGCCGCCGCCGGTATCGCCCCCATGAAGACGAGGATGCCCAGCA
The DNA here is from genome assembly GCF_044454165.1 of Streptomyces sp. NPDC051567. Classification (NCBI taxonomy): domain Bacteria; kingdom Bacillati; phylum Actinomycetota; class Actinomycetes; order Kitasatosporales; family Streptomycetaceae; genus Streptomyces; species Streptomyces sp. NPDC051567. Next base: position 17,409 of record NZ_JBITDK010000017.1, on the reverse strand, counting down.
GCAGGTAGCGGGGTTTGACGAACGAGCCCTCGCCGATGCTGGAGGGGGTGGCCGAACCGAATCCGCTGACGGGCCACATCCGGCCGCTGTCCCCGCCGCCTTCGCTGTCACCGTCGCCGGGGGTCACGAACGGCCGTACGTACGCGATCCGTTCAGCCGGGCTCGCCAGCCCCTCCTTCCCGATCGTGCCGACCAGGGCGCCGTACCGGGTCGTGATGCCCTCGTCCCGTCCCGCCGCGAGCAGCGCCGGGGACAGGACCGCCTGGCCCGGCTCCGGCCATGCCGACAACCCGGGCGGCAACGGGGCACCCTCGACCAGCGGCACCAGCTGGACGACCTGGAACTGCAGGTCGTCCACCACGTCGAACGTGGGCCGGTACAGCAGGCGCGCCTGCGCGCCCTCCGAGGCATGGACCGGTGAACGGGCCGCGTCCCGCAGGTCCCGCCCCTCGTACGCGGCGAAGACCAGCGTGAACGCGCAGACCACCAGGCTCACGGCGACGGTGGCGCAGGCGAGCGCGACGCATCTCGCCCGCCCCGCCGACGCCTCACGGCCCGCCGCCGCCCCGACCCGTAACAACTGCCACCACAGGGGCACGCGCCGCCCTCGGCCCACCGGGTCCATCCGGTTCCTCCGGCTCACACCGTGCTCCTTGTCCGCAGCCCGCCGTCGACGAGACGCAGCACGCGATCGGCGCGGTTGGCGACCTGCTCGTCGTGGGTGACGACCAGCAGGCCGCACTCCCAGCGGCTCGGCACCTGGAACAGCAGGTCCGCGACACTGTCGCGGTTCGCGTCGTCCAGCGCGCCCGTCGGTTCGTCGGCGAGCAGCAGCACCGGCTTGTTGATCAGGGCCCGGGCCACCGCCGTGCGCTGACGCTCACCGCCCGACAGGGTCCCGGTCGAGCGCGCCGCGGTGGGAACCCCCAGTTCCGTCAGCAACGTCCGGGCGTCCTCGTACGCCTCCCCGCGCGAGGCACCCGAGAGGAGACCCGCCAGCGCCACGTTCTCCACCGGTGTGAGCTCCGGCAGCAGCTCGCCGAACTGGAACACCACCCCCGTATGGGCGCCGCGGTGCCGCGCCAGCTCCCGGCGCCTCATCCGCGTGATGTCGGAGCCCGCCACCCTCACCACCCCCTGCGGACTCACCAGGCCGAGGGCGCACGAGATCAGTGTGCTCTTCCCGCTGCCGCTGGGACCCATCACGGCGACGGACTCACCCACCGTCAGCCGGAGACCGAGATCTCCGAACAGGGTGCGGTCGCCGATGGTGTACTCCAGCGACTCGAACTCCAGCGCCGTGGATACCCGCGTCTCGTTCGACACGGTGTGCTTTGCCATGTTCCCTACTCACTGAGCGTGACGTGGGGCCACCGGACCCGGTGACCGCTCCGGCGGGTGCCGTGCGCCGCACGTCGGCCCGGGCCACCCGCCCCGCCGACCACGAGAACACGCCCGCGCCCGCCCCGGGCCCTGATCGCGGAAAACCCCTGCCCCCGCACGAAAGTGGGGGACAGGGGTTCCCGTGATGAACGGCCGTGCTCCGCGTGCGATCCGTACGGGCCCGGCCCGGGGACGTGCGGTGGTAGGGCTACCCGGTGAGGCCCGCGCGGACCACGACGCCCCGGAGGTGGTCCTCGAAGGAGGCGCCCGCCTCCTTCGTGACGGTGCGCAGCGCGACCATCGCGGTGAGGATCACGTCGTTCAGCTCCTTCTCCACGTCCGTCATGGTGTGGGAGGCACCCTTGCGCGGGTTGAACGCGGTGGCCCCGATGAGGGCCTCGGAGACCTCGCCGACCTCCTCGGTGATCTTCAGGACGCGGGCCATCAGCCGCCCGTCCTCGGGCGTCTCGGCATCCAGCCAGTCCACGATGCGCTCGATGTCCGCCCACACGCCGGTGTCGGTCATGGTGTGCTCCTCTGGTGCTTCATCCGGATCTTGATCAAGTCGACGATGTCGCGAGCTATTCCGACCGGTTCTGCAGCGGTGCAGTCGATCGTGACACTCTCAACACCCCTGCCGCGCAGGAAGGTCACGGCCTGCTCGTAGTAGTCGCGCTCGGTGAATGAGCTGTCGCTCATCTCTTCGAACCGGGAGTGCACGCCCCGCTCGGCGAGCCGCTTGGACGTGACCTCAGGGTCGGCGGTGAGTACCACTTGGATGTCGGGCATGAGCAGTGGCTGGTTCAGCTCCCAGACGGTGGCCTGCGGCAGCCCGTCCATGTGCTGGAGCACCAGTGAGGACGTGATGTACCGGTCACAGACCACGATGGCGCCCAGGCCCATCTGGGGCTGGATCTCGTGTTCGACGTGGTGGTGGCGGTCTCCGGCGATCAGGCAGGCCAATGCGTACCCCTGGTACGTCCCGGTGCACTGCCGGATGGCCCGGCCGATCGTCGTCATCGACGGCTCGGTGGTTTCGTACGAAGGGATTCCGGCGTGCGCGAGCTGTCGGCAGACCTCGGCGGTCACGCTGGACTTGCCGACTCCTCCCGGGCCGTCGACGGCGACCAGTAGACCCCGGCTCACGACATGCCGACCAGGGGTAGTACACGCGAGTGCTCCGGCACCCGGGGGCACTGCTCGGTGTCCACCGCGCCGATCCGTTCTCCGGCCGCGACGACAGCCGCCGGGCAGCCCTTCCCGCAGCCGTCCGACAGCTTGCAAGAGCCACAGGTCGGATTGTTGCCGACCTTCCACCGATCGTGGAAGCGGTAGGCATCCAGGCGGGCCGCGATGTCGTCGTGCTCGAAGATGTTACCGACGATGAAGTCAGTGTCGGGGTGCTGGGATACCTGGGTGCGCGCCGCGAACACCAGGTACGGGCAGACCGTCACCTCCCCCTTGGCGAACACGTAGATGATGGTGCCCGCTTCGCAACCCGACAGCGGCTTGTCCGCGTTGGGGAACCGGATGTGCGCGATGTCCAGGTCCGCCGTCGCGAACGGCTCTGTCATCTCATGGATGCGCCGCATGTGCTCGTCCGGGCGGCGCAGTTTCCTCTGAACTTTCTCGCCACGCCCCATGGGACCGAGGGGGTTCATCAGCACGTACTTCGCGCCGTTGGCCCGGGCGAACTCGCACAGCTCTACGTACTCGCGGTCCTCGGCGAGGTTGTTCGGTGTGCACAGGAGCCCTTGTGCCCACGTCCCCGAACCGCTTCACCGTGTCGACGGTTGTGTGGAACGACTGCCGGTCGCCCCGGAACTTGCCGTGGGAATCGGCCGCGAAGCCGTCCAGGGACACGTTCATGTGGACTTCGCCGATGGCAACGAGTGCGGCGATCTGCTTGTCCGTCGTCAGTGTGGCGTTCGTGCACACTCCGACGCTCATCCTGGCCCTCCGGAATGCCCGGACCACCTCAATGATGTCGGGGTGCAGGAACGGTTCCCCGCCGGTCAGCGTGACGCGGTCCACGCGGGCGGCGATCAGCTGGGGGATTACCTGCTCTCGGATCGCGGCCAGAGGCATGGTGTGCCCGGCCTTCGTCGCGGACACGAAGCAGTGCCCGCAGTGCAGGTTGCAGGGCTCGTTGATCTGGATCAGCGCCTTGCGGCGCCCATAGCTCACGGTCGTACGGAAGTAGCAGGACGCGGCCCGTCCCGCTGACAAGATCGGTCGTGCGGCCATCGGTGTGCCTCGCTTCCTTTCGGTGTGGCCCCTGACGGCCGCCAGGTTCCTGGAGGCCGTCAGGGAGGGAAAGCAGCTGCGCGGGGTGGCTTCGGGGTAGCTGGTGGTGAAGGGAGCGCATGCCGACGAGGTGTTGCCGGTCACCTCACGGCCGGCGGTGAAGCCGACGAATGTCGCAGGTCAGGTTGTTCAACCGAGTTCCAGATCCGCCCATACCTGCTTGCCCGTACCTGCAGCCCGGCTGCCCCAGGCACGGGTCAGCGCCTGAACGAGGACCAGCCCGCGTCGGCTCTCCGCGAGCAGGTCACCGGCGCCCGTTCGCGGAAGGACCGGGCTGTCGTCGGTGACGGTGATCCGCACCCGTTGTGCACCGGTCCAGGTCACATCCACGCCGATCTCACCCGTCCCCGTGTGCTGTATGGCATTGGCGACGATCTCCGTCGCCGCGAGCTGGGCATCGTCGACCAGGCACTCCAGGCCCCACGTCCCGAGGTAAAGGCCGATGTCGGCCCTGACCTTGGCAAGGGCCGCTGGTTCGTTGGGGTACTGCGCCTGATAGCACGGGGGCCCGATCGGGGCGGCGTTCACGAAGTGCTGCCCGGGGCCCATCACGCTTCCCCCGCGAGACTGGGAGCGGAGAGGAGGCACTGCTGATCGAGGTACGGCTCGAAGGTTCTTGAGGAGCAGTCCTCGGAACGGTGGTGCTGTCGGGCAAAGTGACCGGCTGGGTGATCGCCGGGGTGTGTTCTGTGCTGGTCCTGCGCTGGCTCGTCATCATCGACCTCGGCGGTCTCGTGTCGGGCGAGGGGTGGTTCCGCTGACCCAGGGAATGCGATGACAGAGCGCCACGAATCGATCATGAACTGACGCGCGGTCATCTCCCGCTGGACCCTTATCGCGCTCCTATTGGCGGTCTCTGCGCAATGCGAGCGCGCGAACCGCCTTATGTAGAACAGGAGTTCGCTATCGCCGCGAGTTCACGACGTGTCAGGCTGCGTCTATGACGCAGAAACGTGCTACCCCGACGCTCAAGAGACGTCGCGTAGGCTCCCACCTGCGTCGCTATCGCGAGGACGTTCCTCTCAAGTCCGGCGACGCGGCGAAGCTCATGAGCTGGGACATCACGCGCCTCACTCGTATCGAACGCGGGCTCTACCGCATCTCCGCCGAGGAAGTGCGAGCGCTGGCCAAGGCGTACGGGGTCACTGATCAAGCCGCCGTCGATGTCCTGGCGAGTGCTGCTGAGGAGCCGCCCGACATCGGCTGGTGGACACCCTTCCGCGATGCCGGAGCCCAGGACCTGCTGGATTACATCGCTGCGGAGTCGGAGGCGGAGAGCATCCGCATCTGGACGCCGACCAACATTCCGGCGCTCCTCCAGACTCCTGCCTACACACGTGAACTCATGTCAACATCGGTCGATCGCCGCCTGCGCGGGAGACTGGAGCGGCTGGTTGCGTTGCGGATGGCCCGCCAGCAGGTTCTGACACGGCCTGGAGAGCCGGTCACATGCCGGTTCCTCGTACCCGAGTACGCCTTCTACGGCCAGTTCAAGGGCGGCGGATCGGTCATCAAGGACCAGCTGCGCCGCCTCTTTGACGCCTCGTACCACGAGAACGTCGAGATCCGTGTCGTACCACTCTCCACCATGCCGCACGGAGGGCACTTCGCCTTCACCCTGCTGACGTTTCCGCACCCGTGGCGGCCTCTGCTGAGCGTGGACAACCAGCAGGGCGGGATGCTCTTGGACGACCCGGCCGAGTTCGAGACATCCGAGGCGATGTTCGCTCAGATCGCCTCTGTCGCACTTCCCGTGGAAGAGACACGGGAGCTCATCACCAAGCACCTGGAAGGGACCAACAAGTGATCATCGACCAGTCACAGCTCTCGTGGCGGAAGTCCAGCTACAGCCAGGAGGGCGGTAACAGCTGCGTGGAGGTCGCAGCACCCGTTCCCACCACTGGTCTGTTCGTCCGTGACTCCAAGGTCACCGACGGCCCCGTGCTCAAGTTCGAGGCGGCGGCCTGGGCGGCTTTCCGTACCTCGGTGCAGGCTTCCGGCTGGTAGCAGCGGTCCCCTCCCTGGCGGACGCGAGGAGGGGCCGCGCGAACACATCGTCAGCGCCGGCGCCGACAACTCATGGGCCGGGCCGCCGCCTTCGCGGGTGGGGGCCCGGTTTCGTGGTACGGGTACCAACGCGCCAGGCTGAGGTGAGGCAGAACACCGGGCCGCTCCGGCCTGCCGGGCGGATCTCCACGGACAGATCCCCACGGGCATCGCCGGAACAGGCACCACCGGCCGTTGTCCCCGGGTGGTCCCGTGCGTACGCGCGGTAGCGTGGTCGTCACCGTCGATGAGGGGATTGCTCCCGTGGACGACCCGATCCGGCACCCCCTCGCCTACGCCCGTGCCTTGCGCGGCTGGTCCCAGAGCGACCTCGTGGCGCGCCTGCACCGTGCTGCCGCGACGCGGCCCGAGGGGCTCCGGTCCGGTGCCGACAAGGCGGCCGTCAGCAGGTGGGAGAACGGCCGCAAGACGCCGAACCCCGAATCCCAGCTGCTGATCGCGGACGCCTTCGGCGTGCCCGCCCGCGACCTGCGGCGGTACCCGTGGCCCCACTGGCTCCCGGGCCGGGACGACCCGGTGCCGCTCGGGGCGGCGTACACCGTCCGCGCCCTACGAGACGCACAGAGAGCCGCGATGAACCGTGAACGCCGTACCTTCCTGGCCTCCAGCGCGTCCGCCCTCGCCGGGCCGGCCTCCCAGTGGGCCGCCCTCGCACCCGACCGGCTCACGGCCGCGCTCGGCGGGCGCCGCGTCGACGACGGGCTCGTGGACCGGCTGGAGGAGACCAGTACCCAACTGACCGCCCTGCCGACCGAACGGCGCCAGCACACCGTCAAGCTGATGGACGCCCACCTCGCCACCGTGACCGACCTCCTCGAAGGCGCCCGCTACGGCGAGACCACCGGCCGCCGCCCGCACCACCTGGCGGCCTCCCTCTCCAGCGCGTGCGGCTGGTACCGCTTCGACCAGGGCCGGCACTACGCGGCCGGCACGCTCTGGAACGCCGCCCTCACCAACGCGCACACCGCCCGCGACCGGGACCTCGGCGCCGGGGTCCTGTCCGACTTCGCCTACCGGTCGATCTGGCTCGGCCGGCCCGCGTCCGCCGTGGAACCCCTGGGCCAGGCCCTGGTCCACACGTCCCACCCCACCGCCCGCGCACTGCTCCACCTGCGCAGGGCCGGGCCCACGCCGCCCTCGGGGCGGCGGCCGACTGCCACCGCGACCTCGCCGCCGCCGAGACCGCCCTGCTGACCGACGCGACCGGCCCCGCCCCGGCCTGGTGCTCGTGGATGTCCCCCGCCGACCTGGCCGTGGACTCCGGCCGCTGCCTCCTCGACCTCGGCCGCACGGAAGGGGCCCGCGCCCGCATCGGCGAAGGGCTGGCGCTGCTTCCCCGGGCCCGGGACAAGACGCGCGGGGTCTTTCGTACCTACGAGGCCCGAAGCCTCCTCCGGGCCCGCGAGGTCGAACAGGCCCTCGTCGTCGCCACCGAGTCGCTCGACCTCGCCACCCGCATCGGCGCCGACCGCTGCGTCACCCTGGTCCGCGAACTCGCCCCCGCCTTCACGCCCTACCGGCAGGTGGACGGCGTCCCCGAGTTCCTCGAACGCCTCCGCCCCGCCTGACCCGTCCGGACCGGCCGGGATCGTGGGGTGATCCGGGCGGGGGCAGAGGCGTTCGGGGTCAGAGGCGTTCGGGGGTGCGGATGCCCAGGAGGGACATGCCCTTGGTCAGGGTGCGGGCCGTCAGGTCGCACAGGAAGAGACGGTTCTCGACCTGCTCGGGGGTCTCGGCCTTCAGGACCGGGCACTCCGAGTAGAAGGTCGTGTAGAGCGAGGCCACCTGGTACAGGTACGCGGCCAGCTTGTGCGGCGCGTACTCGGCCGCCGCCTCCGCGACCAGCTCGCCGAAGTGGTCCAGGTGCAGCCCGAGCGCCCGCTCGGACGGCGCGAGCGCCAGCTCCGGGTGCGCGACCGGCTCGCGGTCGCCCGCCTTGCGCAGGATGGACTGGATACGGGCGTACGCGTACTGGAGGTACACGGAGGTGTCACCCGTCAGCGACACCATCTGGTCCAGGTCGAACTTGTAGTCGCGCGCGGCCGAGGTCGACAGGTCCGCGTACTTGACGGCGCCGATGCCGACCTGCGCCGCCCGCTCGGAGATCTCGTCCTCCGTCAGGTCCTGGGCCTTCTCGCGCACGACGGCCGCCGCCCGCTCGACGGCCTCGTCCAGCAGGTCCACCAGCCGCACCGTCTCGCCCTCACGGGTCTTGAACGGCTTGCCGTCCTTGCCCAGGACGGTGCCGAAGGCCAGCTGCACGGCCTTGACCCCGTCGTTCAGCCAGCCCGCCCGGCGCGCCGTCTCGAAGACCATCTTGAAGTGCAGCGCCTGCCGCGCGTCCACCACGTACAGCAGGGTGGAGGCGTGCAGCGCGCCGACGCGGTCGCGGATCGCGGAGAGGTCGGTGGCCGCGTAGCCGAAGCCGCCGTCCGACTTCTGGACGATCAGCGGGGTCGGGTTGCCGTCCGGGCCCTTGACGTCGTCGAAGAAGACGCAGAGCGCGCCGTTGGAGCGGACGGCGACGCCCGACTTCTCCAGCAGTTCGCAGGTCTCGGTCAGCATGTCGTTGTAGCCGGACTCGCCGACCACGTCCGGGTCCTGGATGTCCATGTCCAGCTTGGTGAAGACGGAGTAGAAGTAGATCTTCGACTCGTCCACGAACCGCTGCCACAGCGCCAGCGTCCCGGCGTCACCGGCCTGGAGCTCCACCACCCGGGCGCGGGCCCGCGTCTTGAACTCCTCGTCGGAGTCGAAGAGCGCCCGCGACGCCTTGTAGAGGCGGTTCAGGTTGGACATGGCCTCCTCGCCGGAGACCTCCGCGCCGGACGCCCCGGCGCCGTCCTCGCCCCGGTGGTCGAGCTCGTGCGGGTGCTCGATCAGGTACTGGATGAGCATGCCGAACTGGGTGCCCCAGTCCCCGATGTGGTGACGGCGCACCACCTTCTCGCCCGTGAACTCCAGGATCTCCACCATCGCCGCGCCGATCACGGCGGACCGCAGGTGACCGACGTGCATCTCCTTGGCCACGTTCGGCTGCGCGTAGTCGATCACCGTGGTGCCCGGCTCCTGCGTGAGGGGGACGCCGAGGCGGTCGTCGCCCGCACGGGCCGCCAGCGTCTCGATGATCGCCCGGTCGGTGAGGGTGATGTTCAGGAAGCCGGGGCCGGAGACCTCGATCTCCTGGATGAGGTCACCCGTGGGCAGGGCCTCCACGACGGTCGCCGCCAGCTCGCGCGGGTTGGCCTTGGCCTTCTTCGCGAGCGCCAGGATGCCGTTGGCCTGGAAGTCGGCCCGGTCGCTCCGTCGCAGCAGGGGGTCGGCGGCGCCGGCCTCCGGCAGCGCCGCCGCGAGGGCGTCCGCGACGCGCTGGGTGACGGAGGAAGCGAGGGAAGGGACCGAGGCCATGAGCTGCCGTTCCTGTGAGGGTGCACGGGTGTCGCACGGGGTGGGGTCGCACGGGTGAGGCCGTGCGGTGGGGTGGTACGGGTGAGGTTGCGCGGGTGGGGTCACACGGTGAGGTTGCGTGGTGGGGTTGTACGGGTGAGGTTGCACGGGGTTGTTCCGACGACTGCCGAGTATCCCACGCGGCGACCGCCCCCTTTCCGTGATGTACGGGCCCCGGGCAACCCCGGAGCGGCCTCTCCCGTCTGGGAGAATGGCTTAAGCCAGCATTCGAGATAGAAGGACGTGTCGTGGCTCAGAGCAGCACCGAGACCGACTGGGTCTCCCGTTTCGCGGACGAGGTCATCGCCGAGGCGGAGCGCCGAGCACCCGGCGCGCAGACACCGGCGCAGAGCTCAGCGCAGACACCGGCGGGGACGTCGGCCGCCACCGCTCCGGTGGTCGTCGTCGCGTCCGGACTCTCCCCCTCCGGCCCGATCCACCTCGGCAACCTCCGCGAGGTCATGACCCCGCACCTGGTCGCGGACGAGATCCGCCGCCGGGGCATCGCCGTCCGTCACCTGATCTCGTGGGACGACTACGACCGCTACCGCAAGGTCCCGGCCGGCGTCCCCGGCGTGGACGAGTCCTGGGCCCAGCACATCGGCAAGCCGCTGACCGCGGTCCCCGCCCCGGCCGGGTCCCCGTACGGCAGCTGGGCCGAGCACTTCAAGGCCGCCATGGTCGAGGCGCTGGCCGAGCTGGGCGTCGAGTATGACCCGATCAGCCAGACCGAGCAGTACACGAGCGGTGTCTACCGCGAGCAGGTCCTGCACGCGATGAAGCACCGCGGCGACATCGACGCCGTGCTCGACCAGTACCGCACCAAGCAGAAGCCGGGCGGCAAGAAGCCCCAGCAGAAGCCGGTGGACGAGGCCGAGCTGGAGGCCGCCGAGGGCTCCGGCGCGGCGGCCGAGGACGACGGCAGCGCGGCCGGCACCGAGTACTTCCCGTACAAGCCGTACTGCGGGCGGTGCGGCAAGGACTTCACCAAGGTCACCGCGTACGACGACGAGACCACCGAGCTGACCTACGTCTGCACCGAGGACGAGTACACCGAGACGGTCAAGCTCAGCGAGTTCAACCGCGGCAAGCTCGTCTGGAAGGTCGACTGGCCGATGCGCTGGGCCTTCGAGGGCGTGGTCTTCGAGCCCTCCGGCGTCGACCACTCCTCGCCCGGCTCGTCCTTCCAGGTCGGCGGCCAGATCGTGCACATCTTCGGCGGCGAGCAGCCGATCGGACCGATGTACGCGTTCGTCGGCATCTCCGGCATGGCCAAGATGTCCTCCAGCAAGGGCGGGGTCCCGACCCCGGCCGACGCGCTGAAGATCATGGAGCCGCAGCTGCTGCGCTGGCTCTACGCGCGCCGCCGCCCGAACCAGTCCTTCAAGATCGCCTTCGACCAGGAGATCCAGCGGCTGTACGACGAGTGGGACAAGCTGGAGGCCAAGGTCGCGGACGGCTCCGTCCTGCCCGCCGACGCCGCCGCGCACACCCGCGCCGTCCGCACCGCCGCCGGCGAGCTGCCGCGCACCCCGCGCCCGATGCCGTACCGCACGCTCGCCTCGGTCGTGGACATCACCGCCGGGCACGACGAGCAGACGCTGCGCATCCTCAGCGACCTGGACCCGGAGACGCCGCTGACCTCGCTGGACGAGGTCCGGCCGCGACTGGACCGCGCCGAGAACTGGATCACCACCCAGGTCCCGGCCGACCAGCGCACCCTGGTCCGCGACGAGCCGGACACCGAGCTGCTGTCCTCCCTCGACGAGGAGGGCCGCACCTCGCTGCGGCTGCTGGTGGAGGGCCTGGACTCGCACTGGTCGCTCGACGGCCTGACCACGCTGGTCTACGGCGTCCCGAAGGTCATGGCGGGCCTGGAGCCCGACGCCAAGCCGACCCCGGAGCTCAAGGTCGCGCAGCGCACCTTCTTCGCGCTCCTCTACCGCCTCCTGGTCACCCGGGAGACGGGCCCCCGCCTCCCCACCCTCCTCCTGGCGGTGGGCGCGGACCGCGTCCGCAAGCTCCTGGCGGCCTGACACCCGCAGACCCCGGCTCCACGGAAGGGCCCGCACCCCGGCTTTCGCCCCGGGGCGCGGGCCCTTCCGTAGGTCCGGGGCCTGCTGCGGTGCGTACGGGCCTTCGCGGTGCCGGACCTTCGCGTACGGACCTTCGCGTACGGACCTTCGCGTACGGGGACCCGTGCGCGGGTGCGGGCTGCGGCGCGGGCGGGCCCGTCCTACGCGATGTGCTCGTTCTCCAGGTCCGTCTGGTAGCGCTGCTTCAGCGCCGGCATCATGCGGCGGATCAGCGCGGCGCTGCGCGGGTGCACGATCGCGTGGCGGTCCGTGAGGTGGATGTCCACCTGTTCCGGGGTGGGGAACTGCCCGTACTCGTCGATGAAGGAGCGGAAGACCTCGTAGGCGGCCTCGGCGAACTTCACCTCGTCGAGCTCGGGCTCGTCCGCGCCGTCCCCGCTGTTCCCGCCGTCCGCGTCGCGCTCGGGGTCGGGGAGTTCGGGCTGCTCGGGGCCGGGCCCCGGGGTGGCCTCGCCGTCCGGGAGCGGGCCCGTCGGGGGCATCACCGGGGTCGGCTCCAGGCCCTCCACCACGTGCGGGTTGTAGCCGCCCTCGTACGCGGCCTGCGGGGCGCGCGGCCCGGCGAACCAGGCGCTGTTGTGCGCGGCGGGCATGGCGGTCGGGTCCACGGCGAAGGGCGCCGGGCCGATGAGGACGGCCCCTGCCTCACCCGGCTGGAGCGGCTGCTGCGCGTGGTGCTGCGCGTGGTGCTGCTGGGGCTGGTGCTGCTCCTGGGGGCCCTTGGTGAACACCGGGCCGCCCTGCGACTGGCCCTGCCCCGCCTGGTCCTGCCCCTGGGCGGCCGGGGCCTGGGCGGCCGGGGCCGGGGCCTCGGCGTGCGGCTGCTGCGGCTGCTGCGGCTGCTGCGGTTGCTGTGCCTGCTGGTGTCCGGGGTGCTGCTGGGTCTGCTGCGGTTGCTGGGCTTCCTGCGCCCCCGGAGCCGGGGCCCCCTGGACGGGTCCCGCAGCCGGGGCGGTGACCGCGACGGCGGTCGCGACGGCAGCGGTGGCGACGGTCGCGACGGCGGTGCCTGCGGCGGCCGGCAGGGCCGGGGCGGTGGCCGCAGCCGGGACCGCCGCAGCCACCGGGGCGGCCGGGGGCAGGAGGATCGGGGTGATGCCCGCCGCCGCCAGCCCCTCCGGGGCCGTCTGCGACAGCGGTACCCCGATCCGCGCCAGCCGCAGCGGCATCAGCGCCTCCACCGGGGCCTTGCGCCGCCACGCCCGCCCGAACCGCGCCTGCAGCCGCGCCTGGTAGATCAGCCGGTCCTGTTCCATGCTGACCGCCTGCTCGTAGGAGCGCAGCTCCCACAGCTTCATCCGGCGCCACAGCTTGAAGGTCGGCACCGGCGACAGCAGCCACCGGGTGATCCGTACGCCTTCCATGTGCCGGTCGGCGGTGATGTCCGCGATCCGGCCCACCGCGTGCCGGGCCGCCTCGACGGTGACCACGAAGAGGATCGGGATCACGGAGTGCATGCCGACGCCCAGCGGGTCCGGCCAGGCCGCCGCGCCGTTGAACGCGATGGTCGCGGCCGTCAGCAGCCACGCCGTCTGGCGCAGGAGCGGGAAGGGAATCCGGATCCAGGTCAGCAGCAGATCCAGCGCGAGCAGGACGCAGATGCCCGCGTCGATGCCGATCGGGAACACCACCGAGAAACTGCCGAACCCTTTCTGCAACGCCAGCTCGCGCACCGCCGAGTACGAGCCGGCGAAGCCGATCCCCGCGATGACCACGGCTCCGGCCACGACGATGCCGATGAGTATCCGGTGTGTACGCGTCAGCTGCATCGCGGCCACCCGCGATCCCCTCCCCTTGTCGAGCTATGGCAGGCACAGCGTACGGGTGACCGGACGTCAGCGGCCCCACAGCCCCCTCGGCCCCCCCTCGGCCCCCTCGCCCCCCCTGAGGACCAGTGCCGTGCCTACGGGCGTGCCTCTACTGCTGGGGCTGCTGCGAAGGCTGCTGTCCCTGGGCCGGCTGCTGCTGGTTGGCCGTGTCGACCGAGGCCACCGTCTCCTTGGCCGCCGCGATCGCGTCCTGGAGCAGCTTGGCCGGGTCGGGGGCGCCCGCGCCCTCGTACGCGGCGCCGTTGTAGTCGAGGGTGACCACCACGTTGTGGGTGCGCACCACGAGCGTCGTGTTGAAGAAGTCGGCGTCCTTCTTCATGGTGTGGACGACCGAGGTGGCCTGGTCGCCGATGCCGCCGGACGGCTCCGCCTTGACGTTCTGCGCGCCCTCGGTCGCCTTCGCGGTCTCGACCTGCTTCGTGTACTGCTCCTCGGCGCGCTTGTTCGCGGAGCCGAGCGAGGAGTGCGAGTCGTAGCGGACCAGCGAGACCGAGAGCCAGCGGTACTGCGAGCCCTTCAGGCCGTCCTCGTCCAGGCCGTTCCAGGAGCAGCTGGCGCGGCTGGACAGGTCGTTCGACTTGGCCGCCGTGCCGTTCTTGTCCTTGACCTCGGGGACGAGCGTCTCGACGGTCTTCGTCTGGAGCACCTTGCACGGGTCGGGCAGCGTGGCGAAAGCGGCCTTCTCCAGGGCGGCCGGGGGCTTGGTGCTCGGCTTGCCGGAGGCGGCGGCGGAGGGCTTCGTGCCGCCTTCCGACGCCGAACCCTTGCCCGAGTCGGACGAGCACCCGGCGACGGTGAGGATCACCGGGACGGCTGCGCAGGCGAGGACGCGAGTGAGGCGCGAGGCTGATCGGTGCATGGTTCCTTCAGTGCGTGTGTGGGCGGTACATATCGGTCATCTGCGGGCAGGGGGCCCGGTCCACGGTAGCCCGACCCGGCGCCCGCCTGCTGTGCGCGCCGTCACGTGAGCCCCGTACGCCCCCTTGGTCCGGCCCCGGTCAGTCGCTGAGCCGCTCGGCCAGGGCCTGCGCCAACTGCCGTGCCCGGTCCTGGGTTTCGGTGCTCGGCGGGACCGCTCCGGGCAGCGCGGGCTGCACGGCGTACTCGACGGTGACGATGACGTTCGAGGTGCGGAACACGATCCGCACGGTCCGGGCCTGCGCCGCGCTGGCCCCGGCCGCGCTGAGCTTGTCGTCGAGGAACGCCTCGCTCCCGAGCCCCTCCAGGACCCGGGACCCCAGCTCGGGCGCCGGGCCGGGAGCAGCCGAATTGCTCGCTCCGGTGGTGGGTCCGGTCCCGGGCACGGGGGTGGCACCGGGCGCGGGCGACGAGGGCGGCGCGGTCCCGGCGGACGGCTGCGCCGGGGTGGTGGCAGGGGCGCCGACGGGCGGGGCGGGGGAGGAGGAGGTCGGGGTGGGCTGGGTGGCGGTGGTCGCGGGGGCGGGCAGGCGGGCGTCGGTGAGGCGGCGGGTGTAGACCTCCTGCGCCTTCTCGTCGTCGCTGGTGGTGGCCCGGTCGTAGGAGATGACGCGCTCGAAGCCGACCGACAGCAGCCGGGTCTCCTCGGGCGTCTGCGCGCTCCAGCGGCAGCCGACGCGCCGGTCGCCGTCGTAGGAGACGTCCGGGGTCCCCTCGTAGAGCTGCTCGACCTGCCCCTCGGTGAGGGTGTCGGCGGCCGGGAGCATGGCCCGCAGCCGCTTGCCCTCGGTGGCCTTGCAGGCGGAGGGCAGGCTCCGGTACTTCCCGGGCGGCGCGGGCGGCGCGGCGCTGCTGCCCGCCTTCGCGTCGGTGGTGCCCCCGCCGCCGCTGCCGCCACTGCACCCGGTCAGACCGGCCGCCCCGGCGACGAGCGCGGTGAGCACCGCGATGCCGGGCAGGACTCGCCGTACCGCCTTGCGCTGCACGTCCCATGACTCCCTTCGACCGGCCGGCCCCCCGGCGGTCAGGAAAAATGCTTTGCCGCGCCTCGGGCACGGATGGACACAATGTCTATCGCACACGGTCTGCCGCACACACGCGGGTACCGCCGCCGGGCCCCTGTCGTGGAGGGACCCACGGGCGGAGACGTCTCCGCGCTTCCCTGCGCGTTTTCTGCACTTTCCAAGTTTTCTGTGGTCTTCGGGGGATGGACAGCTCATGCCGTACGTAGAGGTGCCCGGGGCGAACGTGGCGATCCGGATGTGGACGGACCCGGCGTCGGTCGAGGAGGGCGCGATGCGCCAGCTCCGCAACACCGCGACCCTGCCCTGGATCAAGGGCCTGGCCGTCATGCCGGACGTGCACTACGGCAAGGGTGCCACGGTCGGCTCGGTCATCGCGATGAAGGATGCCGTCTGTCCGGCGGCGGTCGGCGTCGACATCGGCTGCGGCATGTCGGCCGTACGGACCTCCCTGACCGAGAACGACCTGCCGGGGGACCTGTCGCGGCTGCGCTCGCAGATCGAGAAGGCGATCCCGGTGGGCGCGGCCATGCACCGCGACCCGGTGGACCCGGCGCGGCTGTACGGCTTCACGGAGACGGGGTACGGGGACCTCTGGGACCGCTTCGACGACCTCGCGGACGAGGTGAAGTACCGCCGCGACCGGGCGATGCGCCAGCTCGGCAGCCTCGGGGGCGGAAACCACTTCTGCGAGGTCTGCGTCGACTCCTGCGGCACGGTCTGGCTCATGCTCCACTCGGGCTCCCGCAACATCGGCAACGAGCTGGCCGAGTTCCACATCGACGTGGCCCGCGGCCTCACCCACAACCAGGGCCTCGTCGACCAGGACCTCGCCGTCTTCCTCGCGGCCACGCCCCAGATGGCGGCGTACCGCGGTGACCTCTTCTGGGCGCAGGAGTACGCCAAGTACAACCGCGCCGTGATGATGAGCCTCTTCAAGGAGGTCGTCCGCAAGGAGTTCCGGAAGGCGAAGGTCTCCTTCGACCACGAGATCAGCTGCCACCACAACTACGTGGCGGAGGAGCGGTACGAGGGCATGGACCTGCTGGTCACGCGGAAGGGCGCGATCCGCGCGGGCGGCGGCGAGTACGGGATCATCCCGGGCTCGATGGGCACGGGCTCGTACATCGTCCGGGGCCTGGGCAACGAGAAGTCCTTCCACTCCGCCTCGCACGGCGCGGGCCGCGCGATGAGCCGCACGGCGGCGCGCCGCCGCTTCTCGGCGCGCGACCTGGCCGAGCAGACGCGGGGCGTGGAGTGCCGCAAGGACGCGGGCGTGGTGGACGAGATCCCGGGCGCGTACAAGTCGATCGAGCACGTCATCGAGCAGCAGACGGACCTGGTGGAGGTCGTGGCCAAGCTCCGGCAGGTCGTCTGCGTCAAGGGCTGACCCCTCTGCGTCAAGGGCTGATCCGGCGCGGGAGGTGGCGCGGTGGCGGTACGGGAGTAGAGCGAGGAGCGGTGCTGGGCCCAACTCCCCTCTCTCTCAAGGGGTTTCGGTCGGATCAAGTGCCGCGCGGGGGTTGACGCTGGTAGATGGTCCAGACCAAGGTGTGCGACATGTGGAGATCCCGCGCGCTTCTCGCCGCGCTCGCGTCCCTGTCCCTCGCACTCGGAGCTGCCGGTTCCGCTCAGGCCGGGGTCGGGCTGCCGCCCGTCGTCTCGCACGTGCCGACCGGCGAGAAGGTCGTGTTCATCACCATCGACGACGGCTGGAACCACGACCCGGAGGCCGCCCGCATCCTCCTGGAGAAGCGGGTCCCCGCCACGCTCTTCCTGCTGCCGGGGGCGACCTCGTACGACACCGCGTACTTCACCGCGCTCACCGGGAAGACCGGGCCGGGGCGGGCCACCGTCGAGAACCACACGGTCAGCCACCCGGACCTGACCACCCTCGACGCGGCGGGCAAGGACGCCGAGGTGTGCGGGGCCCGGGAGCAGCTGGCCGCGACCTTCGGGCGGGAACCGAAGCTGCTGCGTCCGCCGTACATGGCCCTCAACGACGACGTGCGGCTCGCCGCGAAGGCGTGCGGGGTCAAGGCGGTCGTGACCTGGACGCACGACTTCACCACCTGGGGCGGGACGCCCGCGACCCCGACGCTCAAGGCCGGGGACATCGTGCTGCTCCACTTCACGCCGACCCTGGCCGCGGACCTCCAGCGGGCCCTGGACGCGGCGAAGGCCGCCGGGCTGAAGCCGGCTCCCCTGATGCCGCACCTGAGGGCGGCGGGGCTGGTCTAGTGCTGTGACCGGAAAGGTTTGCCGGTGAGCCCGCGGCGTCCGGTGCGACTGCGTTCGCTGCGCTCACTTCGTCTCGGCTCTTGCCTTGATCCTTCGGAT
>NZ_JBITDK010000016.1:20843-142525 GCF_044454165.1 Streptomyces sp. NPDC051567 | reverse complement strand
TGAACGTCGAGGCCCGCGACGCGGCCACCCTCGCCAAGGTCCGCGACGAGGTCCTGTCCCTCATCCGCGCCTGACCCGCCGCCTTCCGAGCCCCCCCCCCCCCCCCGGGGGGGGGGGCGCCCCCCCCCCCCCCCCCCCCCCCCCCCCCCCCCGCGTCTGCTTTCCCTGCCGTTTTTCCCTGCCGTTCCCCAGCGGCGGCCCGCCCTTCGGTGGCAGTCTGCTCATCGTCAGACACGCAGAGAGAACACGAAGAAGGCGGAGGTGCCGTTCACGTGGCGTCCAATGTCAATCCCACCGTCCGACGCCGCCGACTGGGCATGGAGCTGCGCAAGCTCCGCGAGGACAAGGCCATGACGGCCGAACAGGTCGCCGAGCGGCTCCTCGTCTCCCAGTCGAAGATCAGCAGACTGGAGAACGGCCGCCGTTCCATCAGCCAGCGCGACGTCCGTGACCTGTGCGAGGTGTACGAGGTCGAGGACCGTCGCCTCGTCGACTCCCTCATGCAGATGGCCAAGGACTCCCGCCAGCAGGGCTGGTGGCACGCCTTCGGCGACATCCCGTACAGCGTCTACATCGGCCTGGAGACGGACGCGTCCAGTCTGCGGACCTACGAGCCCCAGATGGTGCCCGGACTGCTCCAGACACCGGAGTACGCCCAGGCCCTCGTCCGGGGCGCGCTGCCCGAGACCGCGCCGGCCGACGTGGACAAGCGCGTCCAGGTCCGGATGCACCGCCAGAAGCGGCTCTCCGAGAAGGACAACAACAACCCCGACGTCGGTCCGCTGCGCCTGTGGGCGGTGATCGACGAGGCGGCGCTGCGCCGGCACGTGGGCGACGCACAGCTCATGATCCGGCAGTTGGAGTACCTGATAGAGCAATCGCAGCAGCCCTACATCACGGTGCAGGTGATGCCCTTCTCGATGGGCGCGCACCCCGGCGTGAACGGCCAGTACGCCATTCTCGAATTCCCGGACGCCACCGACTCGACCGTCGTCTACATCGAGGGCGTGACGAGCGACCTGTACCTGGAGAAGGCCAACGACGTGCAGAAATACAGCGTTCTGTACGAGCACCTGCGCGCCCAGGCCCTGAACGTCGACCAGACGCGGCAGTTCATCGGTGAGATCATCAGTCAATATGCGGGCAAGGACAGGTAAACGGGGAGGAAACCAGCCAGGTGAGGAGGAGGGTCGGGCACGGTACACCGAAAGTCCCCGGCCGCAGAAGACCTGAATGCGATATGCCACTCAGTCGGGTGAACGGCTCCTTCACCCGTCGGGCGGTGCCGGTAGCGTCGATCACGTCAGCCGGAAAATGGCCGACACCTCACTGGCACTACTCGCTGAACCGGAGAAAAAAACATGGCTATTCGCCAGGGCGGCACGGAAAACTGGACCAAGTCCTCCTACTCCGGCGGCAACGGCGCCTGCGTCGAGGTCAAGTCCCCCGTCGTGGAGGCCGTCGCGGTCCGTGACTCGAAGGTGCAGGGCGGCCCGTCCCTCACCTTCGCGCCCGGCTCCTGGACCTCGTTCGTCACCGGTGTCACCGAAGGCCGCCTGGGACGCCTCGCCTGAGCACGGCCGTACGCGTCCCGGCCGGCCCGGCCTCGCCGCACCCCCCGTACGCGGCGGACGCACCGCACCCACCGGACGCACCACCACCACCGACCGGGACCCCTCCCACCCGGTCCGCCGCCCGGCGTGAGAGATCCCTCCGTCTCCGCCGGCGGCCGGTGTTCCGTACTCCTGTCGCCGAAGTCCTGCCCGGTCCGAACGACTTCGGCGACAGGGCCCCTCCCTCCGGCCCGGTCCCCTTCCCCGGCCCGACCCGGCCCGGCCTCCCCGGCGAGGACCGGTTTCCCGCCCGAGATCTCGCCCGAGTTCCCGCCTGGATCTCGCCCCGGATCTCCCCCGAGATATTGATGCCATCTGCACCTTTCTCCCGTTAGGATGCGCGCACCCGCATCCCCGAGGAGTTCGCCGTGCCCGCGTCCGCCCCTGCCCCCGTCTCGTCACCGCCCGCGTTCGCCGCACGGGCCGTCTCGGTCGGGGGTTCGCCCGTACGCGAGATCCTCGCCCTCACCGAACGCCCCGGCCTGATCTCCTTCGCCGGGGGCCTGCCCGCGCCGGAACTCTTCGACGCCGAGGGGCTGCGGGCCGCGTACGACGCCGCCTTCGCGGTGTCGGCCCGCCGGGCGCTCCAGTACTCGACCACCGAGGGCGCACCCGAACTGCGCGGGGCCGTGGCCGCGCGGGCGACGGCGCGGGGGCTGGCGACCGCTCCGGACGACGTCCTGGTCACCTCGGGCTCCCAGCAGGCGCTCGCCCTGATCACGGCCACGCTGGTCGAGCCGGGGGACGTGGTCCTGGTCGAGAACCCCACCTACCTCGCGGCGTTGCAGTGCTTCGGACTGGCGGGGGCGCGGGTGGTGCCCGTGCCGTGCGACGAGGAGGGCATCCTCCCCGACGCCCTGGCCGAGATCGTCGCGCGGGAACGCCCGAAGCTCCTCTACACGGTGCCCACCTTCCAGAACCCGACCGGACGCACCCTCCCGGCGGCCCGCCGGGCGGCGGTGGCGCAGGTCGCGGCGCGCCTGGGGCTGTGGCTGGTGGAGGACGACCCGTACGGCGACCTCCGCTACGAGGGGGCCGAAGTCCCCTGGCTCGCCGCGCATCCGGGCGCGGAGGACCGTACGGCCCTGCTCGGCAGCTTCTCGAAGATCATGGCCCCGGGGCTCCGGCTGGGCTGGCTGCGGGCCCCGGCGGCGCTGCGCCGGGCCGCGGTGGTGGCGAAGCAGGCGGCGGACCTGCACACCTCCACGGTGGACCAGCTGGCCGCCGCCCGGTACCTGGAGGCGGTGGACCTCGACGCGCACGTCGCCACCGTCCGCACGGCCTACCGGGCCCGACGCGACGCCCTGTTGGCGGGCCTCGGCGACGCCCTGCCGGCGGGGTCCGTCTGGAACCGGCCGGAGGGCGGCATGTTCGTCTGGGCGCGCCTCCCGGAGGGCCACGACGCGACGGCCCTGCTCCCGAAGGCGGTCGCACAGCGGGTGGCCTTCGTCCCGGGCGCCCCGTTCTTCACGGGCCCCCCGGACCCCCGCACCCTGCGCCTCTCCTTCACCACGCACACCCCGGCCGAGATAGCCGAGGGCCTGCACCGCCTGGGCCGCGCCCTGAACTGAACTGAACTGGGCCGGCTTGGGCCGGCTTGGGCCGACCGGTGGCCGGGGCCTGCCCGGTACCGCCGCCGCCCGGCCCGGCCCGGTCCCGCCCGGCCCTGACGCAGATTCGGAATCACAGATTCCGGTGGCTGGACACCGTCACCCGCACCGGCGACCACCAGCCGTCCGGTACCGACCGGCGGCCGGCGGGGAGGGGCCGGGAGCCACCCCGGGGTCGGCGCCGGATCGTATGCTCGCCGTATGACCACTCCGAGTGCCGCTCCGACCGACAACGCGATGCGCCGCGCGCTCCGGCGGGCCCGTGACGGTGTCGCGCTCGACGCGACCGAGGCGGCCGTGCTCCTCCAGGCGCGCGGCGAGGCCCTCCGGGACCTCGCCGCCTCCGCCGCCCGGGTCCGCGACGCCGGTCTCACCGCCGCGGGCCGGCCCGGCGTCATCACGTACTCGCGCAAGGTGTTCATTCCCCTCACCCGTCTCTGCCGCGACAAGTGCCACTACTGCACCTTCGTCACCGTCCCCGGCAAGCTGCGCCGCGCGGGGCACGCCATGTTCCTCTCCCCCGACGAGGTCCTCGACATCGCCCGCCGGGGCGCGGCCATGGGCTGCAAGGAAGCCCTGTTCACCCTCGGCGACCGTCCCGAGGACCGGTGGCCCGAGGCCCGCGAGTGGCTCGACGCGCACGGCTACGACGACACCCTCGCCTACGTCCGCGCCATGGCCGTGCGGGTGCTGGAGGAGACGGGCCTGCTGCCCCACCTCAACCCGGGCGTCATGACCTGGTCCGACCTCCAGCGGCTCAAGCCCGTCGCGCCGTCCATGGGCATGATGCTGGAGACCACCGCCACCCGTCTGTGGTCCGAGCCCGGCGGCCCCCACCACGGCTCCCCCGACAAGGAACCGGCCGTGCGGCTGCGGGTCCTGGAGGACGCGGGCCGCTCCAACGTGCCCTTCACCACCGGCGTCCTGATCGGCATCGGCGAGTCCTACGAGGAGCGCGCCGACGCCTTCTTCGAGCTGCGCCGCGTCCAGCGCAGCTACCACGGCATCCAGGAGGTCATCGTCCAGAACTTCCGCGCCAAGCCGGACACCGCCATGCGCGGCATGCCGGACGCGGAGCTGGAGGAGCTGGCCGCCGCCGTCGCCGTCGCCCGCCACATCCTGGGGCCGGGCGCCCGCATCCAGGCCCCGCCGAACCTGGTGGACGCCGAGTACGCGCTGCTCATCGGCGCGGGCATCGACGACTGGGGCGGGATCTCGCCGCTCACCCCCGACCACGTCAACCCCGAGCGGCCCTGGCCGCACATCGAGGAGCTGGCCGCGCACACCGCCGCCGCCGGGTTCGAGCTGCGCGAACGCCTCACGATCTACCCGGAGTTCCTCCAGCGCGGCGAGCCCTGGCTCGACCCCCGGCTGCTGCCGCACGTGCGCGCGCTCGCCGATCCGGCCACCGGGCTCGCGGACGAGGGCGCGGCCGTCGTGGGCCGCCCCTGGCAGGAGCCGGACGAGGCGTTCACCGCGTACGGGCGCACCGATCTGCACACCGCCGTCGACACCGAGGGCCGCACCGGGGACCGGCGCGAGGACTTCGACCACGTGTACGGCGACTGGGAGGCGCTGCGCGAGGCCGCGGCGCCCGGGATGGTGGCGCAGCGCATCGACACGGACGTGCGCGCCGCCCTCGCCCGGGCCGCCGACGACCCGGAGGGGCTGAGCGACGAGCAGGCGCTCGCGCTGCTGCACGCGGACGGCCCGGCGCTGGACGCCCTGTGCCGGATCGCGGACGACCTGCGCAAGTCGGTCGTCGGCGAGGAGGTCACGTACATCGTCACGCGGAACATCAACTTCACCAACGTCTGTTACACGGGCTGCCGTTTCTGCGCCTTCGCGCAGCGCCGCACGGACGCCGACGCGTACACGCTCTCGCTGGACCAGGTCGCGGACCGCGCGGCCCAGGCGTGGGACCTCGGCGCGGTCGAGGTGTGCATGCAGGGCGGCATCCACCCGGACCTGCCCGGGACGGCGTACTTCGACATCGCGCGGGCGGTGAAGGCGCGGGTGCCCGGCATGCACGTGCACGCCTTCTCGCCGATGGAGGTCGTCAACGGCGCCACCCGCACCGGGATGTCGGTCCGGGACTGGCTGACGGCGGCCAGGGAGGCCGGGCTCGACTCCATCCCGGGCACGGCGGCGGAGATCCTGGACGACGAGGTCCGCTGGGTGCTGACCAAGGGCAAGCTCCCGGCGGCGGACTGGATCGAGGTGGTCACCACCGCGCACGAGCTGGGCATCCGCTCCTCGTCCACGATGATGTACGGGCACGTGGACCAGCCCCGGCACTGGCTCGGCCACTTCCGCACGCTGGCCCGCATCCAGCAGCGGACGGGCGGGTTCACCGAGTTCGTGACGCTCCCCTTCATCCACACCAACGCGCCCGTCTACCTGGCGGGCATCGCGCGCCCCGGCCCGACCGTCCGCGACAACCGCGCGGTGACGGCGATGGCCCGGCTCCTGCTCCACCCGCACATCACCAACATCCAGACGAGCTGGGTGAAGCTGGGCGCCGAGGGCGCGGCCGAGATGCTCCGGTCCGGGGCGAACGACCTGGGCGGGACCCTGATGGAGGAGACCATCTCCCGGATGGCGGGGTCGAGTCACGGCTCGTACAAGTCGGTACGGGACCTGATCGCCGTCGCGGAGGCCGCCGGGCGGCCCGCGAAGGCCCGTACGACGCTGTACGGGGAGGTGCCCGAGGAGCGGATGCGGACGGCCCTGGCCTCGGACGGGCACCTGCCGGCGCTGCTTCCCGTCCTGGAGTGAGCGCGGCGGGGCCCGCACCCCGGTACGGCCGGAAGTATTCGTAATCCGGCCGTTCTCCGTTCACTTACAGGCGCCTTGACGATCTCCTTCCGAACGGGACCGAAGGTGTCCACTACAGTGCGCGCCAGAGCCAGCAGGGGGAAACGGCATGGACGTGACGGCAACAGCGGAGGCCGCGGGGGCGGCGGGGAGCACGAGGACGGCGGGAGGGGGCGGACCGGCGGACGGACGGATCGACGGGCGGATCGACAGGCGGATCGACAGGCAGCCGGACGGGCGGACGGACGGGCGGACGGACGGGACACCGGCCGGCGCCACGACCGGCGCCGTGACCGGTGCCGGCGCCACGGGTGCCACGGGCACCACGGCCGTCACCACCGGCCTCTGGGGCCGCGCCGAGCAGCAGGACTTCCGCAGCCGGGTCCGCGGCTCGCTCCTCGGCACCGCCATCGGCGACGCCCTGGGCGCCCCCGTCGCCGGGCTCTCCCTCGACGGCATCCGCGAGACCCACGGACTGGCGGGGCTGACCGAACCCGCCCCCGCCCACGGCCGCCGCGGCAGCGTCACCGCCTCCACCCAGCTCACCCTCTTCACCGTGGACGGGCTGATACGGGCCCACGTGCGCCGGGACACCGGCGCCTGGCACCCGCCCACCGACGTCCACCGCGCCTACCTGCGCTGGGCCGCGACCCAGCGCGACTGGGGCCCGGACGAGCGCCGCAAGGACAACGGCTGGCTCGCGCAGGAGGAGTGGCTCTACGCCCGCCGCGGCCCGGACCGCGCCTGCGTGACCGGTTTCGCCGACGACATCCTCGGCACGCTCGACCAGCCGAAGAACCCCACCGCCCGGGACGCCGCCGCCGCCGTCCGCTCCGGCCCCTTCGGGCTGCTGGTCGGCTGGGAACCCGCCCTCGTCCTGCAACTGGCCGTCGAGTGCGCCGCCCAGAGCCACGGCCACCCCACCGCCTACCTCTCGGCCGGGGCCTTCGCCGTCATCGTCCACGGCCTGACCCGCGGCGAGTCCCTGGACGCGGCCGTCCGGCGCGCCCTCTCCCTGCTCACCGCCCGCCCGGCCCACCAGCCCGTCACGGACGCCCTGCGGCGCGCGGTGTCCGCCGTCACCCAGAGCCCGCCCGGCCCGGAGACCGTCGAGTCCCTCTCCCCCGGCGACGGCCGCGACGCCGAGGACGCCCTCGCCGTCGCCGTCTACTGCGCCCTGGTCGCCGAGGACGTCCCGCACGGCCTGCGGCTGGCCGTCAACCACGGCGGCGACTCCACCGCCACCGGCGCCCTCTGCGGGGCCCTGCTCGGCGCCCTGCACGGCGAGACCGCGCTCCCGGCCGCCTGGCTCGCGGACCTCGAAGGCCGCGCGACGATCCTGGAACTCTCCGACGACTTCGCCCTGGAGATGACCCAGGGCCCCGCCCTCCACGGCCCGGCGGTCTCCTCCCCGGGCTGGCTGTCCCGCTACCCCCGCGCCTGAGGCGCGGCCGACACGGGGCCGACGCGCGGCCGACGCGGGGGCCGACAGCCACTCACCCGCCGTGCCCGGCCCGTACCCTGACGGGTCCCCTGTCACGGAGGTGCTCGCCCATGCGGATCGCCACGACCGTCTTCCTCACCGACCGCACCGCCCCGCCCGTACGCCTCGCCCGCGCCCTCGAAACGCGCGGGTTCTCCGGCCTCTACCTCCCCGAGCACACCCACATCCCGGTCGAGCGCACCACCGCCGCCCCCATGGGCGGCGAACTCCCCGAGATGTACGGGCGGAGCCTCGACCCCTTCGTGGCCCTCGGGCAGGCCGCCGCCGTGACCGAGCGGCTGGGCCTGGGCACCGGCATCACCCTGGTGGCCCAGCACGACCCGATCGTCCTGGCGAAGCAGGCCGCCACCCTGGACCACCTCTCCGGCGGCCGGTTCACCCTCGGCGTCGGGTACGGCTGGAACGTCGAGGAGGCCGCGGACCACGGCGTCGAGTGGGGCTCGCGCCGGGAACTGGTCGGCGACCGGCTGGCGCTGATGCGCGCCCTGTGGGCCCCCGTCCCGACGGCGTACGCGGGCCCGTACGGCTCCGTCCGGGCGAGCCAGGCGCACCCCAAGCCGGCGACGGCGCCGCGCGCTCTCGGCCCGGACCGGCCCCTGTACGGCCCCCGCACCCTGATCGGCGGCCGGGCCGGTCCGAAGCTCTTCGCCGCCATCGCCGGGCACGCCGACGGCTGGCTCCCGATCGGCGGCAGCGGCCTGGCCGAGGACCTGCCGGCGCTGCGCCGCGCCTGGGAGGAGGCGGGGCGGACCCCGGACTCCCTCCAGGTGGTCCCGTACGCCGTCCAGGCCACGCCGGGCAAGCTGAGCCACTACGCCGACCTGGGCATCGAAGAGGTCGTCCTCCAGCTCCCCTCGGCCGGCGAGCCGGAGATCCTGCGCGCGCTGGACGGCTTCGCCCAGTACCTCTGACGGCCCGTACCTCTGACGGCCGGCGCCTCTGACGGCCCGACGGACCCTGGCGGCCCCGGGAGTCGCGGCTCCCGGGGCGGCCGGTCAGGAGCAGCCCGAGGAGATCTCCCGGAAGTTGCTGTAGTGGTCGTCGGTGTACCAGACGGTCCGGGCGGCGGGGTCGCGGATGAGTCGCTCGGCGTCGCGGTGGGTGCCGGGTGTGCGGGGGTTGACGTCGTACTCGCGGTAGTGGCCGTCGGCGGGCAGGTCGCCGGAGCGGTTGCCGTAGACGTTGCTGCCGCGGATGACGAGGCCGGGGCCGGCCGGGTAGTCCTGGGCCCGGGGGGCCTCGGGCCAGCTGAGGTCCCGCCAGATGTCGCACGCGGCCTTGACCTGCGGGGGGAACGCCTGGACCGGCAGCGACGGTTCGAGGACGTCCGCCGGGCGGGCCGTCGTGCGGGCGGGGGCGGTGCCGGGCGCGGCGGCGGCCTCGGTGGTGGCGAAGGCCCCGGCGGTGGTGGCGGAGGTGAGCGGGAGGGCGAGGGCGGACAGGAGCAGGGCGGCGGTGGCCGCGCGGCGCAGAGTGCGCAGTGTCGTCATGCCGGACTCAACGCCCGCCGCCCCCGCCAGGATGCGCCCCGCCCGCCCCGGGTCCGCCGGGCGGGCCCGGTGCGCGGGGCCCGGGTCCGCCGACCTCCGGAAGCGTCGCGGGGGCTCTGGCCGGGGCGGGGAGCGGGCCCTACGCTGCCCCGCATGATCAGTTCACGTACCCACATCCGTGTCGCCCGGCCCTCCCTCGACCTGGAGGCCGCCGAGCGGTTCTACGTCGACGGGCTCGGGCTCCAGGTGCAGTGGCGGGCCGCCCGGAGCGCCCCCGGGGAGCACGATCTGCTGATGGTCGGGCCCGCCGGGGGCGGGTGGCACTTCGAGCTCACCCGGGACCCGGGGAACCCGGTCGCCCCCGCGCCCACCGTGGACGACCTCTTCGTGGTCTATCTGGGCGAGGCCCCGGACGAGGCCCTGGTCGAACGGCTGGTCGCGCACGGCGGGAGCCGGGTGGCCTCGCACAACCCGTACTGGGACGAGCACGGCGTGACCGTCGCCGACCCCGACGGGTACCGCCTCGTCCTGTGCTCCCGCACCTGGGGCTGACCCCCGGCCCTGCGGTCAGCCGACCTGCCGGGCCCCCCGACCGGGGCCCGACGCGCGGAGACCCCACCACAAGCAAGGGGGCGCGTGGCGGGGTCCCGCGCCGGCGCCATCAGACGGTGCCGAGCGGGCCCGCCTTGACACTCGCCGTGAACGACGCGAACGCGGCGGAGCGGAAGATCAGCGCGGGGCCGTGGGGGTTCTTGGAGTCGCGGACGGGTACTACGCCGCGCGGGGCGACGAGGTTGGTGGCGACCTCGACGCACTGGCCGCCGTTGTCGCTGTAGGAGGACGTGAACCAACGGGGGGATTCGGTCGTCACGGGGTGCCCTTTCGTAGCTGGCTGATGGTCAGGCCGTCAGTGCGTGCCCGCCTTGATGCTCGCGGTGAACGAGGCGAAGGCGGCGGCGGGGAAGGTCAGGACCGGGCCGCTCGGGTTCTTCGAGTCACGGACCGGGACGACACCGGTAGCGGCTATGTTCGACGGGGCCCACTCGACGCACGCCCCGCCGTTGCCGCTGTATGAGGACTTGATCCAGTTGAGGGGTTCGGTCGTGGTCGTCACGGGGTGCCCTTTCGTACCTGATTGATCATGGCCACTGAGTCCGCCTGTGAGAGCGCGTGCTTCTGCAACTGATGGTAGGCCGTCAACGTCGGTACCACAGACCTCCCGTCCCGCTCCAGATGGCCCCGCGCTGCGGACTCTGCGTAGAACATGAGTGAACGGTCAAGTAGCGTCAACAGTGTTATCGGCAAGTTGAACGGGCGCCGCTCTCCCATGCTGAACGGGGCAATCTGGAGCATGGCATTTGGCTGCTCTGCGAACTCAATCAGCCGGTCCAACTGCTTGCTCATCACTGCGACCCCCCCGACGAACCGACGAATGCAACCTTCGTCCAGTACCACGAAGACCAGCGGCGGAGGAGTCCGAACGAGCGCCGCTTGCCGTTCTGCGATGAGGGACACCCGCTCGTTGGCCTGATCCACGGTGATCGCTCCCCGCGCGACATACGCGTCTGCTAGCACTGCCGCGTACTCGTGAGTCTGAAGAAGGCCCGGGATGACACCCACCTCGTAGAGCCGGATCTCAGCCGCTCGGCTCTCGTACCCGATGAACCCGGGGAAGCCCTCCAGTAGCGCGCCGTACTTCATCCCCAACCACTCGCGCTCGAACGACTCTTCGGTTCCCGCGAGCCCCAATACAGCGTCAGCGGCGCGACAGAACGGCAAAGTCGGATTCTTGAGGGCAGTTTCAACGTGCGAAACCTGCGTTGGTGAGTACCCCATTCGGCCACCTAGGTCATGCTGTTTCCAGCCGCGTTGCTCCCGTTCGCGCCGGAGACGCGCACCTAAAGCGGCCTGTGGGCTGGCTTCCGGGTTCAGTTCCTTCCGGTTCGTCATGCGCGTGGCCTCCGACTTTGTTTGCCAATTCCCCTAGTTGAACGGTCCCTGACTCTAGACCACGCTGGGCACTCCCGGTAGCGGTATGGCTACTTAGGGGGATCGGTGATGTCTTGTGGGAGGTCTGATGGCTGAGTGCAGGCGTGGTCGGGGTGGGGCGGTGCTGCTGGCGCGGGGGTGGCCGGAGCATCGGTCGGAGGGGGAGCTGCTGGCGCGGCTGGCGGTGCTGTTCTCGTCCGGGCATCGTCTCGCGGAGCGGGTGTTCGGTGAGGGGTACGAGGCGCGGTTGCCGGTCCTCGCCGCCCCAGACCCGGCCCCGGCCCCGGCCCCGGCATCGGCTTCGGCTTCGGCATCGGCCCCGGTTCTGACCCGGGCGTTCGGCGGGGGTGTCAGGTGAGTGCGGTCAAGGCGGTGTGGCTGCCGGGGTGGGTGCCGGAGTCGGGTATCGCGCTGTGTGAGGCCGGGGTGGACTTCGATGCGGTGCGGGTGGAGGGCCGGGCTGGCGGGGAGGTGGTGGCGGTGCTGCGCCGTCTGACGGCTGACGCCCCCGGTCCGGTCCTCTCGGAGTACGGCGGGCGCTGGTTCTACTTCCTCGTGGCGCCCAGGACCGCGCAGCGGCTGAGCTGGCCGAAGTGGGTGTCGCTCTGTGTCGCGCGGGAGGGCGAGACCACCTACGTCGGGGTACCCGCCCCGTCCGGTGCCACGGGGTCGCTCCAGTGGCTCACCCCGCCCACACCGGAACGCCCGTACGTGTGCGCGTACCTGCTGGAACGGGTCGTGAAGGAGACCGGCCACGAGGCCGCCGACCTCCCGTGACCTCCCGTGACCTCCCGTGATCTCCCGCTCCTGCCGGGCCGGCCCACGGAGCCCCCGGCAGGAGCGGGACACAACCACCACCCCGAAGGGCGGTCAGGCACGGCAGATGCCCCGTCCGGTACGTACCGGACGGGGCATCTGCCGTGCCTGACCTGCTGTTCTCCGAGGGCCCAGGGTGCAGCACCCGCTTACCCCCGCACCTGGGGCTGAGCCTCGGGGTCAGCCGGCCTTCGGGGCGCTCGGGGTGCTCGGGAGGCCGCCGAGCAGGGCCGTGCCCGCGCCCTCCAGGGAGGGGCCGACTCCGGTGAGGGAGGAGTCGGTGGCCTTCGCGGAGGAGCCGGCGGCGGAGGCGGCGATGCCCAGGGCCGTCCTGGTGTCCTGGAGGGTCTGGCCCGGGTGGTCGACGATCTCGGTGATGCGCTCGACGACCGGGGGTGCCTCGGCCGGGGGCTCGTCGGCGTGCGCGACGGCGGGGGTGAGTGCGAGGGCGGCGCCACCGGAAAGAACCAGGCCGGCAAGGGTGCGCTTCATGGTCTTGTTCATGGCGTGCTCAACGACGGCGGGCGGCACGGGTCACCGCACCTCACCTCACCGCGCCGCGCCGTGATGCCCCGGCTTTCGGGAGGCCGTCAGTCCTGGACCACCAGGGCCGGGGTGGACTTCGTCAGGACCTCGCCGCGGAAGAAGGCGGGGCTGCGGCGTTCGGTGACCAGCATGACGACGAGGCCGAGGGCCAGCAGGCCGACGCCGATGACGAAGACGCTGCCGACGCCGAGGACGGTGGAGCCGGAGCCGTAGGACGGGTCCCACATGTCGATCAGGGTCTTGCCGAAGACGGCGGCCAGCAGCAGCCCGCCCAGGACGGGGAAGACGCCCTTGAAGAAGAGGTCGCGGGTGGAGCGGCGCAGGTCGCCGCGGAAGTACCAGGCGCAGGCGAAGGCCGTCAGCGAGTAGTAGAAGCAGATCATCAGGCCGAGCGCGAAGATCGTGTCGGTCAGGACGTTCTCGCTGACCAGGGTCATCACCGTGTAGAAGGCGCCGGTGGCGATGCCCGCCATGACGGTGGCGCGGCCGGGGGTCCTGAACCGGGGGTGGACCTTGGCGTAGGAGGGCGGCAGGGCCTCGTACGTGGACATCGCGAGGACCGTGCGGGCCACCGGGATGAAGGTGGTCTGGAGGGAGGCGGTGGCGGAGGCCAGTACGGCGACGAAGAGCAGGATGCCCAGCAGCGGGCCCATCACCGGGCCGGCGAGGGCCGCGAAGACGTTGTCGGAGGTCTCCGGGTTGCCCAGGCCCAGGCCGGTGGCGGAGGTGCCCACGGCCATCTGCGCGGCGATGCCGGTGGCCAGGTAGGAGCCGACCAGGACGACCATCGCGATCAGCGAGGCCCGGCCGGGGGTCCGGGTGGAGCCGGTGGTCTCCTCGTTGGTGGCCAGGCAGGCGTCCCAGCCCCAGTACATGAAGATCGAGAGCGAGAGTCCGGCGGTGAAGGCGGCCATGGACTCGATCGCGAAGGGGTTCAGCCACTGCCAGGAGAAGTCCAGGCCCGTTTCGAAGGAGCCGCTGCCGAAAGATCCGCTGCCGAAGGAGCCGGTGGACGCCTTCTGCAGGGCCATGGCGACGAAGAGGGCGAGCACGGCGAGCTGGAGGCCGACCAGCGTGTACTGGACGCCCTTGGTGGCCGTCATGCCGCGGTAGCTGATGGCGGTCGCGACGGCGATCAGCGTCAGGCAGGTGGAGATGTGGACGAGCTTGTTGTCGTCCAGGGCGGCGATCGCCGGGTTCCCGGTGATCTCGCCGGCCAGCAGCCAGAAGTAGGAGGTGGCGACTCCGGCCAGGTTGGACAGGACGATGATCGTGGCGATCACCAGGCCCCAGCCGCACATCCAGCCGATCCGGGGGCCGAACGCCTTCACCGTCCAGGTGAAGGAGGTGCCGCAGTCGGGCATGGCCCTGTTGAGCTCGCGGTAGGCGAAGGCGACGAGCAGCATGGGCAGGAAACCGGCCAGGAAGACCGCCGGCATCTGGACGCCGACCTCACCGGCGGTGGAGCCGAGGGTCGAGGTGAGGCAGTAGACGGGGGCGACGGTGGAAATGCCGATGACGGCGCTTCCCATCAGACCGACGGAGCCCTTGCCGAGGCCCTTGCCGCGGACGCCGTCGTCGCCGTCGTCGCCGTCGTCGTCTCCGTCGCCGGCGACGCCGCTTACCGTGTCTCCGACCTGAGGCCGGGCGTCCAGCTGAGTCATGCAACAGGACGGTAGACCCTGCGATTTCCACATCTGGATGGCTGAAGTCCGGATCTGGGCGGTCCGGAATTCCTTGATTCTTGAGGCCGGGAGAGTTGACGATCACGTAATGAAAGGTTCACAGACCCGCCGGTCGCTGTTCCGGTGGCATCGGGCCTTTGTTTTCGTCATACGGAAATCGCAGCCATGTCCGTTTTAACGGGTTTCAAACTTTCCCGTGGAATTTTTTCGGCCACCGCCCTGGCGCCGCCCTGGCACCTCCCACAGCCACCGCCCGGCCGTACCGCTCCACCCTTCACTCTTCACCCTTCACCCTTCACCCCCACACGATCGCCTGCGTCTCGCTGTACGCGTGCAGGGCGTACGAGCCCACGTCCCGGCCGACCCCCGACCGTTTGAAGCCCCCGAAGGGCGCCTCCATGTGGCGCCCGACCGTGTTCACGCCCACCCCGCCCGCCCGCAGCCGCCGCGCCACGCGGAAGGCGCGCGCCACGTCCCCGGACCAGACGTAGCTCAGCAGCCCGAAGTCGCTGTCGTTGGCGAGGGCCACCGCCTCGTCCTCACCGCCGTCGAAGGCGACGACCACGACGACCGGGCCGAAGATCTCCTCCCGGACCACGCGCATGTCGTTCGCGCAGTCCACCAGCAGCGTGGGCGCCACGTAGAACCCCTTCCCCCGGGAACTCCCCGGGGAGCCCGCCGGGGCGTTCACCACGGGCCGCTCGCCGCCGTACGCGACGCGCGCGCCCTCCTTGCGCCCCAGCGCGACGTACGCCTCCACCCGGTCCCGGTGCGCCGCCGAGATCACCGGGCCGACCACCGTGCCCGGGGCCGACGGGTCGCCGACCTTCATGAAGCCCAGGTAGGCGGTCAGCTTCGCGACCAGCCGGTCGTGGACGGCCCGGTGGACGAGGACCCGGGTCGGGGCGGTGCAGATCTGGCCGCTGTAGAAGGAGAAGGTCGTCCCGATCCCCGCCACCGCCGCGTCCAGGTCGGCGTCCTCGAAGACGACCGCCGCGCCCTTGCCGCCCAGCTCCATCAACTGGCGCTTCATCGACCGGCCGCAGACCTCCGCGATGCGCAGCCCGACGCCCGTGGACCCGGTGAAGGAGACCATGTCCACGTACGGGGAGGCCACCGCCGCCTCACCGACCGCCACCGCCTCGCCGCCCACCACGTTCACCACCCCCGCCGGAACGCCCGCCTCGTGGAGCGCCCGCGCCATCCGGAACACCGACAGCGGGTCCTGCGGGGCCGGTTTGACCACCACCGTGTTGCCCATGGCCAGCGCCGGGGCCACCTTGCCCGCCGGGTTGGCCCACGGGTTGTTGTACGAGGTGACGCAGGCGACCACGCCGACCGGCCGGCGCGCCTCCAGCGCGCCCAGGACGGCCGCCCTCCCCATCGGGCCCGCCTCCGTCACCTGGGGCACGAACCCCCGCTCCACCGGTTCCAGGGCGCCCCTGGCGTACCGCCGGAAGCGGGAGATCCCCACCCCCAGCTGCATACCCCGGGCGATCGCGGGCGGCGCGCCCGTCTCCGCCCGCGCCAGGGCCGACCAGGGCTCGAACTCCCGCCGCATCACGTCCGCCGCCCGGTCCAGCACCGCCGCGCGCTCCTCGGGCGCCGTCCGGGACCAGCCCTCGAACGCCTCGGCCGCCGCGCGGGCCGCCTCCTCGACCTGGGCGCACGAAGCCTCGGGGGCGAGCCCCACCACCGACTCGTCCGCCGGGTTCACCACCGCGTAGTGGCCGCCGTCCGGCTCCACCCACTCGCCGCCGATGTAGAGCCGCTGCCCGGCCTCCGTGCTCGACGGGTGCTCACCGCTCATCGGGTGCTCACCGTCCTGGTGTCCCGGCCCGAGCGGAGCACGGTGCCCGGGACGGCCCCGGTCACCTCGCCGTCACGGACCGTCTCGACGCCGTTGACCCGTACCGAGACGACGCCGAGGGCGCGCGCGTCCAGCCGGGGGCTGTCGCCGGGCAGGTCGTGGACGAGCCGGGCCGGGCCCGCGTCGATCCGCTCCGGGTCGAAGAGGACCAGGTCCGCGTGGAAGCCCTCGGTGATCCGGCCGCGCCCGCGCAGCCCGAAGAGGCGCGCCGGGTCGTCGGTGAGCATCCGTACCGCCCGTTCCAGCGGGACGAGCCGGCGCCCGCGCAGGCAGTCTCCGAGGAACCGGGTCGTGTACGGGGCCCCGCACATGCGGTCCAGGTGCGCGCCCGCGTCGGAGCCGCCCAGCAGGACGTCCTCGTGGAGCCAGGTCTCCTGCCGCAGGGTCCAGCTCGCCGGGTCGTTGTCGGTGGGCATCGGCCAGAGCACCGTACGCAGTCCGTCCCCGGCGCAGATCTCCACCAGGCAGTGGAAGGGGTCCTGCCCGCGTTCGGCCGCGAGGTCGCGCACGACCCGGCCGGAGAGGCCCGCGTTCTCCTTGCTGTAGGTGTCACCGATGACATAGCGCCCGAAGTCGGCGAGGCGCCGGAAGACCCCGGCCTCCTTGCTCCCGGCGCGCCGGAGCAGCTCCGCCCGGACCGACGGGTCGCGCAGCCGGGCGATCCGCTCGGGGACGGGCAGGCCGAGGACCTCGCCCCAGCCGGGGATCAGGTTGAGCGCGCAGAAGGTGCCGAGCGACATGTTCATGGGGGTGAGGATCGGCATCGTCAGCGCGACGACCCGCCCGCCCGCCGCGCGCGCCCGCGCGCTCACGGCCAGCTGGCGCGGCACCCGCTCCGGGACGGCGGCGTCGATGGTGAGGACGTTCCAGTTCAGCGGCCTGCCCGCGGCGGCGCTCATCGCGACGAGGAGGTCGCCCTCCTCGTCGGAGAACTGGTCGAGGCAGCCCGCGACGATCGCTTCGAGCTGGGTGCCCTCGTGCTCGCCGACCGCCCCGGCCAGGGCGATCAGCTCGGCCGGGCGGGCGTGCCGGGAGGCGACGGGCGCGCCCGCGCCGTCGGAGTGGGTGGCGGACTGGGTGGTCGACAGGCCCCAGGCGCCCGCGTCCATGGCCCCGTGGAGGAGGAGGGTCATCTCCCGCAGCTGCCCGGGGGTGGGCTGCCCGCCGGTGGCCGCCTCGCCCATCACGTGCCGGCGCAGGGCGCAGTGGCCGACCATGAAGCCCGCGTTGACGGCGATCCGGCCCTCCAGCGCGTCCAGGTACTCGCCGAAGGTGGACCAGCCCCAGTCGACCCCCTCTTCGAGGGCCCGGAGGGACATCCCCTCGACCCTGCTCATCATCCGGCGCGTGTAGTCGGCGTCCCCGGGCCGCGCCGGGTTCAGGGGGGCCAGGGTGAAACCGCAGTTCCCGCCCGCGACGGTGGTCACGCCGTGGTGCATGGAGGGCGTGGCGTACGGGTCCCAGAAGAGCTGGGCGTCGTAGTGGGTGTGCGGGTCGACGAAGCCGGGGGCCAGCACGAGACCGGAGGCGTCCTCGGCGGTCCGGGCCGCCTCGGTGACGGTGCCGGGCGGGGCGACGACGGCGATCCGGCCGCCCCGCAGCCCGACGTCGGCGGTGAACGCGGGGGCGCCCGTCCCGTCCACGACGGTCGCTGCGCGCATGAGGTGGTCGAGCATGACGGTTCCCCTCCTGGGCTGCCGTGCGGGGCGCGGTGCGAGGTGCGGGGCGGGGTGCGGGGCGGGGTGCGGGGCGGGGCTGCGGAGCCACCGGCGCGGGCCCCGGTGCTACTGGCCCCCGGCGCTACTGGCCCGCGGCCTCGCGGAAGCGGGTCGTCCGGTGCACCGGGTCGGTGTCGATCTCCGGGATGACGTGCTCGCCGATGAGCCGGATGCTGGTGAGCGTGTCCTCGCGGGAGACGCCGATGGGCAGGCCGAAGGAGAGCTGGTCCGCCCCGGCCGCCTCCCACCGCCTGCACTGCTGGAGCACCTCGGACGGGTCCCCGCAGATCAGCAGCTCCTCGGCGATCAGCAGCTCGATGATCTCCGCGCTGTACTCCGGGAGCAGCTCCGGCCACTCCGGGACGCCCTCGGGGCGCGGGAAGGTGTCGTGGTAGCGGAAGACGAGCGACTGGAGGCGGTTGAGGCCGCCGCCCGCGGCGATCTCGACGGCCTTGTCGTGGGTCTCGGCGCAGATCGCGGTCGAGGTGACCATGACGTTGTCGTTGACGAACGCCCCGATGGCCTTCGCCTCCTGGATCGCCGTCTTGTACTGCTCCAGCACCCAGGACATGTCCGAGACCTTCTGCACGCTGAACCCGAGCACCCCCAGGCCCTTGCGGGCCGCCATGGCGTAGGAGGAGGGCGAGCCGGCGGCGTACCACATGGCCGGGTGCGCCTTGCCGTACGGCTTGGGGAAGATCTTGCGCGGCGGGAGCGACCAGTGCTTGCCCGAGAACCCCTCGTACTCCTCCTGGAGGAACATCTTGGGGAACTCGGCGATGGTCTCCTCCCACATCTCCTTGGTGTGGTTCATGTCCTCGATGCCGGGCAGGAAGCCGAGGATCTCGTGGCTGCCCGCGCCCCGGCCGGTGCCGAACTCGAAGCGGCCCCGGGAGAGGTGGTCGAGCATGGTGACCTTCTCGGCCACCTTGACCGGGTGGTTCACCGGGGCGAGCGGGTTGAAGATGCCGGAGCCGAGGTGGATGCGCTCGGTGGCGTGGGCGAGGTAGCCGAGGAACACCTCGTTCGCCGACAGGTGCGAGTACTCCTCCAGGAAGTGGTGCTCGGAGGCCCACGCGTACTTGAAACCGGACCGGTCGGCCTGGATGACGTACTCGGTCTCCTCCATCAGCGCCTTGTGCTCCGCCCCGGGATCGACCCGCGACCGCGCCTGCGGTACGTACCCCTGCACGAAGAGCCCGAATTCCAAGGGAGTTCACCGTCCTTCTGTTTCTGACGTTCCGTCAGATTCGATGGACCGACTGTTCCACCGCGGGGCGGGAGCGTCAATACCCGGTACGGCGCCGGGCAGGCGGGGGCGGGGCGGACGGGCGGGGGCGGGGCGGACGGGCGGGGGCGGGGCGCCGGCGGGGCGGGGGGGGCGGCGGGGCGGGGCGGCCCGGGGTCAGAAGCCCTGCGGGCCCATCACGATGACCGGCTCCGCCGCCGGGTCGAGGGTCTCCAGGACGGTCCGCATGGCTGCCTTCGGGACGCCGACGCAGCCCTGGGAGGGGCCGCCGTGGTCCACGTGGAGCCAGATGCCGCCGCCCCTGCCCTCGCCGTCCGGCCTGACCGGGTCGAGCGGGGAGGTCCCGGGGCGGCGGTTGTAGCCGATGGCGACGACGTGGTCGAAGGAGCCCGCCAGGGACTCGCCGTTCACCCCGCGCCCCGAGGCGACGAAGGAGCCGTTCTCGTCGTACGGGAGCCGGGTGCCGGGCGGCGCGGGCAGCAGGCCGCCCGCGTCGGTGAGCGCGAACACGCCCTCCGGGGAGGTCAGGTCGCCGTACGCGCGCTCCGTGGACCAGCCCCTGGCGCCGTTGCGGGCGGGCCAGCTCCCGGCGCGGACCCAGTCGGCGCCGGGCGCGGGGCGGGTGTAGAGGGCCGCGGTGGCCTCCGAGGAGTCCTTCGCCCTGCCGAGGACCAGGACGAGCTGGCGGGAGCCTGCGGGAATCCGGGCCCGGGTCCGCTCGCTGATGCCGGTCAGGCCCTGGAGCCCGTCCCGGCGGTCCCCGCGCGCGGCGCGGCCGGGGTCCGGGGGCGGCCGGTCGTCGGAGGCGCGGGCCAGGGCGGCGTCCGGGCCGGGCGCGTGCTGGACGGTGTACGCCCAGCAGGCCCCGAGGGCCAGCAGGCAGGAGGCGGCCACGAGGGCCGCCCGGTCCGGCGCGCGGCGCGCGTGCCGGGACGCGTGCCGGGACCGGCGGACGCGGGAGAGGGGGCGGGAACCCGGGCGGGCGTGCTTGCTCATCGGCCCGACCGTACACAGACATGCCCCGATTTCTCCGTTTTCACCCCGGTCCACGGCGATCCTGTGTCGGGAGAGCAGGGGGGCGGGGTCCGGGGACGGGTGGCGGCGGGGACGGGTGTGGCGCGAGGGGAACCAGGTGCACCCGGGGTACAGGCGACCGCGCGCCCGGAGGGGCCCGCACAGCTGGCCCCCGCGCGGCCCTCACACCCCGTGGCGCCCCGGTCGTACGCTGATCTGATGCGAACTCCACGCCGTGCGGCGCGCGTTGTCATCGTCTCCCCCTCCGGCTCCGTGTTCCTCTTCCGCGAGAACAACGTGGAGGTCGGCATCCACTGGCTGCCGCCCGGCGGGGGCATCGACCCCGGCGAGACCCCCGAGGAGTGCGTGCGGCGCGAGCTGCGCGAGGAGACCGGGTGGACCGATCTCGCACCGGGCCGGCTGCTGTGCACCTGGGAACACGACTTCACCCACCAGGGCATACCGGTCCGCCAGCACGAGCACATCTACGTCACCGCCGGACCGCACCGCGACCCGGTCCCGGAATCGCCCGGCATCCACTGGCGGTGGCTCACCCCGCAGCGGCTGGCCGCCCTCGGCGAGCCCCTGTGGCCACCCCGCCTGCCGGACCTCCTCTCGGACGCCCCGGCCGGTCCGGTCCACCTGGGCCTGATCCCCCACCGGCCCCAGACGCCGGGACCGCCGCCGGGACCGGTCCGCAGGGCGTGGCGGGGCATCACCTCGGCGACCCCGCGCCGGAAGGACCGGCAGAGCCGGGGCTAGTGCCGACGCGGCACTAGTGCTGTGACCGGAAAGGTTCACCGGCCCTCGACGCCCGGCACGGCGCCTCGCCGCGTTGTCGGACCACGCAAGTACGTCCAGTACAAGCCGTGACCCTCCGCCTTGCGATGCGCTCGGCATCCGAAGGATCAAGGCAAGAGCCGAGACGAAGTGAGCGCAGCGAACGCAGTCGCACCGGACGCCGCGGGCCTACCGGCAAACCTTTCCGGTCACAGCACTAGCGACGGCCTCCGGCGGTGGCGCGGGAGTAGAGTTCCGCCGCCCAGGGGCCGAGGACCGGGCTCGTGGACACGTCGTCGGTGTCCCCGCCGGTCAGCACCCCGATGATCTTCCCGTCCCGGGCGATCCAGGCGCTGCCGCTCGTCCCGGCGGGGAAGTCGGCGCAGTCGAAGCGCTGCTCCCCGGGGCCCTGCCGGACCGCGACGGCCGTGCAGGTGCGGGGCACCTTGCGGTCGGCGGGGTAGCCGGTGACGGTGACCTCCTCGCCCGCGCGGCCACCGGTGTCCAGCACGGCGCCGCCGGTGACGTCCTCGATCCGGCGGCCGGAGGCGTCCGGGGCGAGCCGGGCGAAGGCGAGGTCGTAGGCGTCGTCGGTGGACTCGGCCCACCGGGGGTCCTCGAAGACCTCTTCCAGCTTCCACGTGCCGTAGGGGGCCGTGCCGTTCGCGTACCCGGGCACGAACACCGCGCCCCCCTCGCCCTGGTCCCCGGCGAGCAGGCAGTGCCCGGCGGTGACGACGAGGTCGCGGCCGGGGCTCCGTACGACCGTGGCCGTGCAGAAGTGGCCGCCCTCCAGGCCACCCGTGAACAGGGCCCCGGTGAAGGCCGCGGGCCCGCCGGGCACCGGCCCGCCGGGCGCCGGGGGCGCGGAGGTCGGGACGGGGCTCCCGGGCGAGGACGAGAGCTGGGGCCTGGCCTCCCGGGTCCGGGGCGGCCCGGCCGACGGCCCGGCCGACCCCGGCGCCCCCGACGGCCCCCCTGCCGCCTTCGCCCGTACGGCCGGGGCCCCCTCGGGCACCGGCACCACCTTGGTCATGACCGCGGAGGCGCCCAGCGCCGCCGCCGCGCACAGCACGGCCGTCACGAGGGTCCGCTTGTCCACCGGCATGATGATCCTTCCGCCTCTGCCCCGGCGAAGCATGCCCCGCCCGCCCCACGGGTCGCAAGACCGACCCGTCGCCCGGCCCCGGACGGCCCGGACGGGCCCACGGACCGGGCACGGACGGGTCAGTCCGCAGTACCCCTCGGCACCACCCAGCGCACGGGCTGGCCGGTGACGTCGGCGATCAGGTCGTAGTCACCGTCGTAGTGCAGGACGGTCGCCCCGTGCCGTTCGGCGGTCGCCGCGATCACCAGGTCCGGCACGGAGACCGCCTTCCAGGTCCCCGCCCCGATGAGCCGCGTCTGCACCTCCGCCGCCCGCTCCCACGCCTCGTCGGGGGTGGGCAGCCGGTCGAAGCCGCGCAGTTCCTCGCGGATCTCCTCTGCTTCGGTCCGGCTTCTGGCGCTGTACAGGACTTCGAGTTCGACCGCGCCGCACAGCGCCAGCACGCCCGAAGTGTGCAGGGGGTCGAGCACCGCCCGCACCGCCGGCCGGGGGTAGCGGGCGAGGGCGGACTTGTCGATGAGGAAACGCGTGCTCACGCCGCCACGTCCTGCCCCGGCCCGGCCGGGGGCACGGGCAGGGCCTCGGCGGGGGCTGCCGGGCCGGTGAGGCCCGGCAGCCGCCCCTCGGCGAGCCGGGTGAGGAACGCCTCGCGCTTGCGCCGCTTGACCACATCCGCGAGGGCCGCGTTCACCGTGGCCACCTTCGTCTTCGTCCCGAAGATCTCGGCGGCCTCACCCAGCAGGGCGTCGTCCACGTCGATGACGGTTCTGGCCATGGCGGACCTCCTGGGCACGGGACGCTCTGACCCTCTTCGCCCTCCCCTCAACGATATCAAGATCGACCTCAAGAGATATCGCTTCTGCGGCGACAGCGGCCGTCACCGGCACCGGCCCGTTACCCGGCACCGCCGTCCCGCCCCCGGCTACGGGCCCGGCCAGAGGCCGTCCGGGGTCAGGCCGAGGAGGTCGATCGCGTTGCCGCGCACGATGCGGTCCACCACGTCCGGGGCCAGGTGGGCCATCTGGGACTCGCCGACCGCGCGGGAGTTCGGCCAGGTCGAGTCCGAGTGGGGGTAGTCCGTCTCGTAGAGGACGTTGCCCGCCCCGATCGCGTCCAGGTTCCGCAGACCGAAGGCGTCGTCGAAGAAGCACCCGTAGACGTGCTCCGCGAACAGCTCGGACGGCGGACGGTGGACCTTGTCCGCGACGCCGCCCCAGCCGCGGTTCTCCTGCCACACCACGTCGGCCCGTTCCAGGATGTACGGAATCCAGCCGATCTGGCCCTCCGCGTACATGACCCGCAGGCGGGGGAAGCGTTCGAACTTGCCGCTCAT
Organism: Streptomyces sp. NPDC051567; assembly: GCF_044454165.1. Taxonomy (NCBI): domain Bacteria; kingdom Bacillati; phylum Actinomycetota; class Actinomycetes; order Kitasatosporales; family Streptomycetaceae; genus Streptomyces; species Streptomyces sp. NPDC051567. The sequence continues at coordinate 119,383 of NZ_JBITDK010000016.1, read as the reverse complement.
CAGCCAGTCGACCATCGAGAAGCAGCAGTTGGCGAAGGTGATGGTGGAGCCGACGGCGGGCGGGGCGTCCGCCGAGGTCGAGGGCATCTTGCTGGACGAGCCGATGTGCATGGCGATGACGGTGCCGGTCTCGTCGCACGCCTCCAGGAAGGGGTCCCACGCGTCGGTGTGCACCGACGGCAGGCCCAGGTGCGGCGGGATCTCCGAGAAGGCCACCGCCCGGACCCCCCGCGCCGCGTTCCGCCGGACCTCCGCCGCCGCCAGACGGGCGTCCCACAGGGGGACGAGGGTGAGGGGGATCAGCCGGCCGTGCGCGTCCGGCCCGCACCACTCCTCCACCATCCAGTCGTTGTACGCGCGGACGCCGAGCAGGCCCAGCTCGCGGTCCTTGGCCTCGGTGAAGGTCTGGCCGCAGAAGCGGGGGAAGGTCGGGAAGCACAGCGCCGACTGGACGTGGTTGACGTCCATGTCGGCGAGGCGCTCGGGAACGGAGAAGGACCCCGGGCGCATCTGCTCGTAGGTGATGACTTCGAGCCGGATCTCGTCGCGGCTGTAGCCGACGGCGGTGTCGAGGCGGGTGAGCGGGCGGCACAGGTCCTCGTAGACCCACCAGTCGCCGACCGGGCCGTCGTCGCCCTTGGCACCCATGACCGGGGCGAACCTGCCGCCGAGGAAGGTCATCTCCTTCAGGGGCGCGCGGACGACACGGGGGCCGCTCTCGCGATATTTGGACGGGAGCCGGTCCTGCCAGACGCGCGGGGGCTCCACCGTGTGGTCATCCACCGAGATGATCTTCGGAAAGGTCTCCATGTCCCTCACGGTAGCGCCGATCTGACGAGGCGTCAGCTAGGCCGTTTCTTCCGGATCATGCCGGTCGGGCCCGCGCCGGCCGGTGCGGTGCCCCGCAAGGCGGAGGCGCGCCCGCGCACTGGACGTGCTCGGGCGCTCCGGCAGCCCGGCGAGGTGCGGTGCCGGTCGGCGCGGGCGGGCGGGCGGGGCAAGAGCCGCGAGGGACGGCCCGGTTGGGAGGCGCCCGGTCCGCCACGGGCTGACGCCCTGGTGCGGAACAGGGCAGACTGGCCCTGACACCGACGGAAGGCAGGGGGGACGACAGATGGACGGCGTACCGGCCATCCCGCACCAGCGGAACCACCCCGAGGCAGCCCGGCCCGCCCCCTCGACCCCGGCGCCCGGAGCGAAGGCCGCCACGGCCGGAGCCGGGACCATCACTCCCGAGAGCGGGACGGCGGCGCCGGACGCCGGGGCCGCCGCGGGGGGCCCGGAGGGCCCGGGAACACCAGCCGTCGCAGGGGGCCCGGGAGCACCGGTGGGCCCGGTGGGACCAGTGGCCCCGACCAGCCCAGTGGGCCCGGCAGGCCCGGTCGTCACCGGAGCCCTGGCAGCCCCGCCTGCCCCCGGGGCCCCACTGACCTCAGCCACTCCCCACACCCCGGCCGCTCCAGCCACCCCAGTCGCCCTGGCCACCCCAGGGACTCCCGAAGCCCCTGGCACCCCTGGCACCCCCGAAACCATGCCCACCACACCCGGCACACCGTCCGCACCCGCCGCACCCGCCGCCCTCACCACCCCCGCCGCACCCGGCGGGGAGAGCCCCGACGCGTCCGCCGCCGCCGGGTCACGGTTCTCCGTCCTCGGGCCCATCCGGGCCTGGCGCGGAGCCGAGCCGCTGCCCTCCGGGACGCCCCAGCAGCGCGCCCTGCTCGCCGTGCTCCTGCTCTGCGACGGCCGCACCGCCACCGCGCCCGAACTCATCGACGCCATCTGGGGCGAGGACCCGCCGCAGCAGGCCCTCGCCACCATCCGGACGTACGCCTCCCGGCTGCGCAAGGTCCTCGATCCCGGGCTGCTCGTCACCGAGTCCGGCGGCTACGCCGTCCGCCTGCGCTCCGCCGCCACCCTCGACCTCTGCGTCGCCCGCGACCTCGCCGCCGACGCCGAACGGGCCCGCGCCGCCGGGGACCGCGCCCGCGCCCGTACGCTGCTCGCCCGCGCGCTGGACCTGTGGGACGGCGAGCCCCTCGCCGGAGTCCCCGGCCCGGCCGCCGCCACCGAGCGCATCCGGCTCGTCGAGTGGCGCCTCCAGCTCCTGGAGACCCGGCTCGACCTCGATCTGGAGGTCGGCCACCACGCCGGGGCCGTCTCCGAACTCACCGCCCTCACCGCCGCCCACCCGCTGCGCGAACGCCTACGCGAGCTGCTGATGCTCGCCCTCTACCGCAGCGGCCGGCAGGCCGAGGCCCTCGCCGTCTACGCCGACACCCGGCGCCTCCTCGCCGACGAACTCGGCGTCGACCCGCGCCCCGAGCTCTCCTCGCTCCAGCAGCGCATCCTGTGCGCCGACGCCGACCTGGCCCGCGTCGAGGAAGCCGCCCCGGCCGCCGCGGCCGTCCACCGCAAGCCCGCCCAACTGCCCGCCACCGTGCCCGACTTCACCGGCCGCACCAGCTTCGTGGACGAGCTCGCCGCCATCCTCTCCGGGGCCGAGGCCCAGGTCATGGCCGTCTCCGCGCTCGCCGGCATCGGCGGCGTCGGCAAGACCACCCTCGCCGTGCACGTCGCGCACGCCGCCCGCCCGCACTTCCCCGACGGCCAGCTCTACGCCGACCTCCAGGGCACCGGGGTCAGTCCCGCCGAGCCCGAGGCCGTCCTCGGCTCCTTCCTGCGGGCGCTGGGCACCCCCGACACCGACATCCCCGACTCCCCCGCCGACCGCGCCGCGCTCTACCGCTCCGTCCTCGACGGCCGCCGCGTCCTGGTCCTGCTCGACAACGCCCGCGACGCCGCCCAGGTGCGTCCGCTGCTGCCCGGCACCGCGGGCTGCGCCGCCCTCGTCACCAGCCGGGTCCGGATGGCCGGCCTCGCCGGGGCGCACCTCGTCGACCTCGACGTGATGAGCCCCGACGAGGCCCTGCAACTGTTCACCCGGATCGTCGGGGCCGAGCGGGTCGGCACCGAGCGGCAGGCCGCCCTCGCCGTCGTCGGCGCCTGCGGTTTCCTGCCGCTCGCCATCCGCATCGCCGCCTGCCGCCTCGCCGCCCGCCGCACCTGGACCGTCTCCGTCCTCGCCGCCAAACTCGCCGACGAGCGCCGCCGCCTGGACGAGCTCCAGGCCGGCGACCTCGCTGTCAAGGCCACCTTCGAACTGGGTTACGGGCAGCTCGAACCGGCCCAGCAGCGCGCCTTCCGCCTCCTGGGCCTCGCCGACGGGCCGGACATCTCGCTGCACGCGGCAGCCGCCGTCCTCGACCTGCCCGAGCACGACACCGAGGACCTCCTCGAAGCTTTGGTCGACTGCTCCCTCCTCGAATCGGCCGCCCCCGGCCGCTACCGCTTCCACGACCTCGTACGGCTCTACGCGCGTGCGTGCGCCGAGCGGGACGAGCAGCCGGGCGGGCGCTCGGCCGCCCTGGACCGGCTGCTGGACTTCTACCTGGCCACCGCCTCCGGGGTGTACGCGCTGGAACGCCCCGGTGACCGGCTCGTCGCGCACCTCTGCGCCACCCGCTACCCCGGGCTGGCCTTCGCCGAGGCCGGGGCCGCCCTGGACTGGCTGTACGCGGAGGCGGACCCGCTGCTGGCCTGCGTCCGGCAGGCGTCCGTCCGTACGGCTCCCCGTGCGTCCGGCGGCGCGGGCGGCGGCGCGGGCGCCCGTACGTCCGGCGGCCCGTCCGGCAGCCCGTCCGGGCGGGCCGATGTCCTGCGGCGGGCCGTGGACCTGCTCTGGGCGGCCAAGGACCTCGCCGAGTCCGGGGCCAACTCCAAGCAGTACGAGTCGGCCGCCGTGGCCCTGCGCGACGCCGCGCACGCCGCCGGGGACCCGTACGCCGAGGGCCGGGCCCGCACCACGCTCACCAACGTCCACCTGGTCGCGGGCCGCTTCACCGAGGCCGACGACGAGGCCAGCCGGGCCATGGCGCTCGCCCGCGCGGCGGGCGACCCGCTGCCGAGCTGCTGGGCGCCCAACGACCGCGGGATCATCGCCCTCTACCAGGGCCGGTACGCGGACGGCGAGCGGTACCTGCGGGAGGCCATCGAGAACTTCCGGGCCGACGGCAACCACGTCGGCGAGGCCAGCGCGCTGTGCAACCTCTCCCGCATCCACGTGGAACTGGGCCGCCTCACCAGCGCCATAGACCTCGCCCAGCGGGGCATCGCCGTGTACGACCGGATGGGCCTGACCCTGCGCCTGGCCAACGGCCGGTACGCGCTGGGCATCGCGCTCACCCAGGCCGGCCGGCTCGGGGAGGCCCTCGCGCAGCTCACCGAGGCCCTGTCGCTCTTCCACGACAACCGGCAGCCTCTGTGGGAGGGCGTGACCCACTTCCGGCTCGCCGAGGCCCATCTGGCCGCGCACCGGCCCACGCTGGCGGCCTCGCACGCGGAACAGGCCATCGCGCTGCGCGGCATCGGCGGGGAGTGGCGCCGGGCCACGGTGCTGACCGTCCTGGGCAAGGCGCTGCGGGCCCTGGGCCAGACCGACCGGGCGCGGGCGTGCTGGCGGGACGCGGAGACCGTCTTCGCCCAGCTCGGTTCCTCCGAACTCGACGAGGTAAGGGCCCTGTTGGCGTCCGAGATCCCGGCGTGACGTCCCCCGGCGGCCTCTGACGGCCTTCTGAGTGCCTCTGAGTGCCTCTGACGGACCGTGCCGGAGGTGATTGACGGGACGTTCATCGTTCGTTTATCGGGCCGCGCCAGGATGAGTGCATCGACTCGCCGCACCGGGGGGAGCAGGCGAGTCGGTTGTGAGGACTACCCGTTCGGCGATCCACGGGGGAATCGCCGAACGGGCTCGACACATCCATCAGGAGATCCGATGACGACGACGACGAACGAGAACACCCTGACGAACGAGGGCGACATCAGGCCCTTCGACAACCATGCTTCGGGCATCGAGATCAAACCGTTGGACGGCCACACTCCCGGCGGCAACCCGCTGGGCACACCGGACCTCTCGGCTCCGGCCGAGGAGATACGGACGCTGGACAACCACGCGTCCGGCCCGCGCCCGTAACGACGGGCGTCACAGACCACGGGGGAACAACGGGGGAGCGGGGGAACGGCGGTCGCGGTGGCCAGGAGGGGGACCACCGCGACCGCCGTACGTGTTCTGCCGTAGGTGTTCTCGTGCTTCTCGTGTCCGTGTTCTCGTGTTCGTGTTCTCGCGATGTGTTCCCGTGACGGTCCGGACAAGTCGTCTGTCCGGTCGTCCGTCCGGTCATTTCGTCCGGCCGTCCGGTCGCTCCGAAGGCACGATCTAGGCTGGGAGCGTGTTCACCTCCCAGGGGCCCGGGCTCCGCGAACTCGCCGTGCAGGCACTCTCCTCGGTCGAGCGCGGGTACGACCTGCTGGCACCCGCCTTCGACCACACGCCGTTCCGGACCCCGGACTCCCTGCTCGACGCCGTCGAGGAGGTCCTCGCCCGGCGGGAGGGCGGCTTCGGCGCCGGGCTCGACCTCTGCTGCGGTACGGGCGCCGCGACCGGGATGCTCCGCCGCCTGTGCCGGGAGCGGGTGACCGGGGTGGACCTCAGCGCGGGCATGCTGGCCCGCGCCGCGCACGTCCACGCAGGTCCGGCGCAGGCGGGCCCGGTCCGGGCCGACTTCGTACGGGCCGACGCGCGGGCGCTCCCGTCCGGGCTCGGGGGCGCGTACGACCTGGCGGTGAGTTTCGGCGCCTTCGGTCACTTCCTGCCGGCCGAGCGACCCGCCCTCTTCGCGGAGGTCCACCGCGCGCTGCGCCCCGGCGGACTGTTCGCCTTCCCCATCGGCGCCCCGCCGCCCGCGTTCTCCCGGCTCTGGTGGGTGCTGGCGGGCTTCGACGCGGCCATGCGGGTGCGCAACGCGGTGTGGCGGCCCCCGTTCGTCATGTACTACCGCACCTTCCCGCTGGGCGGTGTCCGGGCCGACCTGCGGGCGGCCGGGTTCACGGTGGAGACCGTGCCGCTGGAACGGTTCGGCCGGCGGCCCGACGGTTCACCGCGGTGGCGGCTGGTCCTGGCCCGCCGGGCGGGCGAGGACGGGGGCCCGGACGGGCACGGTCCGGGGGCCAGGGGTCCGAGGGGCAGGGGTCCGGAGGTCAGGGGTCCGGAGGTCAGGGGCGGGAGCGGAGTTCGCGCTTGAGCACCTTGCCGCTCGCGTTGCGCGGGAGGCCGGTGACGAACTCCACCGCGCGCGGGACCTTGTAGTTGGCCATCTCCCGCCGGGACCAGGCGATCAGGTCGTCCGCGGTCAGGGTGGAGCCGGGGCGGCGGACCGCGTACACCTTGCCGACCTCGCCCAGGCGCGCGTCCGGGATGCCGACCACCGCGACGTCGGCGATGTCCGGGTGCAGGCCGAGGAGCTGCTCGATCTCGGCGGGGTAGGCGTTGAAGCCGCCGACGATGAACATGTCCTTGATCCGGTCGGTGATGCGCAGGTTGCCGTCCGCGTCGAGGACGCCGACGTCGCCGGTGCGCAGCCAGCCCTCGGGGGTGATCACCCGGGCGGTCCCGGCCGGGTCCTCGAAGTAGCCGCGCATGACGTGGTGGCCGCGCACCCACACCTCGCCCGCCGTCCCGGCGGGCCGGGCCGCGCCGTCCGGGCCGGTGATCCGTACCTCGGTGCCGGGGACGGCCCGGCCCGAGGTGGCCGCGACGGTCCCGGGCGGGTCGTCGCGGCGGCACATGGTGACGATGCCCCCGGCCTCGGAGAGCCCGTACGCGGTGAGCACGGTCGGGATGCGCAGCTCGCCCCGGAGCCGCTCGACGAGCCGCAGCGGGACCACGGCCGCGCCCGTGACGACCAGGCGCAGGGCGGAGAGGTCGTGGCGGTCTCGGTGGGGATGGTCGAGGAGCGACTGGTGGAGGGTGGGCGGCCCGGGGAGGACGGAGATCCGTTCGGCGGCGATGTTGGCGAGGACGGTGTCCGTGCCGGAGACGGACTGGGGGACCATCGTGGCGCCGTGCATGAGGCAGGCGAGTACTCCGGCCTTGTAGCCGAAGGTGTGGAAGAAGGGGTTCACGATCAGGTAGCGGTCGCCCTCGCGCAGTCCGGCGAGCCGGCTCCAGACGGCGTAGCAGCGCAGGGACTGGGCGTGGCTGATGACGGCGCCCTTGGGGCTGCCGGTGGTGCCGGAGGTGAAGATGATGTCCGAGGGGTCGTCGGGGCGTATGGCGTCGGCGCGTTCCCGGACCGCCCCGGCCGGTACGCGGTCACCGGCGGCCAGGAACTCCTTCCAGGTGCGGAAGGAGTCGGGGGCGTCCTCGGCGAGGACGACGACGTGTTCCAGGTCCGGCAGCCCGGGGAGGGGGCCGGAGCCCGGCCCCCTCCCCGGGCTGCCGGTGGCGCGGCGCAGGGAGGCGACGTAGGAGGTGCCGAGGAAGGTGCCGGTGACGAAGAGGAGCCGGGCCCTGCTGTGCCGTAGGACGTACGCCGCTTCCGCGCCCTTGAAACGGGTGTTGAGGGGGACGAGCACCGCGCCCGCCGAGACGGCGCCGAGGGCGGAGACGATCCACTCCAGGGTGTTCGGGGCCCAGACGGCGACCCGGTCACCGGGCTCGATCCCGGCGGCGAGACAGGCGGCGGCGGCGCGCTCGACCTGTTCGCCGAGGAGCGCGTAACCGACCCGGACCCGGCCGTCGACGACGGCCTCGCGCCCGCCGTACCGCGCCGCCGCCGACCGGACCAGCCCCGGGATGCTGCCCCAGCGCAGGTCGCCCCGGGGGTCGTCACCGTCCCCGTACCCGGCCGCTGGACCGGCCGCGTCCGTGTCCGTGCCCGTGCCCGTGTTCCCGTTGTCGTGCCCGCTCCCGTGCCCGGTCCCGCTCATGGTGCGCCTCCCCCAGTACCACTAGCTGACTATCCGTCAGATTAACGGTAGCCTTCGCGGCTGTCAGCAGTGGCGCAGCAGTGACGCAGCAGCGGCGCACCCCCGGGAGGCGGCAATGGCGGCAACGCTCAAGGACGCGACGGCGATCGTCGGCATCGGCCAGACCGCTTTCGCGAAACGACTTCCGCAGTCCGAGAAGGAACTGGCCTGCCGCGCCGTCCTGGCGGCCCTCGCCGACGCGGGGATAGCCCCCGGCGAGGTCGACGCCTTCGCCTCGTACACGATGGAGGAGACCGACGAGGTCGAGGTGGCCAAGTCCATCGGCGCGGGCGAGGTCACCTTCTTCTCCAAGGCCGGCTACGGCGGCGGCGGTTCCTGCGCCACCGTCGGCCACCTCGCGGCGGCCGTCGCCACCGGACAGGCCACGGTCGGCGTCGCCTGGCGCTCCCGCAAACGCGGCTCCGGCCCGCGCCCGTGGCGGAACACCACCGCCCAGCTCCCCACCCCCGGCCAGTGGACGCGCCCCTTCGGGCTGCTGCGCCCGGCCGACGAGATCGGCATGCTGGCCCGCCGCTACATGCACGAGTACGGGGCCACCCGCGACCACTTCCTCAACGTCGCGATGGCCTGCCGCAACCGGGCCAACGAGAACCCCGCCGCCCTGATGTACGAACGCCCGCTGACCCGCGAGATGTACATGACCTCCCGCATGATCAGCGACCCGCTCTGCCTGTTCGACAACTGCCTGGAGACGGACGGGGCCCTGGCCTGCGTGATCGTCTCCGCCGCGCGGGCCCGGGACTGCCGCCGCAGACCCGTCTACGTGCACTCCGTCGCCCAGGGCCTGCCCCCGCAGCACCACGGGATGGTCAACTACTGGAACGACGACCCGCTCTCCGGGCCCGCCTGGACGGCCGCCCGCCACCTGTGGAAGCGGGCCGACTTCGGGCCCGGGGACGTGGACGTCGCCCAGATCTACGACGCCTTCACCCCGCTGATCCCGCTGTCGCTGGAGGGATACGGCTTCTGCGGGCGCGGCGAGGGCGCCGCCTTCACCGAGGGGGGCGCCCTGGAGACGGGCGGCCGGCTCCCGCTCAACACGGGCGGCGGCGGGCTGAGCGAGGCGTACGTCCACGGCTTCAACCTGATCACCGAGGGCGTCAAGCAGTTGCGCGGCACCTCCACCGCCCAGGTGCCCGACGCCACGACCTGCCTGGTGACGGCGGGCGAAGGCGTCCCGACCTCCGCGCTCCTGCTGCGCACCTGACCCGGTGCCGCCGAACCGCGCCGGGGCCCCCGATCCCGCCGAGCCCGAGGAGAGCCGCCGCCCGTGAACACCCCCACCCCCGCCTCCGACGCCGCCTCCGACGCCGCCTCCGATGGCACTTCCGGCGACGGGACGCTCCTGGCGCCGGTCCCGGACGAGGACGGCGCCCCCTTCTGGGAGTACGCGGCCCGGGGCGAACTCCGCGTCCAGGTCTGCGCCGCCCCGGACTGCGGCAGACCGCGCTTCCCGCCCCGCCCCTGCTGCCCGCACTGCCACTCCTTCGACCGCGCCTGGCGCCGGACGAACGGGCGCGGACGCATCTGGTCCTACGTCCTGCCGCACCCGCCGCTGCTCCCCGCGTACGCCGCGCAGGCCCCGTACAACGTGATCCTCGTGGAGCTGGCCGACGCCCCGCGCATCCGGCTGGTGGGGAACCTGGTGGCCTCGGCCGACGCCCCGCTGAACTCGGTGGACCCGGCCCGGCTGCGGATCGGCGCGCGGGTGCAGGTGGTCTTCGCCACGGTGGGCGGGACGGCCGTGCCGCGCTGGGTCCTGGAGCGGCCGTGACCGTACGGGTGGAGCGGGACGGGACGAGCGGGGTCGCGGTCGTCACTCTGGACCGGGTCCACCGCCACAACGCGATCGACCTGGCGACGGCGGCCGAGCTGGCCGGTGTGTGGCGGGAGTTCCGGTACGCGGCGGACGTGCGGGCGGTGGTGCTGACGGGGGCCGGGACGGCCGCGTTCTGCACCGGGATCGACCGGGACGCCGAGATACCGCAGCCCGGCTCCCCGTACTCGGTGGACGACCCGCTGGCCACCATCGGCCCGAAGGCGGCCGACCTGTGGAAACCGGTGATCGCCGCCGTCAACGGCATGGCCTGCGGCGGGGCGTTCTACCTGCTGGGCGAGTCGGAGTTCGCCATCTCCTCCTCGACCGCCACCTACTTCGACCCGCACACGACCTACGGCATGGTCAGCGCGTACGAGGCGGTGTACCTGGCGCAGCGGATGCCGTTCGGCGAGGCCGCCCGGACGGCCCTGATGGGGACGGCGGAACGGCTCTCCGCCCGGCGCGCCTACGAGATCGGCCTGGTCTCGGAGGTGACCGGGCCCGGGGAGCTGCTCCCGGCGGCCCTGCGCGCGGCCGGGACCCTGGCCGCCTGCCCGACGGAGGCGGTGCAGGGCACCGTACGGGCCCTGTGGTCGGCGAAACAGGCCGCGCTCCAGCAGGCCCTGGCCCAGGCCCCGGCGCTGATCGCACTGGGGAACCTGCCGCCGGGGCGGCAGGCGGAGCTGTTCGCGTCCCGGCGCGGCGGGACGGATTTCCGGCTGCGCTGAGGCCGTCGTCCCGGGCCGGTAGAACCCGGGACGGTGGGACGCCGGCCGGTGGGGCGGGCCGGTGGGTGCGGCGGGGCGCGGTCAGGGCCCGGCCGGTGGGGCGCGGTCAGACGAGGGAGACGCTGACCATGCAGTTCTTGACCTGCTCCGCCTTGCCCGGGTCCACCATCTTCACGTGCACGGAGCGGCTCTCGTTCGCCTGGAGCGTGATGTGGAGCGAGGTCCGGTCGAGGACGTCGGCCGTGGTCGCGCTCTCGAAGGTCACCCGCACTTCGAAGGTCCGTTCGGCGTTGAAGGTGGAGGTGACCTTGACGGTGGCGAGGGGCTGCCCCGGGGACACGCACGCGAGCACCTCGGCGCGCGCGGGCGGGCCGCCGGGCCGGTTGGGCACGGCCGTCGAACCGCCGCCGCTGTTTCCGTTCCCGGCGCTGCTCCCGCCGCCGTTACTGTCCGTGCCGGACTTTTCGGCTCCGCTCTGGGAACTGGAGCAGCCGACGGAAGAGAAACCGGTCAATGCGACGGTGGCGGCCACCAGCACCGCAGCACACCTGATACGACGCCCAGCCCCCATGACCGTTCCCCTCCTCAGACCATTGCGGGCCACGTTACCAGGCGTCACCGAAACGGCCGGACTCTCAACAGGGCTTTTCAGAACGGCATTTGAGCCCGCGATTCCGCTTCGTCGGACACGTCCCCGCCCCTGCGGTCCGGGGATGTCCGGGAGGGCGGGCGGCCGGGCCCGCGTGCGGGGGTGGGCGGTGCGGCGTAGCGTCGGGACCACGACCCCTGACCTGGGAGGTCTGCGCATGATCCGCAACGCACTCGGTTCGCTGCTGGGTCTGGCCGGAGCGGCGGTTGCCGTCTGGAGCCCCTTCCGCCTCTGGTACGGCGGCCGGCACGGCCGCGACTACCGCATCGAGGAACTCTTCTCCAGCGCCGGGATCACCGACCGGCACGCCGCCCTGCTGGGCTCGCTGCTGCTGCCGCCCCTCCTCGCCGCCCTGCTGACCCTGGCCGCGATCGTGCTGCGCTCGCGGCTGGTCATGGCGCTGGCCGGGGTCGTGGTGCTCGGCTTCGCGGTCCTCTGGACGGTCCGGCAGGGGCAGGCCGCGGGCAGCCTCTCCGTAGGCGGCGAGGGCCAGGGCCTCGGCGCGGGCGTCGCCAACGCCTTCGCGGGCGGCGCGCTCCTGTTGCTGGCCGCGATCGTCATGAGCGGCCGTCCCCGCCGCCGCGAACCGGCCCCGTCCGCCGCGCCCCCTCCGGAAACCCCGCACTGGCCGCCTCCCCAGCCCCCTGGAGACCACCCCGCCCCGGACGCCCCTCCACCCCCGGACCCCACACCCTGGCCACCCCGCGACCACCAGTGATCCGGCGACCACCAGTGATCCGGCCGGGCCGCCGGTAGGGATGCACCGGAAGGGTCCGCACATGGCGGCGGCCCCGCCCCGGGAGAGGGGTGGGGCCGGCCTGCCAGGGCGGCGGGGGTGGTCAGGCTTCGACGACGCCCGAGGCCGCGACCTCGATCTTGGAGCGGGTGGAACCCGAGGGGGAGCCCAGGGACTCGATCTTCCGGACCAGCTCCGAGCCCTCGACGACCTCGCCGAAGACGACGTGCTTGCCGTCCAGCCACGGGGTGACGACGGTGGTGACGAAGAACTGCGAGCCGTTGGTGTCACGGCCGGCGTTCGCCATCGACAGCAGGAACGGGCGGTCGTGCTTCAGCGTGAAGTTCTCGTCGGCGAACTTCTCGCCGTAGATGCTCTTGCCACCGGTGCCGTTCTGGTTGGTGAAGTCACCGCCCTGGAGCATGAACTGCGGGATGACGCGGTGGAACGGCGAACCCGCGTAGCCGAAGCCGTGCACGCCGGTGGCGAGCTCACGGAAGTTCGTGGCGGTCTTCGGGACGACCTCGTCGAAGAGGTGGAAGACGATCCGGCCCGCGGGCTTGTCGTCGATGTTGATGTCGAAGTAAACGTTGCTCATGGGGTCCATCCTGTCACTCCCGGTACGAAGTACGACCCGGCGGGGCCGTCAGCACCCCGGCCGGGCCGGACCCCGGCCTGGGGGACGCGGCGTGTGTTTCACGTGAAACACACGCCCTGGTTTCACGTGAAACACCGGACCCGGCTCCGCCCGGCGTCGACCCCGGCTCCGCCCGTACTCGTGTCCGGGCCGTCCGTGGCCTTGCCGTCCGGGCCCGTACTCGTGTCCGCCGGTCAGGCTCCCGTACGGGTGCCCGTGCCCTTCGCCGCGTCCAGGGCGTACACACAGCGGTCCTTGCTGCACGCGTAGACCACGCCCGCCTCGGCCACCGGGGCTCCGGTGATCTCCCCGCCCGTGGCCAGCTTCCAGCGGAGCTGACCGCCCGCCGCGTCCAGCGTGTACAGGCAGTGGTCGGCCGAGCCGAAGTGCACGCGGCCGTCCGCGACCGCGGGCAGGCCGGTGATCTCCCCGCCCGCCGCGAACCGCCACTTCGGGGTGCCGGTGACCGCGTCCAGCGTGTACAGGGCGCTGCCCGCGCCCAGGTGGACGTTGCCGTCGGCGATCAGCACCGGGTCCGGGGAGGTCCGCGGCTCGGTCGCGATCCGCCAGCGGTCCTGGCCGGTGGCCGCGTCCAGGGCGTAGACGGTGCCGAGGTAGTCGGCGAGGTAGACCCCGCCGCCCGTGACGGCGGGGCCCGGTGCGAAGGCCGGGGCGGCCAGGAAGACCGCGGGGGCCTCGAAGTGCCAGCGGAGCCGGCCCGACCCCCGGTCGACGGCGAGGACGTGGGTACCGGCGCAGACGTAGACGTTGCCGTCCGGGGCCGGGGTGACCCGGACCGGGACGTTTCCGCAGGAGGCCGCGGTGCCGACCGGGTACGACCAGGACTCGCGGCCGGTACGCGCGTCCAGCGCCCGCAGCCGCGTGTCCTGCCACACGTACACCGTTCCCTCGTGGAGGACGGGGGCCGCCTCCGGGGTCTCGAAGTCGCTCTGCGCCCCGGTCAGCTCCCACAGGGTCCGGCCGTTCGACGCGTCCCGGCCCTGGACGCCGCCACCGCGGGTGGCGGTGACGACGACGCCTTGCCCGGCGCGCAGGGCGTACACCCAGGCGTCGGTGGAGAGCCGCCACAGGTCGGAGCCGTCGGTGGCGTCGAGCGCGTAGAGGGACGGGCCGTCGGAGCCGTGGATACGGCCGTCCGTGACGGCCATGGCCCAGGCCACGTCCCGGGTCTTGAACTGACGCCGGCCGCTCGCCACGTCCAGGGCGTGGACCTCGAAGGAGGTCACGTAGAGCAGGTCACCGGCGACGGCCGGGGTGCCCCAGACCTCGTTGGACATGCGGAACCGCCAGGGCCGCCACCGGCCGCCGTCCGGGGCGGGGCCGGGCCGGGGCACGGCGGCGGCCTCCGGGGAGACGGCCGGCGGGGCGGCCGCGGGCGCGCCGCCGGGCGGGCGGACCCAGCCGGTCGCCGCGTCCAGGGCGGCGTGCGCGGCATGCGCCGGGCCGCTCGCGCGCGGGCCCGGCCCGATCGGCACCGGGGAGCCGCCGAGACGGACGGGCTCACCGGAGGGCGCGGGAGCCATCGGGGGACGGTCCGGGCGCGGCGGGGCCGCCTGCCCGGTACGCGGGTCCACCCAGGGCTCGGCGCCACGGCGGCGGCGGTGCGTGGCCGGACCGGCGACCGGCTCCGCCCCCGGACCCACGCCGGGCCCCACGCCGGGACCGGGACCGGGACCCGCGCCCGGACCGGCACCGCGGCCCGCGCCGGGCCCCATGGGCACGACCGCCGTACGGTGCCCCGCCCGCCGGGCCTCTATCATCGCGACGGCCCGTTCCGGCAGCCACGCCGAGGCGGTCCCGCTGTCGTCACCGCCGTCGAACAGGTGCGGGGCCAGCTGCGCCTGGAGATCGGCCGGGGTCGGCCGCCGCGCGGCCTCCATCTGCATGCAGGAATCGATCAGCGGGCGCAGCTCCTGCGGCAGCCCCTCCAGGTCGGGCCCCTCGCGCAGCAGCATGAACACCGTCTCGACCGGGTTCGCCCCGTGGAACGGCGGGTGCCCGGTCGCCGCGAAGACGAGCGTCGAACCGAGCGAGAAGACGTCGCTGGCGCCCTTGACGCTGCGGGAGTCCTTCGCCTGCTCGGGCGACATGTACGCGGGGGTGCCGACGGCGACGTTCGTCATGGTCAGCCGGGTGTTGGAGACCCCGCTCGCGATACCGAAGTCGATCACGCGCGGGCCGTCCTCGACCACGAGCACGTTGGACGGCTTCAGGTCGCGGTGGACGAGCCCGGCGCCGTGGATGGACTGGAGCGCCTCGGCGATCCCGGCGGCGAGCCACCGCACGGCCTGGGCGGGCATCGGCCCGCACTCGTTGACGATCTCCTCCAGAGAGGGCGCCGGGACGTACGCGGTGGCCAGCCACGGCACGGCCGCGCGGGGGTCGGCGTCGACGACGGCCGCGGTGTAGAAACCGGAGACGGCGCGGGCCGCCTCCACTTCGCGGGTGAAGCGCACCCGGAAGAGCTGGTCCTCGGCGAGCTCGGTCCGTACCGTCTTGATCGCGACCCGCCGCCCGGACGCCGACCGCGCGAGATAGACCAGCCCCATGCCGCCGGCGCCGAGCCGTCCGAGCACCTCGAAAGGGCCGATCCGTCTCGGGTCGTGCTGCGTCAGCTGCTCCACCACTCGCCTCCCCAGGTCCCCGTACGGGCCCTCGCCGGGCCCGCTTCCACCAGCACGGGGCCCTGCCCCGTGCAGCGTCTCGCTCCCGATTCTGTCAGGCCCGCGCCGGGTCCGGCCCCGGCCGCGCGTGGGGCCGTACGGCCGGTCGTGCGCGGTGGCGCGTGGTGGTGCGTACGACCGGTCGGGCGGCCGGTCAGGCGGCCGGTCTGGTCCGGGGCTCCGAGAGCAGCCCGAAGACCGCGCCCTGGTCGTCGGCGACGACCGCGATCCGCCCGTACGGGGTGTCGAAGGGGTCGGCGGTGACCCGGCCGCCGAGCCGCCGGGCCATCGCCACCGACTGGTCGCAGTCCGGGACCGCGAAGTAGACGAGGAAGTGCGCGGGCATGACCTCCGGGAAGGCGGCGGTGATCAGGCTGCGGCCGATGACGGCGGTGTCCGCCCCGGGCACGCTCCCGGGCGGGGACCAGACCCGGTAGTCGGCGTCGTCCGGGGCCGGTTCACGGACCTGGCCCCGGCCGCCGTCCGGGCCGCCGTCCGTGTCCTGGCCCTGGCCGCCGTCCGTGTCCTGGCCCTCGTCCGGGTCCTGGGTGACGTAGCCGAAGACCTTGGCGTAGAAGACGTCGACGGCGTCCCGGGAACGGGTGTACAGCTCGGTCCAGCAGTACGTGTAGGGCTCCCGCTGGGCGTCGAAGCCGTGGTGGGTGCCGGGCTGCCACAGCCCGAAGACGGCCCCGCCGGGGTCGGCGGCCATCGCGGCCGTGCCGTACGGGCCGACCGGCTGAGGGTCCATCACCATCTGTCCGCCCGCGGCCCGGATGCGGGCGGCGCAGGCGTAGGCGTCGGAGGTCCAGAGGTAGACGCCCCATACGGTGGGCATCCGGCCGTCCGGCTTGGGGGCGAGGGCGGCGACGTTCCGGCCGCGGCTGTACGCCTGGGTGTAGTGGCCGTACTCGGCTCCCGCGCTGTCGCCGAAAGTCCACCCGAAGAGCGCACCGTAGAAGCGCTTGCCCGCTTCGACGTCCGGAAGCGAGGCGTCCACCCAGCAGGGTGTGCCTTCCGCGAATGCGGCCATAAGCCCGTTTCCTTCCGTTGTGCGGGGTTCTGTACCCTCTCACCTCTCCCAGCCATGGTCCGCCCGAAAACTTGTCCACAGCCTGTTGATAAGACTATTCGGGGGATACACCCCGAGATGTCCGGGGGTCGCGCCGGAAACCCGGCATCCCCGCCCGGCCGCGGAGCGCGGGCCCCGCCGGGGCGCCGCACGGGCCTTCGGCCCCGATCCCGGAGGGGATTCCGGGCGGGATGCGGGACCGCCCCCGGGCGGGATTCCGGCAGCGGTCGGGCGGGGCGCATGGACGGCCGGATTCCGCTGTCCGGACGCCCCCGCTCCGGACTCCGGCCAGGCCAGGGGCTCCGCACCCCATTTGCAGGCGGCCGAATAGCGATCCCGGCACCCCTCGGTAAGCTGACGGCATGACAGGACAAGTACGCACCGTCGACGGGCGTGTCGCGGGCCGGCGCGGCCAGGCGACGCGGGAGAAGCTGCTCGACTGCCTCGGCGAGATGCTCAGCTCCTCGCCGTACCGCGACGTCAAGGTGATCGACGTCGCCCGCAAGGCCGGAACCTCCCCCGCGACCTTCTACCAGTACTTCCCGGACGTCGAGGGCGCCGTCCTGGAGATCGCCGAGCGCATGGCCGGCGAGGGCGCCCAGCTGACCTCGCTGGTCGAGGGCCGCACCTGGGTCGGCAAGTCCGGCTGGGCCGCCGCCGAGGAACTCGTCGAGGGCTTCCTGGACTTCTGGCGGCGCCACGACGCGATCCTGCGGGTCGTGGACCTCGGTGCCGCCGAAGGGGACAAGCGCTTCTACAAGATCCGCATGAAGATCCTGAACTCGGTCACCAACTCCCTGACGGAGTCGATGAAGGAGCTCCAGGCCAAGGGCAAGGTGGACAAGGACGTCAGCCCGGCGGCGATCGCCGGTTCGCTGGTCGCGATGCTGGCCGCGGTCGCCTCGCACCAGAAGGGCTTCCAGACCTGGGGCGTCAAGCAGGCCGAGCTCAAGCCGAACCTGGCGCTGCTCGTCCACCTCGGCGTCACCGGCAGGAAGCCGACCAGGTAGCGGCGGGCCTCGCGGGCCCGCCGCCACCCGGCCGGTCCCACCACCGGACGGGTTCCACCACCGGCCGCCGGTCCCGCGCGCAGGCATGCGACCGGCCCCACGCCTGCGCCCGCCCGTCCGCCCCTCCGTCGTCCGTCGTCCGTCGTCCGTCTGTACCCGCATTCCCCTCCGCAGGCCCGTGATCAGCGCCGTTCCAGGCGGAACAGCCGGATCTCGCGCTCGATGCGCGCCTGGTACGTCGCGTACGGCGGCCAGAACCGCAGCACCGCCCGCCACGCGTCCTCGCGTTCGTCGCCCTCCAGCAGCCGGGCCCGCACGGCGATGTCCCGCCCCTTCCAGCTCACTTCCGCGTCCGGGTTCCCGAGCAGGTTCCCGGTCCACGCAGGGTGCCCGGGGCGGCCGAAGTTGGAGCCGATCAGCAGCCAGCTCGTCCCGCCGTCCTCCGGCATGCAGGCGAGCGGGGTGGTGCGCGGCAGGCCGGTCCTGGCGCCCCTGGCCGTGAGGATCACGCCCGGGAGCAGTTGCGCGCTGAGGATGACCCGGCCCCGGGTCAGCCGGTGCACCGCCTTGTCCAGCGCGGGGATGACGTGCGGGGCGATCCTGGCGAAGAGCAGGGTCGAGGACACCTTCTGGATCAGCTTGACGCCGGGAGCCATCAGACGGCCGCCTTCTCGGATACGGGTGCGGATACGGGTACGGGTACGGGTACGGATACGGACGCAGGTACGGATACAGGTGCGGGAGGCCGGGCGGTGAACAGGCCGGCGCGGGCGGCGGCGTGCGCCCTGAGCCGGTGGACGGGCCCGAAGAGGAGTTCGTCGGCCGCCGCCCGCTTGAAGTAGAGGTGCGCGTCGTGTTCCCAGGTGAAACCGATGCCGCCGTGCAACTGGATCGCCTCGCCCGCCGCCGCGCGCAGCGCCTCCAGCCCCTGCGCGAGGGCGAGGCCGCCCTGTTCCGGGTCCCAGGCGGCGTAGTACGCGGCCGAGCGGGCCGCCTGCACCTGGACGTAGAGGTCGGCGAGCCGGTGCTTGACCGCCTGGAAGGAGCCGAGCGGCCGGCCGAACTGCTCGCGCCCGCGCACGTACTCCACGGTCCGGGCGAGCGCCTGCCCGGCCGCGCCGACCGCCTCGGCGGCGAGCACGGCGGAGGCGGTGCGTCCGGTGGCGGCGAGGGCCGCGAGGGTGGCGTCCCCCGCGTCCGGACCGAGCAGTTCCGCAGGTACGTCGCGGAGCTGGACGCGGGCTTGCGGGCGCGTCTCGTCCAGGACGGCCTGCCGCGCCCGGACGAGGCCGGGCGCGTCCTCGCGGACGAGGAAGAGCAGCGTACGGGCGCGGGCGAAGCCGCCGGTGTGCGCGGCGACGAGCAGCAGCGAGGCGCTGTGCCCGTCGAGGACCTGGGCCGCCTCCCCGTAGAGCCGCCAGCCGCCGGAGCCGTCCGTACGGGCCTGCACCCCGCCCGCGCGCCCACCGCCCGCCCACTCGCCGGGCGCGTTGCCGTCGGTCAGCGCGAGGGCGGTGGCCAGCGCCGGACCGGGGACCGCGAGGGCCGCGGTCAGGCCGCCGGAGGCGAGCGGGGGGAGCAGCGCGGAGCGCTGGGCGGCGGTGCCGAGGGCGGCGACCAGCGGCACGGCGAGCACGGCGGTGGCCAGCAGCGGCGAGGGCAGCAGCACCCGCCCGGTCTCCTCGCAGGCCAGGGCCAGGTCTGCGGGGGCGCAGCCGACGCCGCCGTACTCCTCGGCGACGGCGAGACCCGGCAGCCCGAGCCGCCGGGCGAGCCGCTCCCACAGCGCGCGGTCGTGTCCGGCGGCGGTACGGACGGCGGCCTTGACCTCGTCCGGGCCGCAGTGTCTGCCCAGGATCTCGCGCAGGGTACGGCGCATCTCGTCCTGCTCCGCGGTGAAGGCGGCGTCCATCGGCGGGCTCCTCCCGTATCTGACGGGGCGTCATGCTAGGGCGGGGCGAGCGAGAAGCCCAGGGGCGGGAACGCGTGCGCACCCCCGCCGGCCGGGCGGGCCGGGCGACCGGGGGCCGGCCCCGACCCGACCCCGGCCCGGCCCCGACCCGGCCCCGACCCGGCCCTAGAATCTGACGTAGCGTCAGATGTACCGTCACCCCATGCCCCTGCCCGGACCCTTCCCCGGACCTCTTCCCGGAGCCGCGCCCGGCCCCCCGCACCCGTCAGGCCCCCCGCCGGGACCCGGGCCCCGGCCCACGGCCCGCACCGGCACCGGCACCGGCCGCAGGGTCGCGGTGGTCGGCGTCGCCCTCTCGGACTGCGGCCGGGTCGACGGCCCGACCCCGTACGCCCTCCACGCGCAGGCCGCCCGCCGGGCCCTGGCCGACTCCGGACTGGACCGCCGCGTCATCGACGGCTTCGCCTCGGCCGGCCTCGGCACCCTCGCCCCGATCGAGGTGGCCGAGTACCTGGGCCTGCGCCCCACCTGGGTCGACTCCACCTCGGTGGGCGGCTCGACCTGGGAGGTCATGGCGGCCCACGCGGCCGACGCGATCGCGGCGGGCCACGTCCGGGCCGTCCTGCTGGTCTACGGGTCCACCGCCCGCGCCGACGTCAAGGCCCGGCGGCGGACCGCGAACCTCTCCTTCGGGGCCCGCGGGCCCCTCCAGTTCGAGGTCCCCTACGGCCACACGCTGATCTCCAAGTACGCGATGGCCGCCCGCCGCCACATGCACGAGTACGGGACGACGCTGGAACAGCTCGCGTCGGTCGCCGTCCAGGCGCGGGCCAACGCCGCGACCAACCCGGACGCCATGTTCCGCGAACCGATCACGGTGGAGGAGGTCCTGTCCGGGGAGATGATCGCGGACCCCTTCACCAAGCTGCACTGCTGCATCCGCTCGGACGGCGGCTGCGCGGTCCTCCTGGCGGCCGAGGAGTACGTACCGGACACGGCCAAGGCCCCGGTGTGGGTGCTGGGCTCGGGCACCTCGGTCTCGCACACCGCCATGTCGCAGTGGGAGGACTTCACCGTCTCCCCGGCGGCCGTCTCGGGCCGCCTGGCCTTCGCGCGGGCGGGCCTGACCCCGGCGGACGTCGACCTCGCGGAGATCTACGACGCCTTCACGTACATGACCCTGGTGACCCTGGAGGACCTCGGCTTCTGCGCGAAGGGCGAGGGCGGCGCCTTCGTGGAGAAGGGCCGGCTGCTGCGCGGCGGGGAACTCCCCGTCAACACCGACGGCGGCGGCCTCTCCGCCTGCCACCCGGGCATGCGCGGCCTGTTCCTCCTGGTCGAGGCGGTCCGCCAACTGCGCGGCGAGGCGGGCCCCGGCCAGGTCACCCGGCCCGGCGGCCACCTCCCCCGCGTGGCCCTGGCCTCGGGCACGGGCGGCTGGTTCTGCTCCTCGGGCACGCTCCTCCTGGGCCGCGACTGATCGACCTGGACCACGGCGACAACGGCCCGGCACCCCCGCACGAGACCTGGACCCCCGCGAGGACCGTCAGCCCACGCCCCAGCGGCCCACGCCCCACGGCTGCGCGCACATCCATGGCCCGAACCCTGACGACCGCCGGGGTGGTGTTCGATGGGGGGATGAGCAGCGACGACTTCCGCACCACCCTGCACTCCCTGCGGGTGTGGGACACCCCGCTCCCCGCCTTCGACACCGCCGCCGCCCCGGCCGGTCCGCTGCCGCTGTTCCGGGAGTGGTTCACGCACGCCGCCCGGGCCGGGCAGCCGGAGCCGCACACGATGAGCCTGGCGACGGTCGACGCCGAGGGGCGGCCCGACGTACGCGTCCTCATGCTGCACGACGCCGACGCGCGCGGCTGGCACTTCGCCTCGCACTCCACCAGCGCCAAGGGCCGCCAGTTGGCCGGATGCCCGGAGGCCGCGCTCGGGTTCTACTGGCCCGCCGTGGCCCGCCAGGTCCGGGTCCGGGGCCGGGTGACCGCGTGCGGCCCCGAGGAGAGCCGGGCGGATCTGGCCGTCCGCTCGCGCGGCGCCCTCGCCGCCGCGCTCACCGGCCGGCAGAGCGAGGTGCTGGACTCCCCGCAGGAGCTGGTCCGGGCCTCGGCCGCCGCCTGGGAACGGGCCGGAGCCGAGCCGGACGCCCCGGCGCCCACCTGGACGCGGTACGTCCTCGGCCCCGCCGAGGTCGAGTTCTTCCAGGGCGACGCCGAACGCCGCCACACCCGGCTGCGCTACACCCGCACCCCGGACGGCACCTGGACCCGCCACCTCCTCTGGCCCTGACCCACCAGCCCTGACCCACCGGCCCTGGACCCCCGACACGACCCACCGGCCCACGCCCGGCCTCACCGGCCGCGCGCCACCCTCTCAGGCCGACGGGTCCGGTGACGCAGACGGGTCCGGTGGACGGAAGACCGGCACCCACACCCCCGGTGCCGTCTCGCGGAAGGCGGCGTGCACCTCCATCCCGATCCGCAGGGCGGAAGCCTCGCAGTCCACGATCTCCGTCATCATCCGCGGCCCCTCCGCCAGATCGACCACGGCGGCCACGTACGGGACCCGCGTCCCGAACGGTGGAAGGTCGTTCCGGTGGACCACCGACCAGGTGTAGAGGGTGGCCCGGCCGGTCGCCGTCTCCCAGGTCACCCGGTCCTCCCCCGCCCAGCAGGACGGGCAGAACTCCCGCGGGTAGTGGTGCGTCCGCCCGCACTCCCCGCAGCGGCGCAGCAGCAGCAGCCCCTGGGCCGCCGCGTCCCAGTAGGGGCGGGTGAAGTCGTCCACCTCCGGCAGGTCGTACCGCACCCCGCTCACCAGGACACCCCGCTCACCGGAACACCCCGGCCACCGGACCCGGACCGGAGCACCGGCCCTCCTCCTCGCACGCCATGCCCCGGCTCCCTTCCCTCCGTACGAACAGCCTCAACTGACGACACGTCAGTTGAGCGGACGCGCCGCCGCCCCACAAGCCCCCGGGCGTCGCCGAAACCGGGCGGAACCCGAACGGAACCCGGGGCGGGAACCGGGCGGAACCCGGACGCCGACCGGTCCTGACCCCTTGCCGCACACGGGAGTTGGGGCCGGACCGTGATCGATCCGCAATCGATTCCCTCCTTGTCCGAGACCCATCGGCGCCGCACGGCGATACGCTCACACCTCATGCCCGGAGCCTCCGCAGCACCCGACAGGACCACCCAGCCCCGCCCCGTGTACGTCATCGGAGCAGGCCCCGGCGGCCTCGCCGCAGCAGCGGCGTTGCGCGCCCGCGGGGTCCGCACGGTGGTCGTCGAGCGGTCGGAGTCGGTCGGCGCCTCCTGGCGCCGCCACTACGACCGGCTCCACCTGCACACCACCCGCCGTCTCTCCGCCCTGCCGGGGCTGGCCATGCCCCGCCGGTTCGGGCGGTGGGTCGCGCGCGACGACGTGGTGCGGTACCTGGAGAAGTACGCCGAGTTCCACGAGCTGGAACTCGTCACCGGGGTCGAGGTGACCCGGATCGAGCGCGCCGACGACGGGAACGGCTGGACCCTGCACGCCACCGGCGGGCGGGCCCTGGCCGCCTCGGCCGTCGTCGTCGCCACCGGCTTCAACCACACCCCGGCCCTGCCCGACTGGCCGGGCCGGGACGCCTTCGGCGGCCGGCTCCTGCACGCCGCCGACTACCGCAACCCCGGACCGTACGCCGGTCAGGACGTCCTCGTCGTCGGCACCGGCAACACCGGCGCCGAGATAGCCGTCGACCTCACCGAGGGCCACACCCCCCGTACGGCCCCCACCGCCCGCACCGCCAGCAGCTCGGACGGGGCCACGGACGGGGGCGCGGCCGGGGTCACGGGAGGGGCCGCGCGGGTGCGGCTCGCCGTGCGCACCGTCCCGCACCTCGTCCGCCGCTCCACCGCGGGCTGGCCCGCCCAGCGCACCGGCATCCTGGTGCGGCGGCTGCCCGTGCGGCTGGTGGACCGGCTCGGCGCGCTCGTCGCCCGGGTCTCTGTCCCGGACCTGTCGGCGTACGGGCTCCCGCGCCCCACCACCGGCCTGTACAGCAGGGTCGAGGAGGGCGCGATCCCGGTGCAGGACGTGGGGCTGATCGACGCCGTCCGTACCGGCCGGGTCGAACCGGTCGCCGCCGTCGTCTCCTTCGACGGCGACGCGGTGGTGCTCGCGGACGGTTCGCGGGTCACCCCGGACGTGGTGATCGCGGCCACCGGGTACCGCCGGGCCCTGGAGGGCCTGGTCGGACACCTCGGCGTGCTCGACGGGCGCGGCAGGCCCCGCGCGCACGGCGCCCGGACCTCCCCGCGCGCCCCCGGTCTGTACTTCACCGGATTCGCCAACCCCATCAGCGGGACCTTCCGGGAAATGGCCCTCGACGCCGTCAAGATCGCCAAGGCCGTCTCCCGCACCCTGCCCCCACCGGCCTGACCCGCCCCGGACCGGACCGCCCCCGCCCCGCCCGGCACCCCGGGCCGGGGCGCCGGGGCACCCGCTCCGGGCCGGGCTCCAGGGCCCCGGCCCTCGGGCGCCGGGGCCGCCGCCTCCGCACCCCGTGCCGGACACCGGGGCGCCGTACGGCCGGTTTCCGTACTGGACCGCCCCGGAGACATCTGGCACCGTTCCCCGGACCTCCTCCACCACCTTTCCCGCGCAGCACTGTTCCTGACGGCACGTCAGTTCAGTAATCTGACTACGCGTCAGTAATCGAGGTCCATCGAGCAGGAGTGGGCGGCAACGATGCTTGGATCTACTCACGGCACCCTCACCACCGACTTCCGCGCACGTGTCGAGGCATGCGGGGAGAAGCCCCGGCCCGCCGTCCACTCCACGGCGGCGCCGTCCGCCGGGGACCTGGCCGCGCTGGACGTCAGCGGGCGGCCCCTGTACTCCGAGGTGCCCGACCTGGACCGGTTCTTCCGGCCCGAGTCCGTGGCCGTCATCGGCGCCTCCGACGCCGAGGGCAGGCCGAACAGCGGCATCACCCGCCAGCTCATCGCCTGGGCGGAACGCGTCGGCGCCCGCATCCACCCCGTGCACCCCACCCGCCCCAGCGTCTTCGGGCTGCCCTGCCACGCCTCCGTGGCCGACCTGCCCGGACCGGTGGATCTCGCCGTCCTCCTCGTCGGCGATCCGCTGCCCGTCATCGGGGAACTGGCCACGGCCAAGGTGAAGTTCGCCGTCGCCTTCGCCTCCGGGTTCGCCGAGACCGGCGACGCGGGCGCCGTCGCCCAGGCCCGGCTGGCCGCCGCCGTCCGGCGCGCGGGCCTGCGCCTCCTCGGCCCCAACACGAACCTCAACGCCTTCGAGACGTTCCGCGACGACCTCGACGGCCCGGCGATCGCACTGATCACCCAGTCCGGCCACCAGGGCCGCCCCCTGCACACCCTCCAGGAACTGGGCATCCGGCTCTCCCACTGGGCCCCCACCGGCAACGAGGCCGATCTGGAGACCTCGGACTTCATCTCCTACTTCGCCGAGCGGCCCGAGGTCGGCGCGATCGCCTGTTACGTGGAGGGCCTCAAGGACGGCCGGGCCTTCCTCCTCGCCGCCGACCGGGCCGCCCGCAACGGCGTCCCCGTCGTCGCCGTCAAGGTGGGCCGTACCGAGACCGGGGCCCGGACGGCCGCCTCCCACACCGGGAAGCTGACCGGCGCCGACACCGTCGTGGACGCCGCGATGCGGCAGTTCGGCGTCATCCGCGTCGACGGGCTGGACGAGCTCCAGGACACCGCCGCCCTGCTCGCCAGGGCCCGCGCGCCGCAGGCCGACGGGGTCGTCGTCTACTCCATCTCCGGCGGCACCGGAGCCCACTTCGCCGACCTGGCCACGGAGGCGGGCCTCACCCTCCCCACCCTCTCCGCGGCCCGGCAGGACGAACTCCACCAGTGGATACCGCAGTACCTGAGCGTCGCCAACCCGGTCGACAACGGCGGGCACCCGGTCGGCGACTGGCGCGGCCGCAAAATCATCGACGCGATCCTGGCCGACCCCTCCGTGGGCGTCCTGATCTGCCCGATCACCGGGCCCTTCCCGCCCATGAGCGACCGGCTCGCCCAGGACCTGGTGGACGCGGCCGAGCGGACGGACAAGCTCGTCTGCGTCATCTGGGGCTCCCCCCTCGGCACCGAGGACGCCTACCGCACCACCCTGCTCGGCTCCTCCCGGGTGGCCACCTTCCGCACCTTCGGCAACTGCATCACCGCCGTACGCGCCTACCTCGGCCACCACCGCTTCACCGCCGGCTACCGCTCCCCCTTCACGGACGCCCCGCGCACGCCCTCGCCCTCGTACCGCAAGGCGCAGGCCCTCATGCGCCCGGGCGAGCAGCTCAGCGAGCACGCGGCGAAGCAACTGCTGCGGGCCTACGGCATCCGGGTCCCGCGCGAACAGCTGGTGACGAGCGCGGCGGCGGCGGTCCGCGCGGCCGGGCTGGTCGGCTACCCGGTGGTGATGAAGGCGTCGGCGCCGCAGCTCGCGCACAAGACCGAACTGGGCCTGGTGAAGATCGGGCTGACCTCGGCGAGCCAGATCCGGGACACCTACCGGGAGCTGACCGACATCGCCCGCTACGAGGACATCGAGCTCGACGGTGTCCTCGTCTGCCAGATGGTCGAGCGCGGCGTCGAGATGGTCGTCGGCGTCACCCAGGACGCGCTGTTCGGGCCGACCGTGACCGTGGGCCTGGGCGGGGTCCTCGTGGAGGTGCTGCGCGACGCGGCCGTCCGCGTGCCGCCCTTCGGCGAGGACCAGGCGCGGGCGATGCTGACCGAACTGCGCGGCCACCCGCTGCTGGAGGGTGTCCGGGGGGCGCCCCCCGCCGATGTCGACGCCCTGGTCGAGGTCGTCCTGCGGGTCCAGCGGATGGCGCTGGAGCTGGGCGACGAGCTCTCCGAGCTCGACATCAACCCGCTGATGGTCCTTCCCCGCGGCCAGGGCGCGGTGGCGCTGGACGCCCTCGCGATCTGCCGCTGACCCCGGCCCGGCCCCCGCGCGCAGGACCCGTAACGCCCCGGAAGCCGCGCCCGCACCTCCCCCCGCGGCCGGGCCCGGACCGGCGCCCGCGCCCGTACCCCCGCTCGTACCCCCGCCCTCGCCCGTCCTTCCGCCCGCCCCCGGACGTGTCCTCGTCCCCGGGCGTGTCCTCGCCCCCGAACCCGTCCTGAACCGGAGTACATCCCCCATGACCGACTCCCCCCGAGCCGAACCGGCCGGTCCGGCCGAGCCGACCGGACCATCCCTCGACTCATTGGTACGGCACCGCACTGACAACGGCGTCTCGTGGATCACGCTCAACCGCCCCGAGGCCATGAACGCCCTCACCTGGGACCAGCGGGAACGCCTCATCGCGCTGTTCGCCGACGCCTCCGCCGACGCCTCCGTCCGCGCCGTCGTCCTCACCGCCACCGGCAAGGGCTTCTGCGCCGGGGCCGACCTGCGCGGGGCGCCCGCCGCCTCCGCCCGCGTGGCCGGTGACGTGGCCCGCATGATCCGGCTCGGCGCGCAGCGCCTGATCACCGCCGTGCTGGACTGCGAGAAACCGGTGGTCGCCGCCGTCAACGGCACGGCCGCCGGTATCGGCGCCCACCTCGCGCTCGCCTGCGATCTGGTCATCGCCGCCGAACCGGCCCGTTTCATCGAGGTGTTCGTCCGCCGCGGCCTGGTCCCGGACGGCGGGGGCGCCTACCTGCTCCCCCGTCTCGTCGGCCCGCACCGGGCGAAGGAGCTGCTCTTCTTCGGCGACGCGGTCCCGGCGGCCGAGGCCGAGCGCCTCGGCCTGGTCAACAAGGTGGTCCCGGCCGGGGAGCTGGAGGCCGCCGCCCGGGAGTGGGCCGAGCGGCTCGCGCGGGGCCCGACCCGCGCCCTCGCCCTGACGAAGCAGCTCGTCAACGCCTCCCTGGACGGCGACCGGGCCGCCGCGCTCGCCGCCGAGGCCGCCGCGCAGGAGATCAACATGACCACGGCCGACGCGCGGGAGGGGGTGGCGAGCTTCGTGGAACGCCGCACGCCCACGTACCGGGGCGCCTGAACGCGGCCGGGCGGGCCCGCCCGAAGCCCCCGCCCGAGGCCCCGCCCCGAGGCCCCGTCCGGCCCGGCCGCCGCCGCGGCCTACCCCTGCCGGGGTGCGGGCTTCAGCAGGGCGAACACCGCGCCGGCCCGGTCGGCGACCCAGGCGATGCGGCCGACCTCCGGCACGTCCTCCCCCGGCACGAGCACCGACCCGCCGTTCACCGCGACCGCCCCGGTGGTGGCGTCCACGTCCGCGACCGCGAAGTACGGCACCCAGCGCGCCGCCCCGCCCGATCCCTGCGCCAGCGGGACGGCCCCGCCGAAGGAACCGTCCTCCTGGTCCCCGTCGGCGATGCTGAGCACGCGGTACGTCATCCCGGGCGCGGGCAGCTCCGCGGACCGCCAGCCGAAGAGCGCGGCGTAGAAGGCGATGTCCGCGACGGGGTCCGGGACGTGGAGTTCCACCCACACCAGGGTGTTCTCGGCGGAGGTGCGCCGGAGCCCGAGGGTCCTTCCCGGCTGCCAGCAGGCGAACTGGGCTCCCTGCGGGTCGGTGAACTGCGCGGGCCATCCCTCCCCCATGGCGTCCACCGGCTCCCTGCGGACCTGCCCGCCGTGCGCCCGGACGGCCTCGGTCGTGGCCCGGACGTCGGGGGTCAGGAAGTGCGGCATCCAGGCCGAGGACGCGCCCTCCTCGGTGAGCGGCCCGAGCGCGGCCACGGTCTCCCCGTCGAGCTGGAAGAAGCCGTACCCGCCCGTGTCCGGCCCGGCGGAGACGAACCGCCACCCGAGGACGGCCTGGTAGAAGGCAGCGGCGGCGGGGACGTCGGGGCTCCCGAGGTCGATCCAGTTGGGTGATCCGGTACGGAAGTCGGTGCCGAGCACGGTTGTCCTCCTGCGGGTCGGTCACGGCGTACGGCGGTACGCCGGCCCCTGCCACGATGCCGACGCCCGGGCGCTCGCCCTCCGTACGGGCCGCTCCCGGCCGGGGGTTTCACCCGTGCGGGGGCAGGGAGCGGGCCCGCCTGCCGCATCCGCCCGTGTCCGCCCGTGCCTGGCCGTGTCCATCCGCTCCGGCCCGCGGACCCGGCGACGGCCCGGCCGCGCCTCGTCGGGACCGCCCGCACCACGGTCCCCGGCCCGTGGCGCGGGCGGTCCCCGGCCCGTCCCCGATCCGTCCCCGGCCCGTCCGTAGTCCGTCAACTCCGGGCTGTCGGGCCCGGCTCGGCGGCCGGGCCCGACGGCGCGGGTCCGTCAGTTCCGGCCCGCCTTGACGCCGTCCAGGAACGGTTCCAGCGCCGCGCGCCAGGCGTCCGGCTGGTCGTAGTGGAGGTAGTGGCCGGCGTCGGGGATCTCGGCGTACTGACCGGCCGGGAGGACGCGGACCATCTCCTGGGCCTCGGCACGGCCGAGTTCGCCGTCCAGCCCCCGGACGACCAGGGCGGGGCAGCCGACCTGGGCCAGCTCCTCCCAGTGGGCGTCGTGGACCCAGGTCTCCCGGGCGGTGAGCATCTGGCGGCGGGAGAAGAGCGGGCGCCAGCCGTCCGGGGCCTCGTGCATGACCTCGGCGAAGAAGGCCCCCCGGCCGGGGTCGGGGCGCTCGACCCGGTGGTCGTCCTCGCCGAACCAGCGGCGGGCCGCGTCCTGGGTGGGGAAGGGCAGGGGCCAGCGGCGGAACCACTCCTCCCACTCCTGCTGGGAGGCCGCGCCGAGGGCGGAGGCGCGCATGTCGCAGATGACCAGGGCCTCCACCAGGTCCGGGCGGCGGGCGGCGAGCTGCCAGGCGGTGAGGGCGCCCATGGAGTGGCCGACCAGGGTCACGGGGCCGAGGCCGAGCTGCTCGACGACGGCCTCCGCGTCGAGCACGAAGGCCTCGCGGGTGTACGGGCCGGTGGCCGGGCGTTCGCTCTGGCCGTGGCCGCGCTGGTCCAGGGCCACGACCCGGTGGCGCTCGGCGAGCCAGCGGGCGGTGCCGGCCCAGTGGAAGGCGCGCCCCATCAGGCCGTGGAGTAACAGGACCCCGGGCCGCTGCGGCTCCCCGGGAGCGGCAGCGGCGGTGGGTTCCCGGAACTCCCAGGCGGCCAGGCGCACACCGTCGGCCCCTGTCACATCGATGCGCTGTACCACCGCAGATGCACCCCCTTCGCTCCCGGCCAGACTATCGAACCTGCATTCGAAAACAGGGGTCTCACCGACAACACCGCTCTTTCGAGTGACCTTGCTCAAGGATTGGCCGCCGCTGCCGATGGAGATCCTTTCCCCAGGGGAGGCGGGCCGCTCGGGGAAAACGGTCCGAGAGGGATGACCTTGAGAGCTCGGGGCTCCGGGTCACCTGGGGAGGACTGGTCCCGGCGCCGTGAGGCGCCGGGACCGCTCACGCCACAGGATCGCCCCGCACCGCCGCAGGACCACCCGCCGCGGGACCACCCGCCGCGGGACCACCCGCCGCGGGACCACCCGCCGCGGGACCACCCGCCGCGGGACCACCCGCCGCGGGACCACCCGCCGCGGGGCTACCCGCCGCAGGAGGTCAGCGCTTCGCCACGAACACGTGCGAGGCGACCTCGGGGCCCAGCTCGGCGGCCTCGCCGCCGCTGCCGACCAGCACCCCGCCCGGGGACTCCGTCACGCTCACCACGGAACCGGGCTGCACGCCCGCCCGGCGCAGCGTGTACATCAGCTGGGCGTCGGTCTGGATCGGCTCCCCGATCCTGCGCACGACCACGGTCTTGCCCTCGGCGCCCGGGTCCAGCTCGGAGAGGCTGACCATCCCGGCCTCCAGGAACGGGTCCGCCTCGGCCTTCTCGCCCAGCTCCTCCAGGCCCGGGATCGGGTTCCCGTACGGGGACTCGGTGGGGTGACGCAGCAGTTCCAGCACCCGCCGCTCCACCGCCTCGCTCATCACGTGCTCCCAGCGGCACGCCTCGGCGTGGACATGCTCCCACTCCAGGCCGATGACGTCGACGAGCAGACACTCCGCGAGCCGGTGCTTGCGCATCACCCGCGTCGCCAGTCGCCGGCCCTCCTCGGTCAGCTCCAGGTGGCGGTCACTGGCGACGGACACCAGGCCGTCCCGTTCCATCCTCGCCACCGTCTGGCTCACCGTCGGACCGCTCTGGTCGAGCCGTTCCGCGATACGGGCGCGCATGGGGACCACACCTTCCTCTTCCAGCTCAAGGATGGTGCGGAGATACATCTCCGTGGTGTCGATCAGTCCGGACATTCGTGCCCCTCGGATTGCGTGCGCTGGCCCTGCCCCCAATTCTGACGCATCGGGCCGACAACCGTCCCGCGCCGAGTGACAGGGCTGTCCTCGGACAGAGGGCCGGGCGGCCCTCCGGGCTCCCGCGCACACATCTCCCGCACATTTCCCACGCATCTCCCGGACATCCCGGGACATCCCCTCAGGGCCTTTCGTCCCGGGATTGACGTTCGTATTGACACGCCCTTGGTCCAGACCGCACGGTGAGCGGCGGACAGGACGCACCTCACCTCTGGAAGGGCCATCGGCGTATGAGCGAGAGCAAGCTGGCCGGTCAGTTCTTCGACGCCGCCATCGGTCTGCTGGAGCGGGTGCGGGACGAGGAGTCCGCCCACGTCGCCGCGGCCGGAACCGTCCTCGCCGACGCGGTGGCGGCCGGGAACCGGCTCTTCGCCTTCGGCGCCGGGCACTCCTCACTGCCCGCCCAGGACGTGGTCTACCGGGCCGGCGGGCTCGCCCTGATGAACTTCCTCGCCGTCCCGGGGACGGTCGGGATCGACGTCATGCCCGCGACGCTGGGCAGCGCCCTGGAGCGCGTGGACGGCCTCGCCGGGGCCGTCCTGGACTGCAGCCCCGCCGCCGACGGCGACGTCCTCGTGATCATCTCCCTCTCCGGGCGCAACGCCCTGCCGGTCGAGATGGCCATGAACGCCCGCGCCATCGGCCTCAAGGTCATCGGCGTGACCTCGGTGGCGTACGCGACCGAGACCCGCTCGCGGCACGTCTCCGGCACCTTCCTCAAGGACCACTGCGACATCGTCCTCGACAGCAAGATCGCGGTCGGCGACGCCGAGCTGAGCCTCGACGGGATCGCCGCGCCCTTCGCCCCCGCCTCCACCGTGGTGACCAGCGCGATCATGCAGGCGGTCATGGCGGCGGCGGCCGGCGAGCTGGCCGCGCGCGGCATCGAGCCCCCGCTGCTGCGCTCGGGCAACGTCGACGGCGGCCACGAGTGGAACGGCCGCGTGATCCAGGAGTACGGCGACCGGATCTTCTTCCGCCACTGACCGGTACCGGTACCGGTACCCGCCGCCGCGACCGTGAAGGAAGGCCCCGGCACCGGCCCGGCACACCGCCGGACCGGTCCGCGCCCACCCCGGGGAACCGTGGGCGGCGGCCCGTGAACAAAACGGTTGTGGCCCCGGGGACGGGTCTCTAGGCTCTGCCGTACACAAGAAGGGAGGTGGTTCCCGAAATGTACGGAAACCGGACGCGTGAGGTGACTGCGGGCTAAGCGCCCGTCGTCGCACGCACCCAGTGCGGTGCCCGGCGGGATCGCCAGGCGCCAATCCACAGCAGTCACCCGACCCGCGGGCTCGCCGGCACGTCCGGCCGGCTTCTCTCACTGCAGGAGAGAAACCCGAGCCCGCGGGTCGTCTGCGTTCCCGGCCACGCCGCCCGGCTACGGACAGATCCACCCGACTACGGGCAGAGCCGCTCGGTCCGCCAGCCGCCGTCCTCGTCCAGGACGTAGCGCAGGCGGTCGTGGAGGCGGTTCTCGTGGCCCTGCCAGAACTCGACCGCCTCCGGCGTGACGCGCAGACCGCCCCACTCCGGCGGGACCGGGACCTGCTCGCCCTCCGGGTAGCGGGCGGCCAGCTCGGCGTAACGGCGGTCCAGCTCCGCCCGGGAGGCCACCACCCGGGACTGCTCGCTGGCCCAGGCGCCCAGCTGGGAACCGTGGGGACGGGAACGGAAGTACGCGGCCGTCTCGGCACGGCCGATGCGGGAGACCGTGCCGGTGACGACGACCTGCCGGGCGAGCGGATGCCAGGGGAAGAGCAGCGCGGCGTACGGGTTCGCGGCGAGTTCGGCGCCCTTGCGGGACCCGTAGTTGGTGAAGAAGACGAAGCCCCGCGCGTCGAACCGCTTCAGCAGCACCGTGCGCGAGCTGGGGCGGCCGTCCGGGGTGGCGGTCGAGAGGACCATCGCGTTCGGCTCGGGCAGGCCCGCGTCGGTGACCTGCCCGAACCAGTGGGCGAACTGGCTCATCGGGTCCTCGGCGAGGCTCTCCTGCGTGAGCAGCTCCGAGCGGTACTGCTTGCGCATGACGGCGGGGTCAAAGTCCTGGTCGGTCACCGGGCCATCCTGCCCCAGGAGGAACGGCGGAACGTATGCCGTATGTCACGCTTCCGCAGCCCATCGGGAACGGACACACTCGGGGAGCCGGTCCGAGGGTCCCCGCACGGATGACCATCGGCCGTGCCGGGCATCAACGGGGATGACCGCGCCGGACCGTGCGTCACGCCGGGAACCACGCGTGTCCGCATCTATCTGAGGAGCCGCCAGATGTCCGAGTTCGTACCCGGGCTCGAAGGGGTCGTCGCGTTCGAGACGGAGATCGCCGAGCCCGACAAGGAGGGCGGGTCCCTCCGCTACCGGGGCGTCGACATCGAGGACCTCGTCGGCCACGTCTCCTTCGGGAACGTCTGGGGCCTGCTGGTCGACGGTGCGTTCGACCCGGGCCTGCCGGCCGCCGAGCCCTTCCCCCTCCCGGTCCACTCCGGTGACGTCCGCGTCGACGTGCAGTCCGCGCTCGCCATGCTCGCCCCGGTGTGGGGCCTGAAACCGCTCCTGGACATCGACGCGGCCACCGCCCGCGACGACCTCGCGCGCGCGGCCGTGATGGCGCTCTCCTACGTGGCCCAGTCCGCGCGCGGCCAGGGCCTGCCCATGGTCCCGCAGCGCGAGATCGACAAGGCCGGGTCCGCGGTCGAACGGTTCATGATCCGCTGGCGGAGCGAGCCGGACCCGCGCCACGTCAAGGCCGTCGACGCGTACTGGACCTCCGCCGCCGAGCACGGCATGAACGCCTCCACGTTCACCGCGCGCGTCATCGCCTCCACCGGGGCGGACGTGGCCGCCGCCCTGTCCGGCGCGGTCGGCGCCATGTCGGGCCCGCTGCACGGCGGAGCGCCCTCGCGCGTGCTCGGCATGATCGAGGAGATCGAGCGCTCCGGCGACGCCGTGGCCTACGTGCGCAAGGCCCTGGACAAGGGCGAGCGGCTGATGGGCTTCGGGCACCGCGTCTACCGCGCCGAGGACCCCCGCGCCCGCGTACTGCGGCGCACCGCCAAGGAACTCGGCGCCCCGCGCTACGAGGTGGCCGCCGCCCTGGAGAAGGCCGCGCTGGAGGAACTGCGCGCGCGCCGCCCCGACCGGGTGCTGGCGACCAACGTCGAGTTCTGGGCCGCGATCACGCTGGACTTCGCGGAGGTCCCGGCCCCCATGTTCACCTCGATGTTCACCTGCGCCCGCACGGCGGGCTGGTCGGCGCACATCCTGGAGCAGAAGCGCACGGGCCGGCTGGTACGCCCGTCGGCCCGCTACACCGGGCCGGGCGTGCGCGACCCGCACGAGATCGAGGGCTACGCGGACCTCGCCGAAACCTCCTGACCCGCCCGCGCGACGCGCTCTCCGGCGGGCGTGGTCGGGCCAGGGCGGTCTCGACGATCCGGGACCGCCGGGCCACCACCCGGGTCCGGCGGGCCGCGTCGTCGGTGGAACGGGCACGGGCGGAACGGGCACGGGCGGGACGGGCACGGGGCGCTCCCCTCCCGGCGTGGGGGGGCAGAGTGGCCACCGCCGCGAGAAC
Source organism: Streptomyces sp. NPDC051567 (assembly GCF_044454165.1). Taxonomy (NCBI): domain Bacteria; kingdom Bacillati; phylum Actinomycetota; class Actinomycetes; order Kitasatosporales; family Streptomycetaceae; genus Streptomyces; species Streptomyces sp. NPDC051567. Next base: position 85,376 of record NZ_JBITDK010000016.1, on the reverse strand, counting down.
GAGCAAGCACGCTTGCACGGTTCGCCTTCGGAGCATCGCCTTCACGCCACCCTCGCCGGTCCGTCCGCCCCGGACCGGGCGGGTACCGGCCCGGCGCCCGTAGGGCCGTGACGTTCCTGCCGCCCGCGGGCCGCCGGACCCGCAGGGGACGTTTCAGGCCGTAAGCCAAAAAACTCCCCGTAGCTCACCGTCACCCCGCAGATACTGGGCACTCCGCTCCGGGCCCGAGCGCGCACCCCACCTCTCCCACAGCTCGACGACGAGGATGTACTGACGTGACTTCAGCCGCCGACTCCGCTTCCTCCGGCGCCTCCGCCGACTTCTCGCTCTATCCGGAACTCGACGCCTCGGCGCTCGCCGCGTTCGTCACCGCCCTGGAGAGCGGCGACGTCAGCGGCCTCGGCCCGGCCCGCGCCGCCGAGGTCGAGGCCGCCCGCTCCGTGGCCCTCTTCAGCCGGATCAAGGTGGGCGGCGCCGACGGCGCCCTGCTCGACGCCGGGCTCTGGCGTCACACCGGGAGCCAGCCCCGCCCGGTGATCGTGATGCCCTCGCCGTGGACCAACCTGGGCTGGCACACGTACGCCGTCCAGGCCAGCATCTTCGCCGCCCGCGGCTACAACGTCCTCGCCTACACCACCCGCGGCTTCCCCGGCTCCGAGGGCGAGGTGGAGGTGGCGGGCGCGCTCGACATCGCGGACGGCAGCCGCGCTCTGGACCACCTCATCGAGCGCACCGCCGGCCAGGTGACGAAGATCGGCTTCCTCGGGGACTCGTACGGCTCCGGCATCAGCCAGATCGTGGCCGCGCGGGACAGCCGCGTCGACGCCGTGGTCGCGCTCAGCACCTGGGGCGACCTCGGGGAGGCGTTCTACGAGAACTCCACCCGCCACGTCGAGGCCGTACGGGCCCTGCTGAACGCCGCCTCGAAGGCGCGGCTGAGCCCGCAGACGCAGAGCATCTTCGACAACGTGCTCACCAACCAGAACATCGAGGAGACCCTGATCTGGGCGGAGGAGCGCTCCCCGTTCAGCTACGTCCGGGAGCTCAACGACCGCCAGGTGCCGGTCCTCTTCGCGCACGCCTGGCACGAGACGCTCTTCCCCAGCAACCAGACGCTGAAGCAGTTCCACGCGCTCACCGGCCCCAAGCGCGTCCTCTTCTCCATCGGTGACCACTCCGGCCCCGAGGCGTCGGGCATGCTCGGCCTGCCCAACCGGATCTGGACCAACGCCCACCGCTGGTTCGACCACCACCTCAAGGGCGTCGAGAACGGCATCGACGGCGAGGGCCAGGTCCTCAGCGAGATCATGTGGAGCCAGGCCCTGGAGCCCCGCCCCACCTGGGAATCCCTCACCGGGCGGGTCCGGCGGCTCTTCCTGGCGCCCGGCGGGGAACTGGACGAGAAGCCGCAGACCGGCTGGACGGCGGGGGTGCTGACCGGGACGGACACCCCGGCGACCGTCGCCGACTCGGTCGTCCTCGCCGGGTTCGCGGAGATCGCCGGACGCCCGAAGGCGTACCCGACCGACGACATCGACCGCACCGTCGCCGCGGTCTGGGCCTCGGCCCCCTCCGACGAGGTCACCCGGCTGCGCGGCACGCCCCGGCTGCACCTCACCTACCAGGCGCCGAGCCCCCGTTCGAGCTTCATCGCGTACCTCTTCGACACGGCGCCCGACGGCACGGCGCACATCGTCACGCACGCCCCCTTCACCGACCTGGTCACGGGACCGGGCGAACCGGTCAGCGCGGAGTTCGACCTCCAGGCCACGGCGTACGACGTCCCGGCCGGCAACCGGCTGCTGCTGGTGATCGACGCCCGTGACCCGTTCTACGGGGACTCCAACCTGCCCCGCGCGACGCTGACCTTCACCTCCCTGGAGGAGAAGCCGTCCCACCTGGACCTCCCGCTGGGTTAGGCCCTGTCGCACCCCGGACCCCTTGCCCGGCCGTACGGCCGCCGGGCAAGGGGTCCGGTCATGCGGACTCCGGGTCCGCACGGGGGTTCCTATCTGACGCGCCGTCAGATTCAATCGTTCCTGTGATGGGACACGCGGGGATGGCGGCCACCGTCGTCCGGTACCTCAGGTCGGCCGGCTCCCCCACTTCCCCCGCGCCCGCGCCCGTGCCCGGGGCCGTGGACCCGGCGCCGCGTCCCGGCCTGCGGGCGGTCGGGGAGGACGAGCGGGCGCCCGCCGCCCCCGCCGTAGCCCCAGCCGTCGCCCCCGCCGAGTTCCGGGCCGTACTGGGGAACTTCGCCAGCGGGGTCACCGTCGTCACCGCGCCGCGCGGCGAGGGCGAGGGCGAGGAGGGGCCCGCCGGGTTCGCCTGCCAGTCCTTCGCCTCGCTCTCCCTGGACCCGCCGCTGGTCACCTTCATGGTCGCCCGCACCTCGGCGACCTGGCCCCGGATCGCCCGCGCGGGGGTCTTCTGCGTCAACGTCCTCGGCGCCGGACAGGACGCGCTGTGCCGGGCCTTCGCCGTCAGCGGCGCCGACAAGTTCGCCGGGGTCGCCCACACCCCCGCGCCCGGCACCGGCTCGCCCCTGCTGGACGCCGTGCCCGCCTGGATCGACTGCCGGGTGCACGCCGTCCACACGGGCGGGGACCACCTGATCGTGGTGGGCCGGGTGGTGGCCCTGGGCGCGACCGGGGAGGGCGAGCCGCTCCTCTTCCACAAGGGCCGGTTCGGCCGCTTCACCCACTGACCCCGCCCGGGACCGGACCGGGACCGGAGGCAGGACCGGACCCGGTCCCGGACCCCGGAAAAGGGGGCCCGAACCCCCCGTCCTAGAAGGTCAGGACCGCGCGCGCCACCCGGCCGTGGCGGGCGTCGTCCACCGCCTTGCCGAACTCCTCCACCGGGTAGACCTCCGTCACCAGCTCGTCCAGGAGCAGCCGGCCCTGCCGGTAGAGCCCGGCGTAGAGGGCGATGTCCCGCTGCGGGCGGGCGGACCCGTACCGGCAGCCCATGATCGTCTTGTCGAGGTAGAGCGACGAGACGAGGAACGACGCCTCCTCCGTGAAGCCGGGCACGCCGAGCAGGACCGCCTGCCCGTGCCGGTCCAGGAGGTCGACGGCCTGCCGGATCAGCCGGACGCTGCCCACGCACTCGAAGGCGTGGTCGGCGCCGGTCGGCAGGACCTCCCTCACCGCCGCCACCGGATCGGGGACGGCCGAGGCGTCGACGAAGTGCGTGGCGCCGAAGAGCCGGGCCACCGCCTCCTTCGCCGGGTCGGCGTCGACCGCCACGACCGTCGCGGCCCCGGCGAGCCGGGCGCCCTGGAGCACGTTGAGCCCGACGCCGCCCGCGCCGATGACCACCACCGACTCGCCGTGGCCGACGCGGGCCCGGTTCAGGACCGCGCCCACCCCCGTCAGGACCCCGCAGCCGATCAGCGCGGCCGAGGTCAGCGGGATCTCCCCGGGGATCTTCACCGCCTGGACGGCCCGGACGACCGTGCGTTCCGCGAAGGCCGAGCTGGACGCGAACTGGAACAGCGGCTTCCCGCGCCGCGAGAACGGCCGGCCGGGCCGCCCGATCGCCTTGCGGCACATCGTCGGCCTGCCCCGGTCGCAGTCCGCGCAGGCCCCGCAGTTCGCGAGCGTGGAGAGCGCCACGTGGTCCCCGGGCCCCACGTGCGTGACCCCGGCGCCGACCGCCTCCACCACCCCCGCGCCCTCGTGCCCCAGCACCACGGGCGACGGGAACGGGATCGTCCCGTCGATCACCGACAGGTCGCTGTGGCAGAGCCCGGCCGCGGCCGTCGCCACCAGCACCTCCCCCGGCCCCGGCCCGCGCACCTCCAGGTCGTCCACCACCCGGACCCGCCCGCCGTCGAGGACGACACCTCTCATCACGTCACCCCTCACCGCATCGCCCCTCACCGCATCGCCGCTCACCACGTCGCGTGCCACCCCGTCGCGTCCCACCACGTCACCGGGGCTCTCCGGGCAGGCCGAGCACGCGCTCGGCGATGATGTTCCGCTGGATCTCGTCCGAGCCGCCGTAGATCGTGTCGGCCCGGGTGAAGAGGAAGAGGCGCTGCTCCGCGTCGAGTCCGCCCTCGTACGGGAGACCGGGCGCCCAGGCCGTGGGCCCGGCCGAGGCCGCCGCGCCCCGGACCTGCACCGCCAGCTCACCGAGCCGCCGGTGCCAGCCGCCCCACAGCAGCTTGGCCACACTCGGAGCCCCCACGGCCTCCCCCACCGCAGCAGCCCCACCCGCACCACCGGCCACCCCCGCCGAGCCGACCGGGCCGACCGACCCCGCAGAGCGGCCCGACCCCAGCGTCCGCAGCGCGTTCCACCGCATCGTGCGCAACTCGGCCCACTGCCGCACCAGCCGGTCCCGCAGGACGGGGTCCCCCGCGCCTGCGGCCTCGCGGGCGAGGTGGGCCGCCAGGACGCGTTCCAGTTCCGCCGCGAAGCCGATCTGCTGGACCAGCGTCGACACCCCGCGTTCCAGGGCGAGCAGCCCCATGGCCACCGCCCAGCCGTTGCCCTCCCCGCCGACGGTCTCCGCCGCGACCGCCCCGTCGAAGAAGACCTCGCTGAACTCCGAGGTCCCCGTCAGCTGGCGGATCGGCCGGACCTCGATCCGGCCCGGCTGGTCCATCGGGACGAGCAGGAACGACAGCCCCCGGTGGCGCCGGGACCCCGGCCCGGTCCGGGCCAGGACGAAGCACCAGTCGGCGTCCCGGGCCAGCGAGGTCCAGATCTTCTGCCCGGTGACGCGCGGCAGCCCGTCCACGGGGTCCCGTACGGCCGTCGTCCGGATGCCCGCGAGGTCCGAACCGGCGTCCGGCTCGCTGTACCCCTGGCACCACAGCTCCTCGCCCCGCGCGATGCCGGGCAGGAAGCGGTCCTGCTGCTCCCGGCTGCCGTGCGCGATCAGCGTGGGCGCGAGGAGGTTCTCCCCGATGTGGCCGACCCGGCCGGGCGCGCGCAGCGCCGCGTACTCCTCGGCCCACACCACCTGCCCGGTCAGCGGGAGGCGCCGCTGGCCGTACCTCCCGGCCGGGAGGTCCCAGCCCTGCCCGATCCAGCCGCCCCGGCCCAGCTCGCGCTCCCACCCGCGCCGCGACGCGACGCCCTCGTGCTCGCCGCCCGGACCGCCGAGCCCGCGCGCGTCCCCGTACGGGCCGACGAGGTGCCCGGCCAGCCAGGTACGGGCCCGGCCGCGCAGTTCCTCGTCCTCGGCCCCGAAGCTGAAGTCCACCGCTCCCCCTGTGAGTGCCGTTCCCCCGGTGTACGCCGTCGCCCCGGTACGTCTCCCCGCCCGTCTCCCCGGTACGTCCTATGTGTTGGGCCGGTCCCCGGCAGCCGCCGCCCTGGCCATGGCCTCCAGCTGGGCGAGCATCGGCATCGGGTCGGTGCCGACCGTCCCGGGCAGGAAGTCGGCGATCCGCTCGGGGGTCCAGGAGCCCTCGGCGTACCCGGCGCGCAGCTCGCGCGGCTGCGCCCAGACGGCGATCTTCGGCCCGGCGATCGTGTAGACCTGCCCGGTGATCCGTTCGCCGCCGAGGGCCACGGCCCGGTCGCTGAGCAGGTAGGTGACCAGGGCCGCCACGTCCTCGGGCTCGCCGATCTCCTTGAGCTCCATGGGGACCCCCGCCGACATGCGGGTACGGGCGACCGGGGCGACGGCGTTGGCGGTGACCCCGTACTTGGCGAGCCCGAGCGCGGCCGAGCGGACGAGCGAGATGATCCCGCCCTTGGCCGCGCTGTAGTTGGCCTGGGCGACGGAGCCCTGGTGGTTGCCGCTGGTGAAGCCGATCAGAGTGCCGGAGCGCTGCTCGCGCATGACGGCCGAGGCGGCGCGGAAGACGGTGAAGGTGCCCTTGAGGTGGGTGGCGACCACGGGGTCCCACTCCTCCTCGGACATGTTGAACAGCATCCGTTCGCGCAGGATGCCGGCGACGCAGACGACCCCGTCGAGCCGCCCGTACCGGGCGAGGGCGGTGTCGACGACGCGTTGCCCGCCCGCCATGGCCGAGATGTCGTCGGCGACGGCGACGGCCTCGCCGCCCGCCGCGCGGATCTCCCCGGCCACGGCCCCGGCGACCTCACTGGTCGGCGCGGAGCCCTCGACGCCGACGCCGTAGTCGTTGACGACGACCCGGGCGCCCTCGGCGGCGGCGGCCAGCGCCACGGCCCGCCCGATGCCCCGGCCGGCGCCGGTGACGGCGACGACCTTGCCTGCCAAGAAGTTCCCCACGGACGGACCCCTTCCCGCATTTCCTGACGGTCCGTTAGATTCTTGGCCAGCCGGCCGCCCCGCACAACCCCCGCGCACCACCCCCGCACAACCCCCCGCCGCCTCCCGCCGCCCCTCGTCGCCCCTCGTCGCCCCTCGTCGCCCCTCGTCGCCCCTCGTCGCCCATCGCCGTCCGAGGAGATCCCATGGCCCTGCCCCCCGAGTTCCACGACATCGCCCGGCACGTCAACAACTGGGGCCGCTGGGGCGCCGACGACGAGCGGGGCACCCTGAACCTCGTCACCGACGAGGTCGTCCGGGCCGCCGCCACCGAGGTCCGGCGCGGGCTGCGGGTGCCGCTGGCGCTCCCGCTCCGGGCGGACGGGGTCCAGGCCGGGCTGATCCCCGGCCGGATCGACCCGCTGCACACGATGGTCCAGATCAACCAGGAGGTCTTCGGGCCGGGCACGGTGGCGTGCAGCGACGACGCGGTGACCATGGGCCTCCAGGCCGGGACCCACTGGGACGGCCTGGCCCACGTCTCGCACTCGGGTCGGATCTACAACGGCCGCCCCGCGACGACGGTCACCGCGCACGGCCGGGCCGAGTTCAGCGGCATCGACAAGGCCGGGCCGGTCGTCTCGCGGGGCGTCCTGCTGGACGTGGCCCGCGCGAAGGGCCTCGACCGGCTGCCGGGCGGGTACGCGGTGACCCCGCAGGACCTGACGGAGGCCGAGGAGTTCGGCGCCGTCACCGTCCGGCCGGGCGACATCGTCCTCGTCCGCACCGGCCAGGTCCAGCTCTGCCTGGCGGGCGACCGCCACGGCTACGCCTTCCCCTCGCCCGGCCTGTCCGTGCGCACACCGCGCTGGTTCCACGCCCGCGACGTGGCGGCCGTCGCCAACGACACCCTGACCTTCGAGGTCTTCCCGCCGGAGATCGCGGACCTGTGGCTGCCGGTGCACGCGCTGCACCTGGTCGAGATGGGCATGCACCAGGGCCAGAACTGGAACCTCGAAGCCCTCTCCACAGCCTGTGCGGAAGAGACCCGCTACGCGTTCCTCCTCTCGGCCATGCCCGAACCCTTCACCGGCGCCACCGGCACCCCGGTCGCCCCGGTCGCCCTCCTGTGACGGGCCACCCCCTGCCCCGGATCACACCTCCCCACGCAGGTCCAGACCCCGTACGAGGCTGAACCAGACGGCCTTCGAACCGCTCGGCCCGGCCCGCTCACGTGGACCGGGCGCTCCGGGCGTACCCGGGACCGGTGGCCACCGTCATCTCCAGAGCGCGGCCCATGCGCGGGCGGCGGTGATCGTCTCGTCCAGCTCGGTCATCCCGTACTTCTGCCAGGCTTCCCAGGAGCGCGCTTCGGCTTCGGTGAGCACCCGTACCGCCTCACGGGGGGCGCTCGCGAAGGCGGGGACAGTCTGCGCCCAGCGGGCCGCCTGCTCAGGGGCCTGCCAGCCGTCCAGGACGAGCCTCATCCCCCACAGGGCGGTGTCGATCCAGGCGGGGCCGCGCATGGCCCATGCCCAGTCAGTCAGCCATACCCTACTGTTCTCGCCGATCATGAAGTTGCTCGCGGCCGGGTCGGAGTGCACGAGCCGGTCCCCGGCGAGGAGGCGTTCGTCGGCTGGGTCGCAGTAGTCGCCCCACCGGTCCCATGGTGTTCTCAGGACCATCTCGGGGGCGGGACTCACACTCAGCTCACGAAGGACGGTGGCGATCGGCTCCAGGTGGTCGCTGCTGCCGGCGAACCACGCCCATGGGGTCGCGGTCACGCCCTGAAAGCCGACCAAGAGCCAGCCGCCCGCCTCTGTCCGCCACAGCATCTTCGGAGCGCAGGCGGGCAGGAACGGGTTGACGGCCGCCTCCGCTTCCAGCTCTTCCACCCGCTCGTGGTCCAGCGGCAGCCCCTTGATGAACTGCTTCTCCGCGCCAGGCGGGAAGAACAAGGAGGCAAGGGCGCTGCCGGTGCCGTTGTCCATGTCGACTCTCGGACAGTCCTCCCCGACACGATCGGCCACCGCCTGTCGCGTGGCTTCCGGAAGCTCCTCGTACGGGAGCCGCTCCACACGCACGGAGTCCGCTCTCCTATCGGGGCTGCGGCGGGCTGGGCGGCATCGGCGGGTTCTTGTCCGGGCGGGTAGGGGCGGTCGTCGGCCGCCCCTTCGGCGGCGTGGATACGGGCGCGGCGGGCGGGCGCCGCTCAAGAGGAGCCATCGTCATGGCGGAGAAGCTACCAGCCGCCGACCGACCGTCGCCGGGCGTTCGCGGGATCGTCAGGGTCCGGCCAGCCGCCCCGGTCGCCCTCCTCTGACAGCCTCCCCGCACCCCGGTCCGCGCGGGCGTCCGCGCGGGCGTCCGCGCGGGCGTCCGGCGCTCGCGCCTTCCCCTCGGGTCACACCTCCCCGCGCCGGTCCGCACCCCGGACGAGGCTGAACCAGACCGCCTTCGAACCGCCTTCGGCGACCATGGCCCAGTCGTCGGCGTACGCGCCGACGAGGGCGAGTCCACGCCCGTGCGTGTCCAGCAGCCCGCCGCCCGGCGCCCCATGCGGTGGTAGGTCCTCGGGTCCGGACCCCCGGTCCCGCACGAAGACGGTCACCCGGCCTGCTCCGAGCGCGAGTTCCACGGAGATCCGTGGCGTGACGGTGTGCTGGTAGGCGTTGGTCACCACCTCGGAGGTGCACAGGCGCGCCCGCTCGACGAGCAGGTCACACCCGGCGCCCCGGAGGACCAACGCCACCCACTCCCGCGCGGTCCTCGGCGTGTCCGGACGGCTGGGCGCCACCATCCGGTAGATCAGACCGGGCTCACGCGCCCGTTCGGTGGCGGTTAATGCGCTCGTGTTCATCGTGGTACCTCCCGACGTCAACGGTTGCGGCATCCCGGCACCGCAACCCGTGGCCCTGGCCGCCCACAGCCAACTGGCTTGTGAACAGGTGCACTTCAGGCTCTTCGGTGGGGTGTCCGCTCCCCGGAAGGTGGGGCACAACATTGGTACGGCGCAACATTGGTACGGCTAGGGCATCCGAAAGAGTGGACCCCTGGCACGGCTGCGCGAGAGCGACGAGCCCGGCGTGGTCGTCCGTACCACCCGGGCCAAGCTGCAAGCCTTCCTCGACGGCGCGGCGGCGGGCCAGTTCGACAAGTACGGCACCCGGCCGTAGGGGCCTCGGCCGGCGGCGACCGGCGGCGAGTCCAGCCGGCTCTCGGCGTGATCGATGCTCACGCCGGGAGCCGGCTGTTCCACCTCTCTCAGACCAGCTCAGACCAGCTCGGAGAGCATCGGCGGAGCCGGGACCACGGAAGCCGTCGCCATGCCGTTGGACTCCAGGGCGATCGGGTCGAGTTCGACGCTACGGATCAGGACGCCCGGGAAGTCCTCGAAGAAGCCGAGCGCTTCCGCGATGGCTTCCGTCAGCGTCCGGGCCTCGAAGGAGCACATGAACTCCGCCGTGTCCGGCCCCTCCACCAGGCCGATCCGTCCGTCGTTGAACCGGTCCAGACCGGCCAGGGTGTCGGACTGCTCCTCGGTGAGCACGTCCTTGAGGTGCAGGGTGAAGTGCCACTTACGCACAGCCGCGGTGGTTCCGGGTGAAGGCATCGATCTTGTTCGCCTCGTCTCCTGGGTTTTGAGGGGTGCAATGGACTGTGTAGCGCTTGGTGCAGGGGCAGCAGATGAGGAACCCCCAGTTATGCCTGTTCTTTGCGTGCGTCACCTTGAGCCCGCACGCCTCTGCCCTCTTGAGGGCTGCTTCGACATCCTTCTTCTGGTGTCGATCTCCTTGGCTCATACCCGCGTGTCTACTCGGCACCGCGCGAGCACACGGGCCAAATCAGCCGGATGTCACTCGACCGGTCCGCGCCCCCGCCGCTCGCCCAGGACGGTGACGGCGGTCAGGACGCGGTTCCAGAAGAGGTCGGCGTCCAGGGTGACCGCGACCTGGGCGTTGACCGGGCGGTCGACGTAGCGGTGGAGGTCGACCACCGTGGCGCCCCGGGTGTACGTGCCGTGCAGCTCGACCGTGACGTTGGCGTCGGCGCAGCCCACGATCGCCGGGTCGATGACCCGGGCCACCGCGACCGGGTCGTGCAGCGGCGGGTGGGGCATCCCCCACAGGGTCCGGTACGTGGAGGCGAAGAAGCCCAGCAGCTCCGCGCAGATGTGGCCGAGCTCGGTGCCGAGGGCCTCGAAGCGGGCCAGGATCTCGGGGGTGGCCAGGGCCTGGTGGGTGACGTTGAGCCCGCACATGGTCACCGGCACCCCGGCGCGGAAGACGATGTCCGCCGCCTCGGGGTCGGTAAAGATGTTGAACTCGGCCGCCGGGGTGCGGTTGCCGCGCTCGGTGGAGCCGCCCATCAGGACGATCTCGCGGATGCGCGGGGCGCAGTCGGGGTAGCGGGTCAGCAGCAGGGCGATGTTGGTCAGCGGGCCGGTCGGTACGAGCGTCACCGGCTCCGGGTGCTCCGTGATGATCCGGTGCAGGAGTTCCACCGCGTGCTCGGGGACCACGCCGACGGTGGGCTCGGGGAACTCCGGCCCGTCCAGCCCGGATTCGCCGTGCACGTCGGCGGCGACGGCCAGCGGCTGGAGCAGCGGCCGGGCGCAGCCGGCGGCGATGGGCACGTCGGTGATCCCGGCGACCGTGCAGACGCGGCGGGCGTTGAGGGTCGTCTTCTCCAGGGTCTGGTTGCCGGCGACCGTGGTGATGGCCAGCAGATCGACCGCCGGGTCGGCCGCCGCCAGCATGATCGCGAGGGCGTCGTCGTGCCCGGGGTCGCAGTCGATGATGATCGGGACAGGCACGGTGCGTCCTCGCCGTCGGGGGCAGCTGAACTCACCAGTCTGCCGTCCGGAGGCTGCGGGAGCCGCCTGTTCCGCGCCAAACCCCGAAGGCCGATGGCTTGCACACGTACCGAGGTGCGCCCACCGGGGTGGGCAGGTGTGACGGGTGGCGGCGTACCCTCGTGCGCGCCCCGAGCGCGGCACGGCAGCCGCCACCCCACGACCCGCACTCGTCAAGGTCAGCCCTTGGCGTCCCCTCGCGACGAATCGCTGAGACCAGGGTGATCAACGGGTGAGAAGCCGTCAACACCTCGTTAGAGGTACACGCGTGGTTCCCGGGAGGGGCCGTACAGTTCCGGCGCGCGTCCGGGGCCGTCCGCCGCGTCGTCCGTGGCCGGTTTCTCCGAGCGGTCGACCTCGCACCAGATCCGCTTGCCCGCGCCCTCGCGCTGCCAGCCCCAGCGGTCGGCCAGGCCGTCCACCAGCTCCAGGCCACGGCCGCCCGTGTCGTCCCCGGTGGCCTGCCGGGGGGCCGGGGCGCGGTCGCTGCGGTCGGCGACCTCGACCCGTACGCCCGGCCCGCCGAAGAGCATCCGCAGCACGGCCGGACAGCCGGTGTGGACGACCGCGTTGGTGACCAGTTCGGAGATGAGCAGGATCAGCGTCTCGGCGAGCGGTTCGTCTTCGCCTATGCCCGAGCCCGCCAGCCGGGACCGCGCCCACCGACGGGCCCGGCCGACCTCGGCGGGGTCGGCTCCTACTTCCAGTTGGACCTGAAGTACCTGCACCGCTCACACCATCCGAACCGGCGGACACTTCGCCTCGCGACTGACGGGATCACCCGGGGCACCTCCGGGCGGGATCACCGACTGTGATCCCCTTACCGAGCAGCATGGTTGACCCAAAGTCACCGCAACAAGCGCTTCGGGCATATTCCCGCGCGAAGGTACAGACATAGTGCATACTGTGCCGCGCCCTCGCCGCTCAACCGCTCGCATTCGTGGGAGCGTACCGGAGCAGGCCCCTCCTCCTGGGCCTTAACGAGGTGGGCGAAGGACACAAACAGATATCAACTCTCTGTAATCGGACATGCGTCCCACGTCGTCCCTCCCGTGTCTTCCCGCCCTTCCCCTGGCTTCCCCCTGGCTTCCCGTGCTGTCCCGCGCCTCGCCGCGCCCTCTCGTCACGGTGAGCTACACCCTTTCGGCCAGAAACTCTTCGGCCTCGGCCACTGTCCGCCACTGTTCCGCCCGCACCCAGGCCCGCTTCAGGTACAGGTGGACGTCCGCCTCCCAGGTGAAGCCCAGCCCGCCGTGCACCTGGAGGCAGTCCCGGGCGTTGCGGACGGCGGCCTCGTCCGCGAGCAGCTTGGCGCCCGCGATCTCCCCGGGGTCGGCGGTCACCGCCGCCGCGTAGACCGCCGTACGGGCCAGCTCCGCGCGGACGAGCATCCCGGCGCACAGGTGCTTGACCGCCTGGAACGCGCCGATCGGCTGCCCGAACTGCTCGCGCTCCCGGGCGTAGCGCACCGCCAGCTCCACCGTCCGCAGGGCGCCGCCCAGTTGGAGCGCGGCCGTCAGCAGCGACCCCTCGTCGCGGTACTCCTCCAGGCCGTCGTACGCCGTGCCGGGCGACGGCGGCGCCACCCGGTGGAGCGGGGTCAGGGGGTCCGTCGGGCGGACCGGTTCGCCGGGCGGGAGCGACGCGTGCCCCAGGACCGCGTCCGCCTCCCCCAGGTACGTCACCAGCGGCCCGCCGAGGTCGAACGCCGTCACCACCATCGTGCCCCGCGCCGCGCCCGGGACGCTCCCGGCGGCCAGGTGCGTGGCGACCAGCGGGCCCGGCAGCAGCGCCCGGCCGGCCTCCTCGAAGGCGAGCGCCGCCTCCGGCAGCCCGAGCCCGACGCCGCCGTCCGCCTCCGGGAGCCGCAGCGCGAAGAACCCGGCCGCGCCGAGCTCCCGCCACAGCCCCCGGTCCACGACCGCCCCGGGCGCCGCCCCTGCCCCGGAACCCGGCCCCGGTCCGCAGGCCGCGTCCACCGACGCGCGCAGCGCCTCGCGGCCGTACCGCCGCGCCAGGAGGTCCCGTACGCCGGTCCGCAGGGCCCGCTGGTCGTCCGTCAGGTGGAAACGCACGGCCCTCACCGGCCCTTCGGGAGGCCGAGCATCCGCTCGGCGACGATGGTGTGCTGGATCTGCGAGGTGCCCGCCGCGATCGTGTACGAGAGGGAGGAGAGCCGCTCGCGCGCCCACTCCTCCTCCAGTGCGAGCGAGCCCGCGCCCAGCACCACGGCCGCCGTGTCGTACAGCTCCTGCCGGGCCCGCGAGTAGGCCAGTTTGAGGACGGAGCCGCCGGTGCCGGGGACCCCGCCGGAGAGCCGGGACTCGCTGACGTTCCACTGCGTGAGCCGCCAGAGCGCGCCGAACTCCGCGTACAGCCGTCCCAGCGCGCGGCGCAGCACCGGGTCGTCCCAGCGGCCGTCGGCCTTCGCCGTGCGGGCCAGCTCGCCCAGGGTCCGGCGGCAGGCGACGATCTCACCGGCGAAGGCGGTGCCGCGTTCGAAGGCGAGGGTGACCATGGTGACCCGCCAGCCGTCGTTCTCCGCGCCGACCCGGTTGGCGACCGGCACCCGTACGCCGTCCAGGAAGAGCTGGGCGAACTCGGTGGACCCGGCGAGGGTGCGCAGGGGCCGGACGGTGACGCCCGGCGCGTCCATCGGCATCGCCAGCCAGGAGATGCCCCGGTGCCGGGGGGCCGCCGGATCGGTGCGGACGAGCAGTTCGCACCAGTCGGCGACCTCCGCGTGCGAGGTCCAGGTCTTCGACCCGGTGACCACGTAGGAGTCGCCGTCGCGGACCGCGCGGGTGCGCAGCGAGGCCAGGTCGGAGCCCGCGTCCGGTTCGCTGAACCCCTGGCACCACACCTCGTCGCCGCGCAGGACCGGGGGCAGCCAGCGCGCCCGCTGCTCGGGGGTGCCCTCGGCGGCGATGGTGGGCCCGGCGTGCAGCAGCCCGACGAAGTTGGCGCCGACGTAGGGGGCCCCGGCGCGTTCGGTCTCCTCCAGGAAGATCAGGTGCCGGGCCGGACCGGCCCCGCGCCCGCCTGCGTCCACGGGCCAGTGCAGTCCCGCGTACCCCGCGTCGTGGAGCCTGCGCTGCCAGCCGAGGTCGTGGGCGCGCCGTCCCGGCCAGTCGTCCGGGGAGGGCCGGGCGGGCAGGTCCGGCAGCACCCCGGCCAGCCAGGCGCGCAGCCGGAGCCGGAACTCGTGCTCCTGCGGGGTGTCCGTCAGCCTCACCGGCGGGCCTCCCGCCCGGGGCGGTCCCGGGGGCGGTCCCGGTCGAGGTCCAGGCCGAGCATGCGGATGGCGTTGCCGCGCATCAGCTTGTAGACCGTCTCCTCGTCGAGGCCCCCGACGTGGTCGAGGGCGACCTCCTTGGTGTGCGGGAAGGTCGAGTCCACGTGCGGGTAGTCGGTCTCGAAGGTGGCGTTGTCGCGGCCGACCACGTCGAGCGAGGCGATGCCGTGCTTGTCGCGGAAGAAGCAGCAGAAGATCTGCCGGTAGTAGTAGGTGGACGGCGGCTCGGGGACCAGATCACGGACCCCGCCCCAGGCCCGGTGCTCCCGCCAGACGTCGTCGGCGCGTTCCAGGGCGTACGGTATCCAGCCCATCTGGCCTTCGCTGTAGGCGAGCCGCAGCGCCGGGAAGCGCACCAGGACGCCGCTGAAGAGGAAGTCCGTCATGGAGGCCATCGCGTTGTTGAAGCTCAGCGCGGCCTGGACGGCCGGGGGCGCGTCGGGCGAGGCGGCGGGCATCTGGGAGCTGGACCCGATGTGCATGTTGACGACGGTGGCGGTCTCCTGGCAGACGGCGAAGAAGGGGTCCCAGTAGCCGGTGTGGATGGACGGCAGCCCGAGGTAAGGGGGGATCTCGGAGAAGGTCACCGCCCGCACCCCGCGCGCCGCGTTGCGCCGGATCTCGGCGACGGCGAGGCCGATGTCCCAGAGCGGGACGATGCAGAGCGGGATCAGCCGGCCGCCGCTGTCGCCGCACCATTCCTCGACCATCCAGTCGTTGTAGGCGCGCACGCAGGCCAGGGCCACCTCCTTGTCGTGGGCCTCGGCGAAGGTCTGGCCGCAAAAACGCGGGAAGGTCGGGAAGCACAGGGACGCCTCGACGTGGTTGAGGTCCATGTCGAGCAGGCGCGCCGCCGGGTCCCAGCACCCCCGGCGCATCTCCGCCCGGGTGATCCCCTCCAGGGTCATGTCGTCGCGGTCGAAGCCGACGGCGGCGATGTTGCGCTTGTACGGGAACTTCAGGTCCTCGTAGATCCACCAGTCGGCGGGCGGGCCGTCCGGGTCCATGGAGATCACGTACTTGCCGCCGGTGTAGACGAGTTCGCCGATGCCCGTGGTGAGCGGCTGCGGGCCCCGGTCGCGGTAGCGGGCGGGGAGCCAGCGCTCGAAGAGGTGCGGGGGTTCGATCACGTGGTCGTCCACGCTGATGATCCGGGGCAGTTCCATGGTTTCCCCTCGCCGTGTCCGGTGACCAACTATCTGACGAGTCGTCAGATACGCGCCCGGTACACGCTAGCCCGCCACCCATGGACCTACAAGCGCCGACGGCCTACGCTCCCCGCCATATCTGACCGACCGTCAGACAGCCACCGGGGAGAGGCCGCCGATGCCGGACACCGCGACGGGTACGACAGACACGCCCGACATGACAGACACGACAGGCACGACCGGCGCGGCGGACACCGCGACCGCGCTGAGCCGGTCCCGGACCCTGTGGGAGCTGGTCGCCCGCCGGGCCGCGCTGACCCCGGACGCCACCGCCCTCATCGAGGCCGCCGAGGACCCGGCGGCCGACCGCCGCCTGACCTTCGGCGGGCTCCGCGACCGCTCCGAGCGGGTCGCCGCCGGGCTGTACGACAGGGGCGTCCGCCCCGGCACCGTCGTCGCCTGGCAGCTCCCCACCCGGATCGGGACGGTGCTCCTCTCCGTCGCCCTCGCCCGCCTCGGCGCCGTCCAGAGCCCCCTCATCCCCTCCTGCCGGGACCGCGAGACGGGCTTCGCCCTGCGCCGCTCGCGCGCGGAGTTCTTCGCCGTCCCCGGCGTCTGGCGCGGCTTCGACCACACCGCGATGGCCCGGCGGCTCGGCGCGCGCGGCGTCTTCGAGGCGTACGGGACCCTCCCGGACGGCGACCCGGCCGTCCTGCCGCCCCCGCCCGCGAACGGCACCGACGTCCGGTGGATCTACTGGACCTCCGGCACCACCTCCGACCCCAAGGGCGTCCTGCACACCGACCGCTCCCTGATCGCGGGCGGCTCCTGCCTCACCGGGGCCCTGCGGCCCGGCCCGGACGACATCGGCTCGATGGCCTTCCCCTTCGCCCACATAGGCGGACCCGACTACACCGTGATGCTGCTGCTCGCGGGCTTCCCGGCGGTCCTCTTCGAACGGTTCGCCCTGCCCGGCTCCCTGGACGGCTACCGCCGCCACGGGGTCACGGTGGCCGGCGGGTCGACCGCCTTCTACTCCCTGTTCCTCGCCGAACAGCGCAAGGACCCGGGCGTCCCGCTGCTGCCCGCCCTGCGGCTGATGGCGGGCGGCGGCGCCCCCAAGCCGCCCGAGCTGTACCACGCGGTCGTCCGCGAGCTGGGCTGCCGGCTGGCCCACGGCTACGGCATGACCGAGGTCCCGATGATCACCATGGGCGACCCGGACGACACCGACGAACACCTCGCCACCACCGAGGGCCGCCCCCCGGCCGCCATGTCCGTCCGCATCACCGGCCCGGACGGGGTCCCGCTGCCGCCGGGCACCGACGGCGAGGTGCGGCTGCGCGGCGAGGCCGTCTGCCAGGGCTACCTGGGGCAGGACCCGGCGGACGGGGTCTTCGACCAGGACGGCTACCTGATCACCGGCGACCTGGGCCGGCTGACCCCGGACGGCCACCTCGTCCTCACCGGCCGCGCCAAGGACGTCATCATCCGCAAGGGCGAGAACATCTCGGCCCGGGAGGTCGAGGAACTCCTCCAGGGGCTCCCGGGCCTCGCCGACGTCGCCGTCATCGGCCTGCCCGACCCGGAGCGCGGCGAACGCGTCTGCGCGGTGGCCGAACAGCCCCCGGGCGCGCCCGCGCTGACCCTGCCCGAGGTCACGGCGTACCTGCGCGCGCGAGGCCTGGCCACCCACAAGCTCCCGGAACAACTGGAGCTGGTGGAGGCCCTGCCCCGGGGCGACACCCTGCGCAAGGTCCTCAAGTACAAGCTGCGCGAACGCTACGCCTGAGCCCCCGGACCGCCCGGCAGAGCCTCAGAGGCGGCTCAGCGAGGCCGCGGCGAAGAGGACGTCGCGGATCGCCTCGCGGTCGCCGTGCTGGCCCGCGGCGGCCTCCTCCGGGGAGATGTGCCCGGCGGCGAGCTGGCAGAACTCGACGCCGTCCAGCGCGATCCGGGCCACCGTGTGCTCCGGGGACGGCTTCGCCGCCGGGGAGTCCAGGGCGATGTCCCAGCCGCCACCGCCCACGCCCTCGATCTCCAGGTGCAGGGTCCGGCCGGGGGCTCCCGCCGCGACCAGGCCGCGCGCCGGGGCCGCCCGGCCCGAGCGGCGGCGCTCGGCGAGGGCGCCGGGCAGCAGCCGCGCCGCCAGGTCGATCATCCCGTGCAGGTGCGGGCCCGACGGCGGGTCGTACGGGTAGTCCACCGCCTCCGCGATGTCCCAGGCGTGCACCCAGCACTCGAAGGCGCGCTCCAGGAACGCGTCACCGAGCGGCAGCGCGAAGGCCCCGTACTCCACCGCCAGTTCGGCGACGCCACGGCCCGCGAAGGAGACCGTGCGCACCAGGGTGTGGCCCTGGTCCCGCCACGGCTCGCGGACCTGGCGCGTGGTCGGGTGCGGCGACGCCTTCCAGAAGTGCTCGGTGCGTACGGTCGGCCCCTCGCCCGGCGCCCGCGGACCCAGCGGGTCGTCCAGGCCGAGCGCGGTGGCGACCAGCCCGTCGACCGTCAGCAGGTGGCCGATCACCCCGGCCACCGTGGTCCGGCGCGTCTGGCGCCGCTCCTCCTCGAACCACTTCAGCCGCACGGGCGTGTGCCATTCCGCGTCCCCGAAGTCCTGGAGCAGCGCGTCGAGCCGGGCGGTCTCCGTGTCGTACGGGTGGGCCCACACCGGCACCGGGATGCGGGCCGGGCGCTTGCCCAGACAGTCCTCCAGGACGCGCGAGCGCAGCAGCGGCTTGAGGTCGAGGCTCTCCTCGGGGTGCAGCAGCCCGACCGCGTCGCGCAGCCGCAGCGCCTCGTCCGCGCAGGGAGCGCACTCGGTGAGGTGGTCCTCCACGGCCTGGGTCTCCTCGGCGGAGCACGCGGCCAGCGCCCACGCGCCGAGCAGCGACTTCAGCACGGTGTGGGACGGCGGCGGCGCGGGCAGGGGATCGGGCGCGCACTGCGGGCCGAGGTCGTCGGCGGCCCCGCGCGGGCCCGGTATCCGCACCGGGCCGCCGGAACTCTCGTATGCGTCGTCGGGCGACTCTGCGCGGCCGTTCATCGGGGCGTTCCATATCCGGGTGAGCCGTATCCGGACGGCGGGGCGGTGTCCTCCTGCGGGAGGGCGTTGGCGGTCGACAGGAGCTGGAGCCCGAGCCGCAGCCGGCGCCGGGCCTCGTCCTCGCTGATCCGCAGGTCGGCGGCGGCCTGCCGGTAGTCGCGCCGCTTGAAGTAGGCGAGTTCGAGCGCGGCGCGCAGCGGTGCGGGCATGGAGGTGACGATGTAGTCGGCGCGGGCGGCGGCGTTGGCGGTGCGCACCTTCTGTTCCAGTTCCTCGCGCGAGCCCCGGCCCCGCTCGGCCTGGCGCAGCCGGGCCACCGCCTGGGTCTGGGCGATCCGGGCGACCCAGGAGCGCATGGAGCCCTCCTTGGGGTCGTAGGCGTCCGGGTTCTCCCAGATGTAGCCGAAGACCTCACGGGTGATCCGGTCCGCCGCCGTCTCGTCGCCCAGCACCCGGTGCGCCAGGCTGTGCACGAGCGAGGCGAAGCGGTCGTAGAGCTCCCCGAGCGCGGCGGCCTCGCCGCGTGCGAGTCGCTGCTGCATGCGGCGGTCCCAGCGCGGTGGCGCGTCCTTCGGCATCCTGGCCCCCAGCGGTTGTCGACCCGTCGAATGTAGTCGCCGGCCGGCCGGGCGCAGCGGTTTTACGAGAACCCCGCCCCCGGTGCCCGCCCTGCGTGATAGTGGATGTCCTGAAAGTGGCGTCGCGGCCGGTGCTCCGGGGTGGGCCGGCTCCTCATGGGCACGGGCGTCATCGGCACGGGCGTCATCGGCACGGGCGTCATGGATAAAGGTGTTACGGAGACATACGGATACAGGTGTTACGGATACAGGTGTCATGACCATAGGTGTCATGGGCACAGGCGTACGCGCCCTGCCGCGCGCCCCGTGCGCGGGTTCGATGCGGCGGGCGGCCTGAGCCCTTCGCCCAACGCGCAGGCCACGAAGGGCTTACGCTCCTGCCTGACTTGATGTGAACCCCCACCGCACATGTGAAGGCGGAACGCCGAATATGGACAGCGCAGAATACGAGCGCAAGATCGCCGCCCGATTCGCCA
This sequence comes from Streptomyces sp. NPDC051567, assembly GCF_044454165.1. NCBI lineage: Bacteria > Bacillati > Actinomycetota > Actinomycetes > Kitasatosporales > Streptomycetaceae > Streptomyces > Streptomyces sp. NPDC051567. The sequence continues at coordinate 65,780 of NZ_JBITDK010000016.1, read as the reverse complement.
CCTTCGACCAGGACGGCTCCGGTTACATCGACCGGGACGACTTCAGCACGGCCGCCAAGGCCGTCCTGGCGGAATTCGGAGCCACGGCCCGGTCGGACAAAGGACAGGCCGTCTTCGCGGGCGCCGAGGCGTTCTGGCAGGGCATGGCCGGCATCGCCGATGTCGACGGTGACCAGCGCGTCTCCCGCGAGGAGTTCATCACCGGGGCGGCGAAGCGGCTGCGGGACAGCCCGGAGCGGTTCGCGGAGATCGCGCGGCCCTTCCTGCGGGCCGTGATCGCGGTGGCGGGCGACGGCGGCACCCCGGCCGGGGCGACCCCCTCGGCCACCGCCCGCGTCCTGCGGGTCCTGGGCACCCCGCCCGAGCTGGCGGGCCAGGCGGCGGTGGCCCTGGACACGGACGGCGACGGCCGCATCTCGGAGGAGGAGATCCTGCGCGGCTTCGCCTCCTACTGCGGGGTCCAGGCCCCCGACGCCTGACCCTCCCCGCCACCTGCGGCGCGCCCGGCCCCGCCGGAGCCGGGGCCTGGGCCGGATCGGGGCCGGGCCCGGCCGAACGGTCCGGGCCCGGCCGGGGCCTACGCGAAGACGACCGTGCGGGTGCCGTTCAGCAGGACGCGGTGTTCGCTGTGCCACTTCACCGCGCGGGCCAGCGCCTGGCACTCCACGTCGCGGCCGACCGCCACGAGCTGGTCCGGGGTCACCTCGTGGCCGACCCGCTCGACCTCCTGCTCGATGATCGGCCCCTCGTCCAGGTCGGCCGTCACGTAGTGCGCGGTCGCGCCGATCAGCTTCACGCCCCGGGTGTGCGCCTGGTGGTACGGCTTCGCGCCCTTGAAGCTCGGCAGGAACGAGTGGTGGATGTTGATGATCCGCCCGCTCAGCTCCTTGCACAGGGTGTCCGACAGCACCTGCATGTACCGGGCCAGGACCACCAGTTCGACGTTCTCGGCGCGGACGAACTCCAGCAGCCGCGCCTCCGCCGCCGCCTTCGTCTCCCGCGTCACGGGGATGTGCACGAACGGGACCCCGTACGAGCCGGCCAGCGCCTCGAAGTCGGTGTGGTTGGAGACGACGGCCGCGATCTCGACCGGCAGCGCCCCGATCCGGGAGCGGAAGAGCAGGTCGTTCAGGCAGTGGCCGAACTTCGAGACCATGAGCACGATCCGCATGCGCTCGTCGGCGCGGTGGATCTGCCAGTCCATCCGGAAGGAGTCCCCGATCGCGGCGAAACTGGCCCGCAGCTTCTCCACCGTGACCGGCGCCTGGGCCGAGAAGTGGACCCGCATGAAGAAGAGGCCGGTGTCGTGGTCGCCGAACTGGCGGCTGTCCTCGATGTTGCAGCCCGTCATGAACAGGTAGCTGGACACGGCGTGCACGATGCCCTGCTTGTCGGGGCAGGACAGGGTCAGGATGTACTGCTGGGCCTCGGGCTGGGCCTCGGGCAGGGGCTGGGCCGGGGTCCCGGGCTGGGGGTCGTCGCTCATGACCCGACAGCCTTTCACACCGTGTGCGTGAGCATCCTCAGGACGTCCAGCGACCCGGGCCGGGCATCCGGGTCGTCCCCGTCCGCCACCGCCAGCCGTACGTGTGCCGCGCGCGCGGCGCGGACCGCCTCGGGCCAGGCGTGGTGCTCCAGGAAGACGGGGACCGGGGCGTCGGGCCCGACCTGGTGCAGGATGCGCAGCACGCGCAGCACCGCGAGGTCGACCAGGGCCGCCTCCTGCGAGTCCCGGAAGATCGTGCCGACGTACTTCTCCGCCGACCAGCTGTCGAGCCAGGTGTCCTCGACGAGCCGGTACACGGCGTCGGTGACGTCCCCGTACCCCTCGGCCCCCGCCCGCCAGGTGTCCTCGTGGAAGGCCGGGTCGGAGAGCATGTGCAGCGCCGAGCGCACGTTGCCGCGCCAGCGCCACCACGGCATGTCGGTGAGGGGCATGGAGCCCATGGTGGTGGAGCGGGTGGCGCGGCGGGAGGAGTTCGTCGAACCCTGTGCGAATGTCACGCTTTCGATCGTACGTTCCCTTCCCGCACGCTCTCGCGTCACCCACAGGTGACGGCAGAGCGGGAGGGGAGCGGGAGAGGAGCCGCGGCGGGAGACCTACAGCTGGGACGTGTCCCGCCGGGTGAGGCCGTACTTGGCCGCGACCGTGTTCCACAGCGCCGCGGCCGACTCCTTGGCCCGCGTCGCGTCGCCGCTCGCCCGGTTCGCGGCGACGGCGTTCCCGGAGTTCCTGGCCCGGCCGTCCTTGCAGCCCCGGTCGTCGTCGTCCACGTCGTCCGCCCAGGCCGCGTAGCCGGTGTCGGCGGACGCGGAGGACTTCCACGCCCGGGTGAGGGCGTCGGTCAGCTTCACGTGGTCCGGGAGCCGGTCGAGCTTGAGCTCCTGGAGGCGGGTGACGAGTTCCTCGCGCTGGCGGGCCGCGTCGCGCAGGTCGTCGGCCGCCCGGTCGAGTTCGCGGCACGCCTTGATGTCCTCCACGGCCTTGATCACCGCGGCCCGGCTGTCGTTGCTGTCGGCCAGCAGCTTGTCGAGCTGGACGGCCTGCGGCCGGGCCGGGTCGACGGGCGCCTCGCCGACCGCCGCCGCCGAGGGGCCGCCGGGCCCGGCCGGCACGGAGGGGGCCGCGCCCGGGTCGGTGTTCTGCGGCTTGCCGTCGCCGAGCAGCGAACCGACCCCGAGCCCGACGACGGCCAGCCCGACCACCACGGCGGCCATGACCCCCGGCGACACCTTGCGCGGAGCCTCCACGGGCGGCGGCGGCCCGTGCCTGCGCTGCGGGGGCGGCTGGGGCCCGGTCCGGGGGCGGGGCCGGGGCTGGGGCCCGGGCGGTACGGGGCCCTGCCCGCGCGGCGGCCGGGCGCGCGGCGGCGGCCGGCGCAGCACCGGCTCCTGGATCGGCGGCAGGGTCTGGGTGTGCCCGGCGGTGTCGTCGTCCCGGCCGCCGCCCCGGAACCCCCCGCCGGGTCCGGCGACGGGTCCGGCGGGCACGGGCGGGATGAACTGCGTGGCCGCCTCGGCGTGGTCCGGGGCCGCCGGCACGGGCGGGATGAACTGGGTCGCCGCCTCCGCGTGGCCCGGGGCGGCCGGGGCCGCCGGGACGGCCGGGATGTACTGGGTCGCGGCCTCGGGCTCGGGCAGGGGCGGGGTCAGGGACGGGGTCAGGGGCGGGTACGGCTCGTACTGCTGGTACTGCTGGTACTGCTGCGACTCCTGATGCTGTTCCTGGTACTGCTGCGGCTCCTGGTACTGCTGTTCCGGATACGGCTGGTGACCCGGCTGCGGCTGGTAATCCGGCTGCGGCTGCGGAGACACCTGGTGGTCCTGGTACTCGTACCCCTGGTACCCCTGGTGCTGCTGGTACCCCTGCCACTGCTCCGCGTGCTGCTCCGGGTACTGCTGCGGCTGCTGGTGGTCCTGGGACTGGTACTGCCCCTGCCCCTGGTACTGGCCCTGGTATTGGTCCGGATACCGCTCCGGTTCCGGCTGCGGCGGTACGGGCTGCTGCCGCGCGGGGTGCCCGGGGTGGCCGGAGGTGGGGGCCGGGCCCCACGGGGCACCCGGCTGGGGCGCTCCCCCCTGTCCGCTCTCCGTCACCGGGACTCCTTCTCCGACCTGCCCGAACCCTGCGGAACCGTCGGGTCACGCTACCGGGTCGCCCACGCCCCCGGGGCGGGCTCAGGCCACCCGCGCCTCCAGCCGCGCCCCGAACTCCCGTACCGCGGGCTCCTCCCGGTACGGTTCCAGCCGCCGCCGGAAGTCGTCCAGGTACTCCACGCCCCGGTTCGAGCGCAGCCCCGACAGCAGCTCCGCCGCCTTCGTGGCCGTCCGGCAGCCCTGTTCCACCTCGCGCTGCTGCACCTGGGCCGTCGCCAGCAGCAGCAGTCCGATGGCCCGGCGGCGCGCCTTGCCCTCCGGCAGGCTCCGCAGCGCCTCCCGGGCGCACCGGTCCGCCGCGTCGGCCTGGCCCAGGTCCCGGTGGCAGTGGGCCAGCTCGTCCGACAGGTAGGCGTGGTCGAAGTGGCGGATCCAGACCGGGTCGTCACCGGACTCCGGTTCCGCCCGCTCCAGTGCCGTCACCGCCCGCGAGGAGAGCACCGCCGTCGCCCGGATGTCGCCGAGCAGCGCGTGCCCGCGCGCCTCGGCGGCGTAGTACATCGCCTCCACCCTCGGGGTGACCTGCCCCCGCGTCCCTTCCTGGGCGGCCCGCGCGAGCTGCGCGATCTCCCGGGGACTGCCCAGTTCGGCGGCGAGGTGGCTCATGGACGCCGCCAGGACGTAGCCCCCGTACGCCCGGTCCCCGGCGGCCTGGGCCAGCCGGAGCGCCTGGATGTAGTAGCGCTGGGCCAGGCCCGGCTGGCCGGTGTCCACGGCCATGTAGCCCGCGAGTTCGGTCAGCCGGGCCACCGCGGCGAAGAGCGCCCGGCCGACCGGCTCCCGGTAGGAGCCGCCGATCAGCCCGGACACCACGGAGTTGAGGTAGTGGACGACCACGGGCCGTACGTGCCCGCTGCCGAAGCGGTGGTCGAGTTCCTTGAGCGCCTCGGTGGTGGCCCGTACCGCCTCCACGTCCGGCATCCCGACCCGCGCGCCGCCGCTGCGGGCCACCTGCGCGTCGGCCCCGGTGATCAGCCAGTCGCGGCTGGGCTCGACCAGCGCGGACGCGGCCACGCTCGACCCCGACAGGAAGTCGCGGCGGCCGACGTCGCTCCGCCACAACTCGCTGACCTGCTCGATCGCGCCGACGACGGTCGGGGAGAACTGGAGACCGATGCCGGAGGCCAGGTTCTTGCCGTTGGCCATGCCGATCTCGTCGATGGTGACGGCCCGGCCGAGTTTGCGCCCGAGCGCCTCGGCGATGATGCCGGGGGCCCGGCCCCGTGGCTGCTGGCCGCGGAGCCAGCGGGCGACGGAGGTCTTGTCGTAGCGGAGATCGAGGCCGTGTTCGGCCCCGCACATGTTGACCCGCCGGGCGAGCCCGGCATTGGAGCACCCGGCTTCCTGGATGAGTGCCTGCAACCGTTCGTTCGGCTGGCGGGCGACGAGAGTCCTGGCTGCCATGAAAACCCCCTGTGGCCGCGGGTGATCGACGATGGAATGATCACTTCCCGCCTGATGTGCGGAGAATCTTCCGCTCTGCGTCTTGTCGCTACCCAACTGCCGCGCTCCGGCCTCTCACGCGCCCCCGCCGATGCCTCGATGCGCCCCGTGTGCAGGATCGATGCTCCGCCCGCGGGCTGGTTTACGGCCGTAACCCCCGGTGTGCGGTGCAGTTGTGATGGTCGTGGAAGAGACCATCGCAGACACCGAGACCGCCGCGCCCGTCCCCCTCCAGCGCGGCGAGCAACTCGTCGACCAGGCCGTGCGGTACACGGAGGAACGCCACTGGGACGTCTTCGCCGGTACCTGGCTGGAGGCGGCGGACGGCCGCGAGGTGTGCTCCTGCGGGGCGGCGGAGTGCGCGGCTCCGGGCGCGCACCCCACCGGGGAGGACTGGGCCTCCCGGGCCACGGGCAGCGCCGTGCAGGTGCGGCGGATCTGGGCGGAGAGGCCGCGGTCCTCGATCCTCCTGCCGACGGGCCGGACCTTCGACGCCCTGGACGTCCCGGACGCCGCCGGGTTCCTGGCACTGGCCCGGCTGGAGCGGATGGAACGCACGATCGGGCCGGTCACGCTCACCCCCGGCGACCGGATGCTGTTCTTCGTCCTGGCGGGCACCGGGGCCAAGGTTCCCGACCGCGTCCGCAAGCTCGGCTGGATTCCCGACGCGATCGACCTGTCCGTGCGGGGGGAGGGCGCGTACGTGGCCGCCCCGCCCACCCGTGTCGGCGGCCGGGGCGCGGTCCAGTGGGCGCAGCCCCCCACGCCGGCCAACCGGTGGCTGCCGGACGCGGAGGAGCTGACCGACGCGCTGGCGTACGCGTGCGGGCGCGAGGCGGCGGCGGAACGGGCCCGGCGCGGCGCCTGACGCGCCCCGCCCTGACGGGCGCGAAAGCCCCGGCACGGCCGTGCGCGCGTGGCGCGAACCGTGCGGGCGGCACGGCTGCGGCACGGCTGCGATGCGGCTGCGGTGCGGAACCTCGCAGGTCAGGGCCGCGTCCCCCCGTGGGGCGGGCCGTGGCGGGACCGGCCGGAAAGTCATGACATACGTAACTGCCCGCCCCGCGCGTCTCCTCCTACGCTGAGGAGGGAACAGCCGACGGGGACAGGACGAGAGGCGGGCGCATGCCGGACCAGGGTGACACGGTGGTCGGGACGGACGGGGCGGGTGGCGCGCGGTCCGGGCCGTCCGCCGTCCCCGCCGTGCGGGTGGAGGGTCTGTGGAAGCGCTTCGGTGAACAGGTGGCCGTCGCGGGGGTCGATCTGGAGCTGCCCGCGGGCCGGTTCATCGGCCTCGTCGGCCCGAACGGCGCCGGCAAGACGACCACGCTGTCGATGGTGACCGGTCTGCTCCGCCCCGACATGGGCCGGGTCCTGATCTCCGGGCACGACGTGTGGGCGGACCCGGTCCGGGTGAAGTCCCGGATCGGTGTGCTGCCGGAGGGGCTGCGGCTCTTCGAGCGGCTCTCGGGCCGTGAACTCCTCGGCTACATGGGCCGCCTGCGCGGGCTGCCGGGCGCGGAGACCGACAAGCGGGCGACGCAGCTCCTGGAGATCCTCGACCTGGCGGGCTCGCAGCACAAGCTGGTCGTGGACTACTCGACCGGCATGCGCAAGAAGATCGGTCTGGCCGCGGCCCTGCTGCACAACCCCGAAGTGCTCTTCCTGGACGAGCCGTTCGAGGGGGTCGACCCGGTGTCGGCGCAGACCATCCGCGGGGTGCTGGAACGTTACACCGGCTCCGGCGCCACGGTCGTCTTCTCCTCCCACGTGATGGAGCTGGTCGAGTCGCTGTGCGACTGGGTGGCCGTCATGGCCGCCGGCCAGATCCGGGCCGCGGGCCCGCTGGCCGACGTACGGGGCTCCGCGCCCTCCCTGCAAGCCGCCTTCCTGGAACTGGTGGGGGCGCGGGGCCGGGACACGGCCGGGGACTCCCTGGACTGGCTCGGCGGCGGCTCCCCGGTGGCCGGGGCCGGGCGATGAGCGCGTCCGCCGTGGAGGTCCCGCAGGTCGCACAGGCCCCGCAGATCGCAGAGGTCCCGCTGGTCCCGGTCTTCGTCCGGCTGAAGCTCTCGCTGCTGCGCAACGGGCTGAAGGGCTCCTCCAAGCGCAAGGCCGCCTACTTCTCCTCGCTGGCCGTCGCGGTGGTGGTGGCCTTCTTCACCACGGTCGGCCTGGCCCTGCTGCGCGGCGACGACCACGCCGGGACGATCGTCGTCCTGCTGGCCGCGATCCTGGCGCTCGGCTGGACCTTCATGCCGCTCTTCTTCCCCAGCGGCGACGAGACGCTCGACCCGAGCCGGCTCGTCATGCTGCCGCTGCGGCCCCGGCCGCTGGTCCGGGCCCTGCTGGTCTCCTCGCTGGTCGGCATCGGGCCGCTGTTCACGCTCTGCCTGGCGGTCGGCTCGGTGATCGCCGTCGCCCGGGGCGCGGCGGGGGTGGTGGCCGCCGTCCTGGCCGTGCCGCTGCTGATCCTCGGCTGCGCGGCGCTCGCCCGCGCCGTGGCCACGGCCAATGTGCGGCTGCTGACCAGCCGCAAGGGGCGTGACCTGGCGCTCCTGAGCGGCCTGGTGATCGCGGTGGGCGCGCAGGTCGCCAACTTCGCGGGCCAGCGCCTGTTCGTGGCGGGCGGCCTGACCCTGCTGGAGCCCGTCGAGGAGGTGGTGCGGTGGCTGCCGCCCGCGACCGCCGTGGGCATGGTGGACTCGGCGAGCGAGGGCGCGTACCTGAGGGCCCTCGCACAGCTCGTGCTGACCGTGGGCGCGCTGGTCCTGCTGCTGCGGTTCTGGGAGCGCGGCCTGACCAAGCTGATGGTGAGCCCGGACGGCTCGACGGTCGCGGCGTCCGGCCCGGCGAAGGAGCGCGGCACGGGCGGCGGCTTCTGGTCGCTGCTGCCGGACGGGCGCACGAGCGCGGCCATGCGGCGCACCCTGCGGTACGCGGTGCGGGACCCGAAGACGAAGGCCGCGTGGGTGACCTCGCTGGCGATCGGCCTGATCGTCCCGGTCTTCAACGCCTTGCAGGGCACGGGCTCGGTCTACCTCGCCTGTTTCGGCGCGGGCATGCTCGGCGTCCAGATGTACAACCAGTTCGGGCAGGACACGTCGGCGTTCTGGATGGTCGCGCAGACCATCACCTCGACGCGCGACGCCTACACCGAGCTGCGGGCGCGGGCCTTCGCGCTGGCCCTGGTCACCGTCCCGTACACGGTGGTGGTCACGGTGGTGACGGCCGCGCTGGTCGGCGACTGGGCGGCGCTCCCGGCGGCCCTGGGCCTGGGCCTGGCCCTGCTGGGCTCGATGCTGTGCACGGGCTCGCTGGCCTCGGCCCGCTTCCCGTACTCCATCCCGACGGACGGCGCCTTCAAGAACGTCGTCCCCGGTCAGGGCGCGCTCGCCTGGATGGGCATCGTCGGCGGGATGCTGGCCGCGTCGGTGATCTCCGCGCCGGTGATCGCGCTGACGGTCTACTTCGCCGTGACGGACGACCCGGGCCTCTCCTGGACCGTGCTCCCGCTGGGTGTCGTCTGGGGAACCCTGGCCGCCTGGGCGGGCCTGCGCCTGGCCGCCCCGACGGTGGCCCGCAAGCTCCCGGAGATCCTCCAGGCGGTGAGCAAGGGCTGAGCCGGGCGGCGGCTGGGCTGTTGTGCCGCTGGACTTGTAGGACCGCTGGACTGCTGGACTTGTAGGACTGTTGGAGCCCCGGAGCGTGATGCTCCGGGGCTCCTTTGCGTCACGTTCCGGGGGTGGGTGGGGATTCGGTATGCGGATTACCTGAACCTGCGGGTTTGCATGCACCTGCCGGACGAAATACCCGCAACCCTCTGGGAAGGAATCCGAACCCACACCAAGACCCGAACTCACCCGAACTCACTCGAACTTCCGCACCGCCCACACCGTCTTCCCGATCACCCGGTCCGACACCCCCCAGACAGAAGAAAGCGCGTCCACCAACAGAAGCCCCCGCCCGTTCTCCTCCAACGTCCGCACCCCGATCCGGGGCACCGCCTCCCGCCGCGCATCCGTCACCTCCACCCGCACACCGCCCTCATCCAGCACCATCCGCAACTCGAAGTCCCGCCCCTGCACCCGCCCGTGCGTCACCGCATTCGCCACCAGCTCAGCCACGATGACCACCACCGCGTCAGAGTCTTCCGACCTCACGGCCACCCCCCACCCCTCCAACCGCCGCACCGCAAACCGCCGCGCCAGACGAGCCCCCCGAGGCGTCGCCCCGAACCGCCGCGCACAATCCGCCAGAACAGGCGACCCGGCATCCACCACCGCCCCCTCCGCCTCCGGCATCAACCGATAGAAAGCCCCCCGCTCCACAGCACAACCGACCCCCACCTCAGAACCCACCCCGGAACTGTCCCTGCCACCCATACCGCTCGCGCTCATGTTCGGTAACCCGGCCCTTTCCCATCTTCGTGGAATTACAGGACTTCCGGCACCAAGGCTGGCCCCAACTCGCTACGCTGAAAAGAGGGTTCATTCCTACCGTTCCAGAAATAGGCATAGGGAGGTGCGCTGATGTCTCGCCCATCGAAGGACCTGGGCCAACCGAGCAGCATCGAAGAGGCAATCGGCAAGGCCGTTCAACGCGCTCGGCTCTCGCTGGGGATGTCCCAGCGAGATCTTGGAGCGCTACTGCACGTAGGACCCGGACGCATCGGCCACATCGAGACCGGCGTCACCCCTCCCACCCTGGGGCAGATCCACCAGTTGGACGACGCCCTGAAGCTGAACGGGGCACTCACCGACCTCATCCCGTTCCTCAGCCGGAAGCAGTACCCGGACTGGTCGGCCGACTTCGTCAAGCTCCAGGCCGGGGCCGAGGTCATCAAAGGGTTCTCCCTGATCATCCCGGGCCTGCTCCAGACCAGGGACTACGCACGGACACTCCTGGAGGCTGGCTACCGCGTCACGGGCGAGGGCAACGTCGATCAGCGGGTGGACGCTCGCGTGGAGCGTCAGCAGATACTCCACTCCGACGAACCGCCCATGCTCTGGGTGATCCTCGCGGAGGCCGCACTACGGCAGGTCATCGGCTCCGGCCCCCTGATGGCCGCGCAACTGGCCCACGTACTGGGCCTTGCGGACCGGGGCAAGATCCACGTCCAGGTGCTGACGTTCGCCCGAACAGAGCCCGCTGTGACGATGGGTAACTTCTCGCTCCTCCTCATGCCGGACGGCAAGCGGTACGCCTACGCGGAGGGCCACTTCATGGGCAAGCTCATGGAGGACGAGGAAGAGGTCACGGCCCGCCACGTACTCTACGATCGGCTCCAGAAGCGGGCGCTGGACCCTGCGGCGTCGGCCGCCTTGATCAATACGGTCATGAAGGAGTACGAGCGATGAGAACAACCGGCGAACTGTCGAACTGGCGCAAGTCCAGCTACAGCAGCGCGGCAGGTGACGACTGCGTCGAGGTCTGCGACGGCATCATCGGCGCGGTGCCCGTACGCGACAGCAAGCTGACCGACAGCCCCGTCCTCACGCTCTCCCCCACCGCCTGGACCGACTTCGTCGGCATGGTCCGCGCAGACGGCTGACCCTCGGCCCCCACGAACCCCACCGGTATCCCTGGCCGGTGGGGTTTCGTCGTTCCCGGCGTGGCCCCCGACACCATTGGCTAACCTGCCGCCACGAACGACCACAGCCGTCCGTCCGGCACGGCCACCAAGCAGATGCGGAGTCCCGACGTGAGCGCTCCTTCTTCCCACCAGTGGATCAAGTCCAGCTACAGCACCGCAGCAGGCGACAACTGCCTGGAGTGGTCCCCCACCTGCGCGGCGGCCACCGGAACCGTCCCCGTCCGGGACAGCAAGCTCACCGACGGCCCGGTCCTCACCGTCTCCCCCACCGCCTGGACCGCCTTCATCGGCACGGTCCGCGCAGACGGCTGACCCTCCCCTTACGAGCCATCGCGAAGGATCACGAAAATGACTGACACCCTGACCTGGCGCAAGAGCACCTACAGCAGCGCAGCAGGCGACAACTGCGTCGAGTGGTCCCCCGCCTGCGCGGCGGCCACCGGAACCGTCCCCGTCCGGGACAGCAAGCTCACCGACGGCCCGGTCCTCACCGTCGCCGCCACCGCCTGGACCGCCCTCGTCGGCATGGCCCGCGCAGACGGCTGACCACCGGCTCGCCCTGCGAGCCATCGCGAAGGGCTCGGACGCGCGACGGGGCGCCGACCGTTGTGGTCGGCGCCCCGTCGCAAGAGTCCGCTGAGGGGAGGATCACGGACACCGCGTGGTGTGGGCTCAGCCGAGGCGGAAGTGCTGGTTGTAGCTCTCCACACAGTCGAACTGGACGAGGGCGGCGTTGTTGTCGGTGCTCGCCCCGGCAACGGACAGGCACTTGCCGCTGTGGCGGGCCTCGATGGAGAAGTACCCGGCGTCCTTCTGGACGAGCCTCCACTCCTGGTTGGTGGCGCCGACGCAGTCGAACTGGACGACCTCGGCGCTGTTCTGGACGCTCGCCCCGGCAACGGAGAGACACTTACCGCTGTTCACGGCACTGACGGTGTAGTAGCCCGCGCTGGTGGCGGTCAGCTTCCACTGCTGGTTCGGTGCCTCCAGACAGTCGAACTGGACCACCTTGGCGTTGTTCTGGGTACTCGCACCGGCGACCGACGCGCACTTCTGGCTGTTGCGGGCCACCAGCTCCGCGGTGAACACGGTGGCGGAGGCGGTACCGGCCTGCACACCGGTGAGCAGGCCGGCGAACACCAGGGTGGTGGCAGCGACGGTCCAGCGGGGGAACTTCATGGTGCCTCCGAGAAGTCGAACGGGCTGAGGGCCACCATTGATAGCCGGGCGGTTACCAGGGGGACGGCGTTCTCCCGCAACCGACACCTGAAGTGATGAATCCGCGACACACCGCCCTGGCCGCCGACATGTCCGGGGCACCGAACGCCACGAGGTACGCCGAACTCGTCGCACGATACGAAGCGACCGGGCCGGTCGTGGCCGTCAACGAGCGGCTGTGACCAGCGCTTTCGCAACCGGCTTCGGGGTCACTGCGGGAAAAACGGCTCGCGAGGCCCATGCGACGGATGGCAGGGTGCGGCTCATGGCACCCCAATATCAGATTCGTGCTGACTACGACGCTCGCACGATTGTGGTCTACCAGGCGTACTCGCCCGCCATCGCCGATCCGGCACTCCAGGCGGGCCGCTTCGTCGCGCCGTTCTCGTTCCACCGGATGACGTGGATCAAGCCGTCGTTCATGTGGCTGATGCACCGGAGCAACTGGGCCCGCAAACCGGGCCAGGAGCGCGTTCTCGCGGTGCGGATCACGCGCGAGGGCTGGGAGGAGGCCCTGTCCCAGGCCGTGCTCACGACCTCGGACCCGGCGGCCGTGGCCAAGGCGGCCGTGCACGTCCAGTGGGACCCCGAGCGCTCGGCGCGCGGGGCGGCGCTCAACCACTACAGCATCCAGGTCGGCATCGGCCGCCACCTCATCCGCACGTTCGCCGACGACTGGGTCGTCAGCATCACGGACCTCACCCCGCAGGTCCGCAAGGCCGCCTCCCTGATACAGACCGGCCATGCCGCGAAAGCCCAGCGGCTGATCCCCACCGAGCGCGTCTACCCGCTGCCCCGGGCGCTGGAGGTGGCTTCCGTGCGGTGACGGTTCGCTGCACGCCCCGCAGTACAGGAGGAGAGGCGAAGAAGATCGATGGCTTCACCCGAGAGCACCGAAACTGTGCCTGGCTGGCACTTCACCCTGCACGCGCAAGAACCGCTCACCCAGGAGCAGTGCGATGTGCTGGCGGGGCTCGACAGCTTCGCCGACGGATACGTCAGTCTGATGCAGACCCCTGACGTGGAGTCCTCGTTCGTCTGCTACTTCGAGGCCGACAGCCTGATGGACGCCATGAAGCGGGCACTCGCCCGCTTCGACGACCTTCCAGGGGTCCTCATCCGAAGCATCGAGCTGGACGCCTGCTCCTTCGACCACAACGGCCTGGCGACCGCGTCCGTCGTGCCCTTGGCCGCCCGACCGAGGGCATCGCTCTAAAGCGGCCGGGAAGACTCCCTGCGAGTGGTGAATCCATGAGCAGAAGCGCCCGGGGCGGCCCGCCCGCGCAGGCCGCCCCGGCGGGTCGGGCCGGTCGTGCACGAAGTACCGGTCCGGCGGGAACGCGCCGGAGCCCCGTCCGGCTGGTGGGCCGGGCAGGGCTCCGGGGCGGGGGGAAGCGGGCAGGGGCTCAGGTCGGCTGGTGGGCGGGGCCTTCGTCAGGTCCGGGGCCGGCGGACGGGCATCGCGGGCTCCTTCCGCTGACCGTCCGGTCGGCGCCGACCGCGTCAGCAAGCTGACCGACGACCCCGTCCTGGGTCGTCTCCCGGACGAGCGCCGCCCGGCTGTGCGTCTCAGCGTGTGCGTGCGCGGGGCGCGAGGCCCCAGGCGAGCGCGCAGGCGAACAGGGCTACGACAAGGACGAGGGCGGGGATGCTGCCGGCCGGGTAGAGGGGCAGCGCCCACCAAGAGCCGATGCGATACCCGAGCGGGTCGGGGGGTTGTCCGAGCATCACGTTGGCGATGATGTACAGCAGTCCGGCAGCCACCGCCGTGGCCTCGTTCGCGACCCGGTGCACCACCAGGGCCAGAGCCAGGACGAGCAGGGTGTTGCGGGCCACGTCCAGCCCGACGGCGGGCGTGGCGGCCAGGAGGAGCGCCGCCCCCGCTGACACCGCTGCTCGATCCAGACGGCGGACCGGCACAACCGCCGTCAGCTCCGCCTCCAGCAGCCGCCGGTCCAGGCAGTACATGACGGCGACGCTCACGATCACCGGCACGAAGTGCTTGATCTGGGCCATTCCCCCACCTCCCAGAACGCTGGGAACAGGCACCTGGCTCGCCCCGATCAGCCAGGTGACCAGCATGAGCGCAAGCACTGCGGGGACCATGACCCACCAGCGCCTCACCGACAGCGCGTAGAGCTTCACGAGAGGGCTCCGCAGTGCTTCTGTGTCCGCGCCGCTTCGGTGAACCACGCGACCTGCTGTTCCCTGGGGAGGGTGCGGATCTGCGTGATCTCCTGCCAGGCCAGGGGCGGCATCGCGCCCCGTACGTTCTTCTCGTTCACGCCGACGACGAGAGCGGCCCAGGCGGCAGGCATGGAACCGGGACGGCGGCAGGGAGTGACCCCGGCGCTCACAGAGGTGCCGGTGACGGCGGATTCCGCCAGGTCGGCCCGGAAGGAGTCGGGGTCCGCCTGTCCATCGGCGAGCGGCAGCGACCAGATCAGCGGCCAGACTCCGGGCTTCAGCGGTTCCTTCGAGGAGGTCAGGAGCAGTTCCCTGGGCATGGGCACGCCCGCGTCGCGCAACTTGGTCAGCGGCTCCGTGAGGTCCTTGCGTATCCCGTCCGTGTAGGAGGCGTACTCGGGCGGCAGGCACACCCGGGGCGTCTCGCCGGCACACACCGGGGTGACGATCCGCGCATCCGAAGGGCGGAAGTAACCCCAGTCCGCGACCGCGCCACGGCCGAGCAGGATCGTGGCGATCACGAGGGCGAAACCGAGGGAGATCGCGGGAACCCGTTGCCGGACCAGTGCGGGAAGCCAGAACGCGAGGACCAGACCGCAGAGCACCGCCCATGGGACCAGGTACGCGAGCGGCGATCGTGTGTCGGTCGGGGAGGAGAACCCGTCGATGAATCCGCCCAGGTGCCGCAGCCACGGGTTCGCCATGCCCTGGGGGAAGGAAAGGAACATCCAGCCGCCGATGCCCGCGACAGGGGCGGCCAGGCTGCGGGGAAGGATGTGTCCCAGCCGCCATCCGATGGCCGTCCATCCGAGCGGAAGCACGACGGCATGGGCGACACCCAGCCAGCCGGCCGCGCCGCTCGGCAGCGCCCCGACCGTCTTGGCGGCCAGCAGGAAGGAGACGGCGAGGAGCACCGCCTGCAGCGCGACGACGGGGGTGACGGCCCAGACGAACTGGCGCGGCGCACCGCGTGCGGCGGTGGCGGGGAACGCGCCGAGCAGACGGTGTCGTCCGGCCTCCCACGCCGCGACCGCGGCCGCGGCACCGACCACGACGGGCAAGGCCTGCGCGACGACTTCGCCGGCCTCGACCCCGTAGGCCGTCGGCACGCTGATGCGGTTGGCGGTGATGTACAGGCCCGCGTAGACGAGGGCGGGCAGCACCACCCAGGGGGCGGCCGAGGCGCGGAGGTTGGCCCAGGTGATCATTCCGCGGCCTCCAGCAGAGACGCGTACGCGCTCTCCAGCCGGCGGCCGGGCACGCAGTCGGGCGCGGCGTAGCTGTCGAACAGCGACACCGGACCCTGGAACCTCGTCCTGCCCGACTCGAAGACGACCACCTCGTCGAAGGCTTGGTCGAGGTCGCCGATGTCGTGGGTGGAGACGATGACATGCATGGTGCCGCGCAGGGACACCAGCAGGTCGAGGAAGCGGCGGCGCTGGTGCGGGTCGAGCCCCACGGTGGGTTCGTCCAGGAGCAGTACCTCGGCCTCGTGGACGAGGGCGCCGGCGATGGCGACGCGCTGCTGCTGACCGCCGGAGAGCGTCTTGATGCGGTCGTTCAGCCTGTCGGCGAGCCCGACACGGTCGATCGCCGCGGGGGCAGCCGTCCAGGCGTCGCGCTCCCGCATTCCCTTGAGCCAGCCGATGTACGCCACATGCTCACGAGCGGTCAGTCCCGGTAAGAAACCGGGCCGTTGCGGGAGCCAGGCGACCTTGCGCCGGTAGGTACGGGTGGCGCGGGAGCCGCTGGCGGACAACCGACCGAGACCCACCCGCCCCGTTCCGGGCTGGAACGCGCCGGCGCCGAGCGAGAGCAGTGTGCTCTTCCCGGCGCCGTTCGGACCGAGCAGGACGGTGTGACCTGGAGCGAACGCCAGGTCCAGCCCGTTCAGGACAGGACGTGTGCGGCGACCGTAGCGAAACGTACAGTCCTGGTAGAGCAGGGGCATGCAGACCTCAAGTGCGCTATGGGACCAGCCTGTTCGGGTGGGAAGAGACCCTTCCCACCCGAACAGGGAGTGCATCAGTAGTAGACATCCACGAGTCTGACCGTCAGGTCCGCCCATCCGCCGTAGTTCACGGCGAAGTAGTAGTAGCCGCTGCCGTGGTCACCCCAGGTTCCGTAAGAGGTCGAGTAGTAGTCGTTGAAGCAGTTGGTGAACGCTGCCGTGGTGTACTGCGGGTCCGGCTGGAAGTCGAGGTCCTTGCGCAGGGTGACGTTGGCTACCGAGGAGCCGCTGGTGCAGTTGGTGAAGTTGATGTTGGTCGAGCCGCCGTTGTTGTCGTACCAGCGACGGGACTCGAATCCCGGGCCCGCGTTCGTGAGGCTACCCATCCAGCTCGCTGCCTGGGCCGGGCCGGCAACCAGACCGACGACGGCGGTGGCGCCCAGGCCAACCACGGCCACCCGGCGGCCGGATTCACGCAGGACGGAAAGACGCATTGACTTCATGATGCCGACGCTCCTTTGAGATAGCGGCGAACAAAACGGCCGCGACATGGCCGACTCCTACTCGGAGTGGACTGCTGGTGGTTCACCCGTACCGATTTCCGGGTTATTTCAGTAAGTGACGCTGACGACCCGGACGTCCAGGTCGCTGTACGTCGCGCCCAGATTCACGGCAAAGTAGTAACTACCGCTGCCGTAGTCGCCCCAGTTACCCGAAGAGGTTGAGTTGTAGCCGACGAAGCAGTTGGTGAAGGAAGCCGTGGTGTAAGTGGGGTCCACTTGCCAGTCGACATCCTTGCGCAGGGTGACACCGGCGCTCGTAGCTCCGGTGTGATCCGCGCAGTTGGTGAACTGAATGTTTGTGCTGCCGCCCGCATCAGCCCAACGGCGGGACTCGAAGCTGGGGTAGGCGCCAGAGAGGTAACTCGACCAGCTGGCGGCATGGGCCGACCCGGCCGTCAAAGACAGCAGGGTCATGGCGCCGAGCGAAACGAGCCCGGCACGCTGCCCGGCTTTCCGCAGGCCGGACAGAATAGCGGATTCCACATTCCCCCCCGGGAATAGTTTGACCGAAGATTCGATACCTGATCCCACCTGGAAGCGCGATCGAATTGATCGGCACAACCGCCATCCAGGCACACCGGGGATGCAATCATGTGCCAGACAGCGCCGTCAAGGTCAAGTAAGGTAACCCCATCCGCCGCAGGCCGACCAGGGCCGGAAATGACGGTTCGCGCCCCGATGGGCCGGAATTACTTGTTCTGCCATGGGATCGCAATGGCGGCAAGGCCGGGTGCTGCCGCGAAAAGCCCCCGCTGCACCCTCCTGGCCTTAGAATAGTTGACCGGAACATAGTCCACACAATCGAGCCAAATAGCCTGCAATAAGCCAGCAGCGGCCTGTACACCCCACCCCGTTCATACAACTGACGCTCGTCGGATGCCCTGCCAGCTGGCGGGCAGTGGGATGGCCGACGCTCCGGCCCTGGCACCCCACTCTGAAGCTTCAACCCTGGCGCGGCGGAGCCGCCTCCGGCGTCTCCGCCGCGCATCCGGTGGTGCGGGGTCCTTCCGCTCTCGTCTCAGTCGTCGCCGAACGCGACATCGAGTTCCGCCACCAGCGCCTCGGCGAGGTCGGCCTGTTGTCCGTGGTCGATGCGGACTTTCGCCAGGTTCGCCACGCCCCGCACTTCCGTCAAGGTGTTGCCCCGCAGGTCCGTGTGCCGGTACCGGCCCGGGCCGAAGACGGTGTGCCGCAGAGCGCACCCGGAGAAGGTGACGTCGGACGGGTCGCAGTCGCTGAACTCGGCCTCGGTCAGGGAGCAGCCGGCGAACACCACGGGCCCGGTCGCGCGGACCTTCCCGAAGGTCGCCAGGTCCAGCTCGCACCCCTCGAAGAGGACGTCGTCCAGGGCGAGGCCCTCGAACGCGGCGCCCAGCAGCTTGCAGTTCCGGAAGGTCACGCGGGTCAGCTTGCTCCCGGCCCAGCGCACGGCGCCCAGGTCGCTGGTGGTGATCTCCACCCCGTGCAGGCCGAGCCGGTCGAAGCCGGTCCGCCGCGACGTCACGCCGTGGATGCGACCGGTGATCAACTGGGTGTCGGCCAGCTCCGGCGCCCTCAGCCGGGCGTCGCCGTACGCGAAGTCCCGCAGTGCGCCGCGCGGGCTGTCGAGAGTACCGACGTTCGACAGGTACAGGCCGGGCTCGTCCAGGTCGGGGGTGGTGAGGGTGGTGCGGCCGAAGGTCCGGGTGGCCATGCTGCGCTCCTCGGTGGGGGGAGCCGGGGCCGCCCGCGCGCAGACCGCCCCGGCGGGTCGGGCCGGTCGTGCACGAAGTATCGGTCCGGCGGGAACGCGCCGGAGCCCCGTCCGGCCGGTGGGCCGGGCGGGGCTCCGGGGCGGGGCGCGGGCGCGGGCGGCGGGGGGTCAGGTCGGGGGTTTGGTGAGCTGGGAGCGGACCGCGCCCATGGAGGCGGCGATGACCAGGGCGATGGCCAGGGCGTCCAGGGGGGAGAGGGCCTGGCTGAGGACCAGGAAGCCCGCCGTGGCGGCGATGGCCGGTTCCAGGCTCATCAGGACGGCGAAGGTCGGGGCCGGCATGCGGCGCAGGGCCAGCAGTTCCAGGGTGTACGGGAGCACCGAGGAGAGGACGGCCACGCCGATGCCCAGCGCCAGGGTGCTCGGGACCAGCAGGGCCGAGCCCGCCTGGAGGACGCCCAGCGGGAGGGAGAGGACGGCGGCGACCGCCATCGCCAGCGCCAGGCCGTCGGCCTGCGGGAAGCGGCGGCCGGTGCGGGCGCTGTAGACGATGTACGCCGCCCACATCGCGCCCGCGCCCAGCGCGTAGGCCACGCCCGCCGGGTCGAGGGAGCCGAAGCCGGAGCCGCCGCCGTGGCCGGAGAGCAGGACCACGCCGCCGAGGGCGAGGCCCGCCCAGAGCAGGTTCACCAGGCGGCGCGAGACGATCACCGACAGGGCGAGCGGGCCGAGCACCTCCAGGGTGACGGCCGGGCCGAGCGGAATCCGGTCGAGGGCCTGGTAGAAGAGGCCGTTCATGCCGGCCATCGTGACGCCGAAGGCCACGACGGTGCCCCAGTCGGCGCGCGAGTAGCCCCGGACCTTGGGACGGCACAGGAGCAGCAGGACGAGCGCGGCGGCGGCCAGCCGCAGCGTGACCACGCCCGCCGCGCCGGTCCTCGGCATGATCAGGACGGCCAGGGCGGCGCCGAACTGCACCGATATCCCGGCCGAGACGACCAGCGCAACCGGCCCGAACCGCCCCGCGCCGCGCCCCTCGGCAGGCCCCTTGGTGAGCCCCGCGCCGCGCCCCTCGGTGGGCCCCTCGGTGGGCCCCTCGGTGGGCAGGGGGCCGGTGGCGGGGGCCGGGACGGGGGCGGCCGGGGCGGGTGAGGAGGAGGGCGCGGTCATTTCTCCAGATTAAGGGATCGGTAAGGAGTGTCCACTTGTGTCTCGCCTTACGGACCGTCGTCCCGAGCGTCATCCCGACCGTCGTCCCGAGCGTCAGGCCGCCCCGCCCTCACAGCCCCTCCGCCAGCCCCTCCGCCAGGAGCTCCGCCAGGTGCCGGGCCCGGACGCCGCCGAGCTGGGCGATCTGGGTGCGGCACGAGAAACCGTCCGCCTGGACCAGCGTGCCGGGCGGGGCCGCGCTCAGGGACGGCAGCAGTTGCTCCTCCGCGCACGCCACCGAGACCTCGTGGTGGCCCGGCTCGAAGCCGAAGTTGCCCGCCAGCCCGCAGCAGCCGCCGCTGAGCCCGCCCGTCAGACCGGCCCGCTCCCGCAGCCGCCGGTCCGGGCCGTCGCCGAGGACCGCGTGCTGGTGGCAGTGGGTCTGCCCCGCCACCGGCCGGTCCAGGCGGGGCGGCGACCACCCGGGCGCGTACTCCTCCAGGGTCTGCGCGAAGGTGCGGACCGCCGCCGCCAGGCGCCCGGCGCGCGGGTCGTCGGGGAGCAGCGCGGGCAGGTCGGTGCGCAGGGCAGCCGCGCAGCTCGGTTCCAGGACCAGCACGGGGGCCCGTACCTCCCCCACGGTGTCCAGGGTCCGGCGCAGGACCGTGCGGGCGCGGTCCAGGCGGCCGGTGGAGACGTAGGTCAGGGCGCAGCAGACCCGGCCGGGCGGGAGGGCGGCCCCCAGGCCCGCGGCCGCCAGGACGCGGACGGCCGCGCGGCCGGTCTCCGGGGCCAGGTACTGGGTGAAGGTGTCGGGCCAGAGCAGGACCGCCGCCCCGGAAGACCCCGCCCCGGCAGGCCCCGCCCCGGCTCCCCGACCGGCATACCCGGTGGATGCCTCCCGCCGCTCCCACCAGCGGGTGAAGGTTTCCCGGGCCAGCGGCGGCAGGGACCGTTCCCGGGCCAGGCCCGGGACGCGCAGCCGACGCCCGGCCGCGTTGACGGCGCCCGCCGCCCGCAGGGCCGTGACCAGGCGCAGCCACTGCGGGAGCCCGCCCAGCGTGTAGTGGGCGAGCGGCCGGAGGCGGCCCGCCCAGTGGCGGTGCAGGAACTCCGCCTTGTACGCGGCCATGTCCACGCCCACCGGGCAGTCGCTGCGGCACCCCTTGCAGCCCAGGCAGAGGTCCAGCGCCTCGGCGACCTCCGCCGAGCGCCAGCCGTCCTCGACGATCTCCCCCGCGAGCATCTCGTGCAGCAGCCGGGCCCGGCCGCGCGTGGAGTGCCGTTCCTCACCCGTGGCCCGGTAGGACGGGCACATCACCCCCGGCCCGCCCACCTCCGTCGACCGGCACTTCGCGACCCCGACACAGCGCGCGACCCCCTCGGCCACCCCCTCGGCGACCGTGCCGGGGGCCGCGCCGGACGGCAGCACCGCGAGGCGCAGGTTCTCGTCCAGCCGGGCCGGGCGAACCAGGATCGCCGGGTTCATGCCGCCCGCCGGGTCCCACACGTCCTTGTACGCGCCGAAGAGCCGCACCAGCTCCGGCCCGTACATGAGCGGCAGCAGCTCGGCGCGCGCCTGCCCGTCGCCGTGCTCCCCCGACAGCGAGCCGCCGTGCGCCACCACCAGCGCGGCCAGCTCCTCGGAGAAGACCCGGAAGCGGCGCACGCCCTCCGCACTCACCAGGTCGAAGTCGATGCGCACGTGGACGCAGCCCTCGCCGAAGTGCCCGTACGGGGACCCGCGCAGCCCGTGCGCCGCCAGCAGGGCCCGGAACGCGCGCAGGTAGGCCCCGAGCCGGGCGGGCGGCACCGCGCAGTCCTCCCAGCCGGGCCAGGCGGCCGTGCCGTCCGGCATCCGGGTCGCCGTGCCCGCCGCGTCCTCGCGCAGCCGCCACAGCGCCCGCTGCCGCACCGGGTCGGTGACCACCAGCGCGTCGAGGGCGTCGGCGCCCCGCAGGACCGCGCGGGCCCCGCCCTCGTCCGCCGTCTCCACGAAGAGCCACGCGCCGCCGCGCGGCAGCCCGGGCGCGTCCCCGACCAGGTCCCCGACCAGGTCCCCGACCAGGTCCCGCGCCATGCCCTCCACCGTCAGCGGGCCGTACGGGAGCAGGCCCGCCGCCGCGTCGGCCGCCGCGCTCTCGTCGGCGTACCCGAGGACCGCGAGCGCGGGCGCGGGCGGCGCGGGGACCAGGCGCACGACGGCCTCGGTCACCACCCCGAGCGTGCCCTCGCTCCCGCAGAACGCCCGCGCCAGCTCCACCCCGCGCTCCGGGAGCAGCGCGTCCAGCGCGCCGTAGCCGGAGATCCGCCGCGAGAAGGCGGGCGGCATCCCCGTCCGCAGCAGCCCCAGATGGGCGGCGACCAGCTCCCGCAGCCCCGCCGGCGCCCCCGCCCAGCCGGTGGAGATCCGGTGCGAGGTGCCCCCGTACGCCGTCACCGCCAGCTCGGCGACGTTGTCGGCGGTGGTGCCCCGGGCCACCGAGTGGGCGCCGCACGCGTTGTTGCCGATCATGCCGCCGAGGGTGCAGCGGGAGTGGGTGGAGGGGTCGGGGCCGAAGACGAGCCCGTGCGGGCGGGCCGCGTCGCGCAGCCGGTCGAGGACCAGGCCGGGCTGGACCACGGCCGTACGGGCCCGCGGGTCGAGCGAGACCAGGGCGTTCATGTGCCGGGTCAGGTCGAGGACCACGCCCACCCCGGTGGCCTGGCCCGCGATGGAGGTGCCGCCGCCGCGCGGGACGACGGGCACCCCGGCCCCGGCGCACACCCGCAGCACGGCGGCCACGTCCTCGGCGTCGCGCGGGGCGACCGTACCGACCGGGACGCGGCGGTAGTTGGAGGCGTCCATGGTGACGAGCGCCCGCGCGGCGGCCCCGAAGTCCACCTCCCCGCGCACCTCGGCCCGCAGGGCCCGTTCCAGTTCCCGGTGGTGGTGCGGACCGTGGTGCGGTCCGTGTTCCCGCCGCTGTACCCGGTGTTGTTCCCGAACGGGCTCCCGAACGCGTTCGCGGCCGGGTTCGCGGCCGGGTTCGCGGCCGGGTTCGGGAACGGGTTCGGGAACGGGTTCGGGGCCGTGTTCCCGGCCGGGTTCGCGCCGCTGTTCCTCAGGAGACGTCACGTTCCCCACCATCCCACCGACGCGTCTCATCCGGTGGACGGGCTTCCGCCGCGCCCGGGGGGAGGGGATACGCTCCGACCGTGGCCGAGATCCAGATTCCCGCTGACATCAAGCCCGCCGACGGACGCTTCGGCGCGGGCCCCTCCAAGGTGCGGACCGAGGCGCTGGACGCCCTCGCCGCCACCGGAAACTCCCTGCTCGGAACCTCGCACCGCCAGGCCCCGGTCAAGAACCTGGTCGGCTCGGTGCGTCAGGGTCTCCGGGACCTCTTCTCCCTCCCCGAGGGGTACGAGGTGATCCTGGGCAACGGCGGCTCCACCGCCTTCTGGGACATCGCGACGCACGGGCTGATCGAGCGGAAGTCCCAGCACCTGACCTTCGGTGAGTTCTCCTCCAAGTTCGCCACGGCCGCGAAGCTCGCGCCGTGGCTGGACGCCCCGACCGTCATCTCCTCCGAGCCGGGCACCCACCCCGAGCCGGTCGCCGAGGCCGGTGCGGACGTCTACGCGTACACCCACAACGAGACCTCCACGGGTGTCGCCGCGCCGCTGCGGCGGGTCGCGGGCGCCGACGCCGGGTCCCTCGTTCTGGTGGACGCGACCTCGGGCGCGGGCGGTCTGCCCGTGGACATCACCGAGACCGACGTCTACTACTTCGCCCCGCAGAAGTCCTTCGCCTCCGACGGCGGCCTGTGGCTCGCCGCGTTCTCCCCGGCGGCCCTGGAACGCGCGCAGCGCGTGCACGCCTCCGGCCGGCACGTCCCCGAGTTCTTCTCGCTGCCGACGGCGATCGACAACTCGCTGAAGAACCAGACGTACAACACCCCGGCGCTGTCCACGCTCTTCCTCCTCGACCAGCAGCTGAAGTGGCTCAACGGCCAGGGCGGGCTGGAGTTCGCGACCGGCCGTACGGCGGCCAGCGCGCGCAACCTCTACGGCTGGGCCGAGGCGTCGAAGTACGCGACCCCCTTCGTCACGGACCCCGCCAAGCGGTCCTCCGTCATCGGCACGATCGACTTCGCGGACGAGGTCGACGCGGGGGCGGTCGCCAAGGTGCTGCGCGCCAACGGCATCGTGGACACCGATCCGTACCGCAAGCTCGGCCGCAACCAGCTCCGGGTCGCCATGTTCCCGGCGATCGACCCGGCGGACGTACAGGCACTGACCGCCTGCGTCGACTACGTGATCGAGCAGCTCTGACGGTTACCACGCGCACCGGAGCCCCCGCCGGCCTCATCTTGGGACCGGCGGGGGCTTCTTGTGTTTCCGACCCTCCACAAACTCGGGCTGCCCAAGCGTCCCAAGCGTCCGAGATGAACGAAACAGCAGCGAAGCCTTCCCGGACACTCTGGACGCTTCGGACGCATTCCCCAGGAAGGGACAGGGGGTGTGCAGCTTTGCGTCAGGCGGTCAGGGCGTCCCCGAGGTGCCCCCGCGCCCGGCCGGTGAGGCGCCGGTGCAGGGTCTCGGCGCGGGAGCGGACCAGGCCCTGCCGGTAGCTGTCGGGGAGTCGCTCGAAGACTCCAGCCGCTGCTCGTCTCACCGGGAGACGTCTACCTCGTCAACAGTCAGACCTGGCACCGTGGTGCCCTCAACGAATCGGAGACCACGCGGTACCTGCTGACCACCGCGTACGGGCGCCGGTTCATCAGCCGGCGCTTCTACCCCTTCGTCAACTACCGCATGCCCGACGACGTCCTGGACGGAGCGTCTGGCCGCCTGACACGGCTCCTCGGGTTTCACGGAAAAGGTCCGTACGGATGAGCCGCGTCTTCCCTACAGTGGCGCAGATGACTGCCACCTCCGTACGTCCCGACTGGGCGTCACTGCCGGACACCGTACGCGCGTATGTCGAACATCAGATGGGCTCCCCCGTCACCGAAGCACAGACCTGCGGAGGCGGCTACACACCGGGTCTGGCCTCACGGCTGCTGCTGAAGGACGGCCGCCGGATGTTCCTCAAGGGAATGGGCGACGAGCACCCCTTCGCGCCGCACTACGCGGACGAGGTCGCCGTGACCGCGGCACTACCGGCAGGTATCGCGCCGGAGCTGCTGTGGTGGGCGGCCCCGCACGAGGGTATGGGGTGGTGGCTGCTGTGTCTGGAGGACGTTCCTGGTACGCAGCCGCTCTTCTGCCCCGGCGGGGACGTGGAAGCCGTGGTGGGCGCGATGGAGTCGGCGGCGAAGGTACTCACCCCCTGTCCGCTGAACCCTTCTGTTCAACTGCCGGACATTCTCGCCAAATGGTTCACCGGGTGGACCGACCTGGTCGAGGAAGGAGCCGAAGCGCTCGACCCGTGGGCAGTGCGTCACATGGCCGCCCTCGTGGAGACCGAGCAGCGCGAGTACGCGGACTGCGCGGGAGACACCCTCGTCCACTGGGACATCCGGCCGGACAACATGATCCGCCGGCCTGACGGACCCATCGTCCTGATCGACTGGGCGTACCGCTTCCGGGGAGCCGACTGGATCGACCCCGCTGTTCTGGTGCCCGCGCTGATCGTCGGCGGACACACACCCGAACAGGCTGAAGCGGCTGTGGCAGGACTGCCGCAGCCGGAACCGGATGTGCTGACCGCGTTCGCCGTGGGACTGGCGGGGTACTGGACGTGGTCCTCTCTCATGCTCGATCCGCCGGGGGCTCCGTTCCTGCGCCACTCCAGGGCAGTTCACGCCGCTGCCGCCCTGGAGTGGCTGCGATACCGGACCGGCCGGCGCTGAAACCCCGCACGACGCCCCCGCCGGCCTCACCGCCGGCGGGGGCTCCGGCGCGTCCCGGTCCGGGGGGGCCGGGGCGGTGGCGCACCTCATGGACGGGCGGCGGCTCCGTACGCGATACCTTCAGCAGTTCGGGGTCCGGAGAGTACGAGGTCCGGCGATTCTTGGAGGCAGCGGCGTGAGCGTGCGAGTGACGGCGGCCCAGGGTGGCGTGGACCCCTTCGGTACGGCACGGCTGCGGCGCGGAGTGCTCGACGCCTGGGGCGCGGGCCCGGCCCGGTTCCGGGAGGACGCCAACGCCGAGGAGGACCTGGCCCTCGGCGGCTACCGTGACCGGCTCGTCGTCGAGCTGGCGCAGAACGCCGCCGACGCGGCGGCGCGGGCCCGGGTGCCCGGGCGGCTGCGGCTCACCCTGCACCCCGGCGAGGACGGGCACCCGGTCCTGGCCGTCGCCAACACCGGTGCCCCGCTGGACGCGACGGGCGTGGAGTCGCTGAGCACCCTGCGCGCCTCCGCGAAGCGCGACGCGACGGGCGGGCCCGGTGGTGCGGGCGGGGCCCCCGGTGCGGGCGGGGCGGGCGGCGACGGCTCCAGCGACTCCAACAGTGCCAACGGCGCCAGCAGTGCCAACGGCGCCAACGGTTCCTGGGAGAGCGTCGGCCGGTTCGGCGTCGGCTTCGCGGCCGTGCTCGCGGTCTCCGACGAGCCCGCCGTGCTGGGCCGCCACGGAGGGGTCCGCTGGTCCCTGGCCGAGGCCCGCGAACTGGCCCGGGGCGCCGCCGTCGGCAGCCCCGGCCTCGGCGACGAGCTGCGCCGCCGCGACGGCCACGTCCCGCTGCTGCGGCTCCCGTTGCCCGCCGAGGGCACCGCGCCCGAGGGGTACGACACCGTCGTGGTCCTCCCGCTGCGCGACGCCGCCGCCGGGGAGCTGGCGCGGCGGCTGCTGGACGGCATCGACGACGCCCTGCTGCTGACCCTCCCCGGGCTGCGCGAGGTCGTCGTGGAGACCCCGGACGGCGGCGCCCGCACCCTGCGCCGCCGCGAGGACGGCCCGTACACCGTCGTCGAGGACTCCCGTACGGGCACCCGGCGCTGGCGCACCGTCCGCCACGGCGGCCCCCTGGCGCCCGCGCTCCTCGCCGACCGGCCGGTGGAGGAGCGGCTGCGGCCGTTCTGGGCGGTCTCCTGGGCCGTGCCCGTCGACGCCGAGGGCGCGCCCGTCCACCCGGCCACCGCGCCCGTGGTGCACGCGCCGACCCCGACGGACGAGCCGCTGGGCATCCCCGCCCTGCTCATCGCGACCCTGCCGCTGGACACCGCCCGCCGCCACCCCGCGCCCGGCCCGCTGACCGACTTCCTGGTGGAGCGGGCGGCCGACGCGTACGCCGAACTGCTGGGCGCCTGGTCCCCGGTGACCACCGCGCTCGTGGACCTCGTCCCGGGGCAGCTCGGCAAGGGCGAGCTGGACGGGGCCCTGCGCGCGGCCGTGCTCCAGCGGCTGCCCCGGACCGCCTTCCTCGCCCCCGCGGCCCCGGCCGACACGCATGAGGAGCCCGGCGAACCCGGCGAACCCGGGGAGCCCGGCGGACAGGGCGGGTCGGCCGGGGAGCGGGCCGCGCTGCGGCCCTTCGAGGCCGAGGTGGTGGAGGGCGCGGGCGCCGACACCGTACGGGTCCTCGCCGAGGTCCTGCCGACGCTGCTCCCGGCGGGCCTGGAGCGCCGCCCCGAGCTGCGCGTCCTGGGCGTCGGCCGGCTCCCGCTGGGCGACGCCATCGAGCGGATCGCGGGCATCGAGCGCACCCCCGACTGGTGGCACCGGCTCTACGACAGCCTGGCCGGGGTGGACCCCGACCGGCTCTCCGGGCTGCCCGTGCCGCTGGCCGACGGCCGTACCGCGATCGGCCCGCGCCACCTGCTGCTCCCGGGCGCGCACACCCCGCCGGAGCTGGCCCGGCTGGGGCTGAAGGTGGCCCACCCGGACGCGGCGCACCCGCTGCTGGAGCGGCTCGGCGCCCTCCCGGCCACCCCGCGCGCGGTGCTGACGACCCCGCAGGTGCGGGCGGCCGTCGCGGCCTCGCTGGACGCGGGCGAGATCTGGGACGAGGACTCGGACGCGCTGGACGCCGACGAGCTGGCCGAGGTGGTCCTGGGCCTGGTCCGGGACGCCGCTCTGGCCCCGGGCGACGAACCCTGGCTGGGCGCGCTGGCCCTGCCCGACGAGGACGGCGAACCGACCCCGGCGGGTGAACTGCTGCTGCCGGGCTCCCCGCTGGCCTCGGTGGTCCGCGAGGACGAGATCCCGTACGTGGACGGCGAGCTGGCGGCCAGGTGGGGCGAGCAGCCGCTCACCGCCTGCGGGGTCCTGGCCACCTTCCAGCTGGTCCGCGCCACGGACGTGGTCCTGGACCCGGACGAACTGGAGCCCCGCGACGGGGACTTCGCCGAGCCCGACGACGCGGGGCTGCTCGACGCCGTCGACGTGTGGTGCGAGGACGTCCTGGACCAGCTGCCGCACACCCCGGTGCCGCCGGTGGCGACCGAGCTGGTCGCCGTCCGCGACCTCGACCTCGTCGACGACGACTGCTGGCCCCAGGCGCTGGCGATGCTGGCGATGCCGCCGCTGCGCGACGCCCTGACCCAGCCCGTGCGGGTCCTGCTGCCGGACGGCACCACGCAGTCGGTCCGCCCGTACACCGCCTGGTGGCTGCGCGACCACCCGGTGCTCGACGGCCGCCGCCCGGCGGGCCTGCGCGCGGCGGGCGGCGACCCGCTGCTGGAGGGCCTCTACACCCCGGCGGACGCCACCGGCTTCGACGACGAACAGGTCCTGCGGGCCCTGGGCGTACGGACCACCGTGCCCGCCCTGCTGGACGAGCCCGGTGGCGCGGCCGAGCTGCTGACCCGCCTCGCCGACCCGGAGCGCGAGGTGACGGCCGGCCGCCTGCACGGCCTGTACGGGGCCCTGGCCGGTCTGGACCCGGCGCGGGTCACCCTCCCGGACGAGCTGCGCGCGGTGGTGGACGGCGAGGTCCGGGTGGTGGACGCGGCCGACGCGGTCGTCGCCGACGCCCCGGACCTGCTCCCCCTGACGGCGGGCCTGCCCCTGCTGCCGGTGGCCCCGGCGCACGCGGCGGAGCTGGCGGAGCTGCTCCAGGTCCGGCGGCTCTCGGAGACCGTCCCGGCGCAGGTCACCACGGCGGGCGAGGAGCACGAGGTGCCCGAGTCCGTGCTCCTGCTGCTGGGCCCGGCGGCGCCCCGGCACTACGTCGAGCACGAGGAGCTGATCGCGGGCGGCGTCGAACTGGACTGGCGCCGCACCCCCGACGGCACGCTCCACGCGGCCACCGTGGAGGGCGTGGCGGCCGGTCTCGCCTGGTCGGCGGGCCAGTGGCCCCGCCGCTTCGAGGTGGCGGCCCTTCTGGAGGACCCCTCCCGCACGGCGGAACTGGCCCGCGACCGCTGGTTCGACTAGTCCGGCCGCCCTGGCCGCCCCGGCCGGGGCGGCCAGGGCGGCCAGGGCGTGTCGTGGTGGGGGCGGGCGGGGCGGGGGCGCGCTACTTCTTCTCCCTGGCGAGCTGCGCCTTGATCCGGGAGGTCACCTCCGGCAGCACGCCGAGGCCGTCGCGCTGGATCGTCCGGACCCCGGCACCTGCCCGCACCTCGTCCTGGGCGGCGGCCCCGGCCGTGCACTCGGCGGCGCCCGCGCGGAGCGCGGCGAGCGCCTTCGACCACGCACTCTGGGCCGTCTCGTCGGGGATCGGGGCGAAGCCCTCGGCGGCGGGCAGGTGCCCGGTGAGGTCCTGGCAGGCGGTCCCGATCGCGTCGAGCGTGCGCATGCTCACCTCGCTGACCCGCCCGGCGTCCTGCGCCATCTGCTTGATCTGCTTCTCGCCGCCCGAGGTGTACCAGTCGCCCAGTTCCTCGCCCGGGGACGAACCGCACGCGGTGGCCAGCAGGGCGGTGACGGCAACGGTGATCGTGAAGGCGCGCACGCGCATGGGAACCCCCCGGGTCGGTGGAGCCCGATGCTGCCAGGCTTCCACCGCCCGGGGGCCTGTTGTTCCCGGTTCGTGACAGGGGATCGGCCGTACGCCCAACTGCGGCGGGACGAGCCGCAGTTGGGCGTACGGTCCGGTCAGACGGGTTCGACCACGACGCGGTGCCCGGCCAGGAGGCGTTCCAGGTCGTCCACGTCGGAGGTGAGGACGGTCACCTGCCCGCCACGCCGGGCCCCGGCCAGGGCGACGGCGGCCAGGACCGCGTCGATGGCGTACTTGTGCCCGTGCAGGCCCGCGTTCTTCATCAGGGCGCGGGCCGAGGCGACGATGTCGTCATCGGTGTGCACCACGGTGATGCGGGAGAGCGTCCAGTCCCAGAGCCTGGCCTTGACCCCGGAGCGGGGGTCCCAGGCCTCCAGGGTGGTGAGCGCCGAGGTGACGACGGAGATTCCGCAGGTCCGCGCCTCGGCGAGCAGGGCGAGGACGGCCCGGTCCCCGCGTACCGCCTTGGAGAGCGCCTCGCAGTCGAGCACGTACGTCCGGGACCGGCGGGCGGCCTCGAAGCTGGGTCGGGGGGTCACGCGGCGGCCTTCCCCTCGTCGGGGCGTACCTCGCGTCCTGATCTCGGGTCGTCGTGTCTGGCGTCGATGGCGTCGATCCGGTCCCGCGCGGCCCGCAGCTCCTCCTCGGTGAGCGGGCCGTACTCCTCCTCCAACAGGTCGGACAGCTCGCCGAGCTTGTCCATGGCGACCCGGTGTTCGACGGCGGCCGTGACGTACGCGGAGACACCGCGCCCGTCCACCCGTTCCTTGATGTACTCCAGCACCTCTTCAGGCAAGGTGATGGTGACCTTCTTAGTTGCCATATGAGAAGTATGGCTACGCCGGGAACCTGCGGTCAACCCACCTGAAGGTGAATTCAATCAGCATCGCGGCAGTCGCCGCTACCCCCACCGCGATCCACGGCATCGTGACGCCCTCCAGCTTGAGTTGGAAGAACTCCTGCAACCAGGGCACGACCAGCACGATCAGGAACGCGAGGCCCATCGCGCCCACCAGGGCCACCCGCCACCACGTGTACGGGCGGGCGATGATCGACAGCACCCACATGGAGGTCAGGAAGAGCGTCAGCGTCGCCGCGCTGGTCTCGGCCTTGAGGGAGTCCACGCCCGTGTACTGGTGCCGGGCGATCAGGTACGTCACGAAGGTCGCCGTCGCCGCGATCACGCCGCCCGGGATCGCGTACCGCATCACCCGCTTCACGAAGTGCGGCCTGGCCCGCTCCTTGTTGGGGGCCAGCGCCAGGAAGAAGGCCGGGATGCCGATGGTCAGCGTGGAGAGCAGCGTCAGGTGGCGCGGCAGGAACGGGTACTCCACCTGCGAGCAGACCACCAGGACGGCCAGCAGCACCGAGTAGACCGTCTTCGTCAGGAAGAGGGTCGCGACCCGGGTGATGTTGCCGATGACCCGGCGGCCCTCGGCGACCACCGAGGGGAGGGTGGAGAAGCTGTTGTTCAGCAGCACGATCTGCGCGACCGCGCGGGTGGCCTCGGAGCCCGACCCCATGGCGACGCCGATGTCCGCGTCCTTGAGCGCGAGCACGTCGTTGACGCCGTCACCCGTCATGGCGACGGTGTGGCCCCGGGACTGGAGGGCGGCGACCATGTCGCGCTTCTGCTGCGGGGTGACCCGGCCGAAGACCGCGTTCTCCTCCAGGACCCGGGCCATCTCCTCCTGGCCGGTGGGCAGCCGGCGCGCGTCGACGGTGTTGCGCGCGCCCGGCATCCCCAGCTTCCCGGCGACCGCCCCGACCGAGACGGCGTTGTCGCCGGAGATGACCTTCGTCCTGACGCCCTGCTCCGCGAAGTAGCGCAGCGTGTCGGCGGCGTCGGGGCGCAGCCGCTGCTCCAGCACGACCAGGGCGGTGGGCAGGGCCCCGGCGGCGACGGTCTCGTCGTCCAGCTCCCCGGCGGAGCGGGCCAGCAGCAGGACGCGCAGCCCCTCCTCGTTCAGCTCGTCGATCTCCGCCAGCGCCGGGTCCCCGGCCGGGAGGAGGACGTCGGGGGCGCCCAGCAGCCAGGTGCTGGTCCCGCCGTCGCTCTCGCTGAACGCGGCGCCGCTGTACTTGCGGGCGGAGGAGAACGGCAGGGACCCGGTGCAGCGCCACCGCGAACCGTCCGGGTAGGCGTCGATGATGGCCTGGAGGCTGGCGTTGGGGCGCGGGTCGGAGGTGCCGAGCGCGCCGAGCACCTTCGTGACGTACGCCGGGTCCGCGCCGCCCAGCGGGCGGACCTCGGTGATGTCCATGCCGCCCTCGGTGAGGGTGCCGGTCTTGTCGAGGCAGACCACGTCGACCCGGGCGAGGCCCTCGATGGCGGGCAGCTCCTGCACCAGGCACTGCTTGCGGCCGAGGCGGATCACGCCGATCGCGAAGGCCACGGAGGTGAGCAGGACGAGCCCCTCGGGGATCATCGGGACGATGCCGCCGACGGTCCGGGCGATGGAGTCCTTGAGGTTGTTGTCCTTGACGATCAGCTGGCTGACGATGAGGCCGATCGAGGTCGGGACCATCATCCAGGTGACGTACTTGAGGATGGTGGAGATACCGGAGCGCAGCTCGGAGTGGACGAGCGTGAAGCGGGACGCCTCCTCGGCGAGCTGCGCGGCGTACGCCTCGCGGCCGACCTTGGTGGCGGTGAAGGCGCCGCCGCCCGCGACGACGAACGAGCCGGACATGACCGGGTCGCCGGGCTTCTTCAGGACGGGGTCGGCCTCGCCGGTGAGCAGCGACTCGTCGATCTCCAGGCCGTCGGCCTCGCCGACCGTGCCGTCGACGACCACCTTGTCGCCGGGGCCGAGTTCGATGACGTCGCCGAGGACGATCTCGGAGGTGGAGATCTCGGCGGGCCTGCCGTCGCGGCGGACGCTGGGTTTGGCCTCGCCGATGACGGCGAGGCCGTCGAGGGTCTTCTTGGCGCGCAGTTCCTGGATGATGCCGATGCCGGTGTTCGCGATGATCACGAAGCCGAAGAGGCTGTCCTGGATCGGCGCGACGACCAGCATGACCGCCCAGAGCACGCCGATGATCGCGTTGAACCGGGTGAAGACGTTGGCGCGGACGATCTCGGAGGTGGAGCGCGAGGAGCGGACGGGGACGTCGTTGACGGCTCCGCGCGCGACGCGTTCGGCGACCTCGGCGGTGGTCAGACCGCCCGGCCTGAACCGGGGCGCGGGGGGCCGGACCGGATGTACGGGGTCCAGCTCGGA
The DNA here is from genome assembly GCF_044454165.1 of Streptomyces sp. NPDC051567. Taxonomy (NCBI): domain Bacteria; kingdom Bacillati; phylum Actinomycetota; class Actinomycetes; order Kitasatosporales; family Streptomycetaceae; genus Streptomyces; species Streptomyces sp. NPDC051567. The sequence goes on along the minus strand of NZ_JBITDK010000016.1, from coordinate 33,222 downwards.
CCCCGCGTCGATGGCGGGCCCGGCCGCGCCGACGGCCCCGCCGCCCGGCTCCGGTCCATCCGATTCGGTCTTCGCCCGCTGCGTCATGCTTCCGACGGTAGAGGGAGCGGGGTCGGTTCACCCGCCGAGAAGACCGAAGATCCGACTACGGGATGACGGGGAATCGTCCCTGAGTCGGGCCCGGGGCCGCGCCAGGGCTACGTCAGGGCTACGCCGGTCCGGCCCCGGGGCCACGCCCGGGGTCGACGGCCCCGGCCTCCGGACCCGCGGCTTCCGCGTGTTCGGCCGCACCCGCCGCTTCCGCGCGTTCGGCTTCCGCGTGTTCGGCCGCGTGCCGCTTGAGGGCCGCGTCCCGGCCGCGGACGTACCAGATGCCGATCAGGCCGAGGAAGCCGCCGGCCGCGCAGGTCCAGACCCACCAGAGCTGGCCCCGGTCGGCGAACCACCCGTAGAAGGGGAGCTGGACGAGGAAGAGGACGAACCAGAGGATCGTGCCGCCCGTGACGGTCGCGACGACCGGGCCCTCAAGGGGCTCGGGAGCCTCGTGCTTCGCAGTCCATTTCGCCATGCGTCAAGTCTAGTGCGGGCTGGTTCCGGGCTGGTTCCGGGCGGGTTCGCCGTGGGTTCCGGACTCGTCCCGGGCGGGTTCCGGCCAGTGCCCGCACGGGTCTACGCGCGGAGATGGACGGCTCTTCCTTCATGTGTTCATACTGAAACGGTTTGGGCGTGGCCCATTTTCTTCGTATGAATATACAAATGAGGACGGTATGAGCACCCCGGCTCCGACCCCCGCCCCCGCGTCCGTCTCCCCGGACCCCGCCCCCCACGGAACCTCGGGGCTGGACCGCTACTTCAAGATCTCCGAGCGTGGCTCGACCATCGGCCGCGAGGTCCGCGGCGGTCTCGCGACCTTCTTCGCGATGGCCTACATCATCGTGCTGAACCCGATCATCCTGGGCAGCGCGAAGGACATGTACGGGAACCAGCTCGACGGCGGCCAGCTCGTCACCGCCACCGTCCTGACGGCCGCCTTCTCCACCCTCCTCATGGGCGTCATCGGCAACGTCCCGATCGCGCTGGCCGCCGGACTCGGCGTCAACACCGTCGTCGCCCTCCAGCTCGCCCCCCGGATGAGCTGGCCCGACGCCATGGGCATGGTGGTCCTGGCCGGCTTCGTGGTGATGCTGCTCGTCGCCACCGGCCTGCGCGAGCGGGTGATGAACGCCGTCCCGCTGGGCGTGCGCAAGGGCATCGCGATCGGCATCGGCCTGTTCATCATGCTGATCGGCCTGGTCGACTCGGGCTTCGTCTCCCGCATCCCGGACGCCGCGCACACCACGGTCCCGATCCAGCTCGGCTCGGACGGCCACCTGCACGGCTGGCCCGTCCTGATCTTCGTCGTCGGCGTGCTGCTGACCCTGGCCCTGCTGATCCGCAAGGCTCCCGGCGCGATCCTGATCTCCATCGTGGTCATGACCGTCGTCGCGGTCGTCGTCCAGCTCGTCACCGAGCTGGAGCCCACCGCCTGGGGCCTCACCGTCCCCGAGTGGCCGGGCAACCCGGTGGCCGCGCCCGACTTCGGGCTCGTCGGCCAGGTCAGCCTCTTCGGCGGCTTCGGGAAGGTCGGGGTGCTGACCGGCATCCTCTTCGTCTTCACCGTGCTGCTGTCCTGCTTCTTCGACGCGATGGGCACCATCCTGGGCGTCGGCGACGAGGCCAAGCTGATGGACAAGGACGGCAACTTCCCCGGCATCAACCGGGTCCTGCTGGTCGACGGCCTGGCCGTCGCCTCGGGCGGCGCGACCTCGTCCTCCGCGACCACCTGTTTCGTGGAGTCCACCGCCGGTGTCGGCGAGGGCGCCCGTACGGGCCTGGCGAACGTGGTGACCGGCGGGCTCTTCGCCGTGGCGCTCTTCCTCACCCCGCTCGCCACCATGGTCCCCTCCCAGGCGGCCACCCCCGCCCTCGTGGCGGTCGGCTTCCTGATCATGGCGGGCTCGGTCCGGGACATCGACTGGAGCGACTTCACCATCGCCGTCCCGGCCTTCCTGGCCATGGTGACGATGCCCTTCACCTACTCGATCACCAACGGCATCGGCGTCGGCTTCGTGAGCTTCTGCGCGCTGCGGCTGGCGACGGGCCGGGGCCGCGAGGTCCCGGTGGCCATGTACGTCGTCTCGGCGGTGTTCGTCTTCTACTACGCGATGCCGGCGCTCGGCCTCACGTAGACCCGCCCCGGCCGCACCCACCCGGCCGACACCCCCCGTCCCCCCAGCCCCACCCCTCGCTACGGGCGCACGCACCCACCGCCTCACGTGCGCCCGTAGAACTCCTCCGTCTCGTCGACCGCCGCCTTGAAGCGCTCGTCGAAGTCGTCGCGAATGAGCGTCCGGACCACATAGTCCTGGACGCTCATTCCGCGTTTGGCGGCATGGCTGCGGAGCCGGTCGAGGAGTTCTCCGTCCATGCGCAGGCTCAGCACATGTGTACTCACAGGTGTCCCCATGGCGACAGGGTCGGGCCACCGGGCTCCGGCACGCGTCGCTTTCCGCAGCCGGCTCACCCGTACGAGTGACGAGATATACCGGTGTTCCTTAGGAAGAGTAATGAGTTACTCTAAAGACATGTCTGACCTTTCCCATGGCGACGACGCTGCCGCTGTGAACGATCTCCGCTCCGCCGTCATGCGGCTGGGCCGGCGCCTGAAGCACCAGCGCGTCGACGAATCGCTGAGCCCGACCGAGATGTCGGTCCTCGGCACCCTCGCCCGCTGCGGCCAGGCCACCCCGGGTGAGCTGGCCCGACGGGAGCACGTCCAGCCGCCGTCGATGACGCGCATCGTCGCGCTGCTGGAGGCCAAGGGACTGGTCACGCTGGAGCCGCACCCCGACGACCGCCGCCAGAAGGTGGTCAGCCAGACCGAGGAAGCCGAGGCGATGCTCGAAGAGAGCCGCCGCAAGCGCAACGCCTTCCTGGCCGGGCTCGCGGCCGAACTGACCGAAGACGAATGGGCCAAACTGCGCGAGGCCGCTCCTGTGCTGGAGAAGCTCGCGCACCTGTGACCACCGACGCCAGGAGGCGACGCTTTTGAGTACGGGAAACGGAGCAGACTCCGCACCCGGCAACCTACCCACCCCCGACACGACCGGCGCCGACAGACCCACCGGAACCCCTGGCACCCCTGCCACCCCCGGAACCCCCGGCGCCGACAGCACCACCAGCGGCATACGTGACACCAGCGGTACCCGTGACACCAGCGACACCCGTGCCGCCAGCACTGCCGGTCCTGCCAGGGCTTCCGGTCCTGCTCGTTCTGCCAGCACCACCGGCGCCACACGCACCACCGCCCGGAGCAAGAACTCGATGTTCAGCTCCCTGAAGATCCGGAACTACCGGCTCTTCGCGACGGGTCAGGCCGTCTCGAACACCGGTACCTGGATGCAGCGCATCGCCCAGGACTGGCTGGTCCTCTCCCTGACCGGCTCCGCCTCCGCCGTCGGCATCACCATCGCCCTGCAGTTCCTGCCGATGCTGCTGTTCGGCCTCTACGGTGGCGTTCTCGCCGACCGGCTGCCCAAGCGGCCCCTGCTGATCGTCACCCAGAGCGCGATGGGCCTGACCGGCATCGCCCTCGCCGTGCTCACCCTCGCGGGGAACGTCCAGGTCTGGCACGTCTACCTCGCCGCCTTCCTGCTCGGCCTGGTCACCGTCGTGGACAACCCGGCCCGGCAGACGTTCGTCTCCGAGATGGTCGGCAAGGACCAGCTGGCCAACGCCGTCAGCCTGAACTCGGCCAACTTCCAGTCCGCGCGGCTGATCGGCCCGGCCGTCGCCGGTGTCCTGATCACCGCCGTCGGCTCCGGCTGGGCCTTCCTGCTGAACGGCCTGTCGTTCGCCGCGCCCATCGCCGGCCTGCTGCTGATGCGCACGCACGAACTGCACCGGGCCGAGGTCCAGCCGCGCGCCAAGGGCCAGTTGAGGGAGGGCCTGCGCTACGTGGCCGGGCGTCCCGAGCTGATCTGGCCGATCGCGCTGGTGGGCTTCATCGGCACCTTCGGGTTCAACTTCCCGATCTGGCTGTCGGCCTTCGTCAGCGAGGTCTTCCACGGGGACGCGGGCACCTACGGGTTCTTCAACACGCTGATCGCGGCGGGTTCCCTCGCGGGCGCCCTGCTCGCGGCCCGGCGCGGGCACTCCCGGCTGCGGCTGCTGGTCGTGGCGGCCGTGCTGTTCTCGGCGCTGCTGATCGTGACGGCCTTCGCGCCGGGGCTGTGGCTCTTCGCGGTGCTGCTCGTCCCGATCGGGGTGTTCGGCCTGACCGTGAACGTCACGGCCAACTCCAGCGTCCAGATGGCGACCGACCCGGAGATGCGCGGCCGGGTCATGGCCCTGTTCATGATGGTGTTCACCGGTGGCGCGCCCCTGGGCGCCCCGCTGCTGGGCTGGATCACGGACAGCTACGGCGCGCGGATCGGCATGGCCGCCGGGGGCGCGATCTCGCTGGCCGCCGCCCTGACGATCGCGGTGATCCTGGCCCGGGTGGGCAACCTCCGCCTGCGGGTCGGCCGTCGCGGCGTCACGTTCGTCCCGTCCCCGAACCGCCGCGACCTCGTCGCGGCGGCGTAGCGGGCGGGCGTACGGCGTAGCGGACGGACGGCTCAGCGGGGCGACGGCGGGGCCCGGCCACCGGCGCCGGGCCCCGCCACCGCCACCGGCTCCCCGGCCCGGCGGCCTGTCCACCGGCGGCCTGTCCCCGGCCGGGGGAGGCCGCCGGTGGCTATGGTCCCCGTATGAGACTCTTCGTCGCCGTAGTACCTCCCGAGACCGTCGTCACCGAGCTGGCCGAGGCCCTGCGGGAGGCACGGGCGGGTCAGGAGGAACGGGCGGTACGGGACTCCCGGCTGCGCTGGTCGCCCGAGGCGGGCTGGCACCTCACCCTCGCCTTCCTCGGCGAGGTACGGGACGAGGTGCTCCCCGAGCTGCGCGCGCGGCTGGCGCGCGCCGCCCTGGAGACGGCCCCCTTCGCCCTGCGGCTGCACGGCTGCGGGCACTTCGGGGGCCGCGCCCTGTGGGCGGGCGTCGCCGGTGACCTCGACGGGCTGCGGATACTCGCCGAACGGGCCGACGCCGCCGCCCGGCGGGCCGGGGTGCCGATGGAACAGCCCCGCCGGTACACGCCGCACCTGACCCTGGCCCGCAGCCGTGACAGCAACCGCGCCGAAGCCTGGTCGGGGGAGGAGCCGGGCGCCGGGACCTCGTCCGAAGCCGGGGCCGGGGCCTCCACCGAGGCCAAGGCCGGGACCGAGGCAGGCACCAGCGCCGCCCTGCGCCCGTACCTCGAAGCCCTCGCCGGGTTCGAGGGCTCCGCCTGGCCTGCCGCCGAGATCCGTCTCGTCCACAGCCACATCGGCGGGGAGCCGCGTTACGAGACCCTCGTGGCCTGGCCCCTGGGCGGCTGAGCCGCTCCTCCGTACGGGGTGCGGGGCCCCTCCGTACGGGGGACGGGCCCGGCCGCGTTACGCTCGAACAGTGAATCCCAAGACCAGAAACCGCGTCATGGCGGGCGTGCTCGTGATCATGTTCCTCGTCGTGGCCGTCGCGGCGGCCACGGGCCAGTAGCCCGCCGGCCCGGCCCGGGGCTCCCGTGCTGCCGGGGGCCCGCCACGGCGGACCCCCGGCAGCACGGCGCAGCACCGCACGACACGGCACGGCAGTGCACAGCCCCACCACCACCTACCGGGCGAACGCCTCCCGCGACGGACCCGGGCCGGGACCGTGCCCGCCCGGGGACGACCCCCGGCCCCCGGACCCCCGGCAGGTCCGGCCACCGAAAGCTCCGGGCCACCGCGGGGCCGGGCCACCGCGGGGCCGGGCCTGCGGTCTACCAGGCGAACGCCTCCGGCGACGGCCCCGGGCCGGGGAAGATCTCGTCCAGGGAGGTGAGGAGCTCCTCCGGGAGTTCCAGTTCCACCGCCCGCAGCGCGGACGCGAGCTGCTCCGGCGTACGCGGGCCGACGATCGGCCCGGTGATCCCGGGGCGGGTCAGCAGCCAGGCCAGGGCGACCTCGCCCGGCTCCAGGCCGTGCTTGTCCAGCAGGTCCTCGTACGCCTGCACCTGCGTCCGTACGGCACTGTTGGCCAGCGCCTCCGCCGAGCGGCCCTCGCCCGAGCGGCCCGGTTCGCCGGACTTGCGGATGGCACCGCCCAGCAGGCCGCCGTGGAGCGGGGACCACGGGATGACGCCGAGCCCGTACGCCTCGGCGGCCGGGATGACCTCCATCTCCGCGCGCCGCTCCGCGAGGTTGTAGAGGCACTGTTCGCTGACCAGCCCCAGCCGGCCGGAGCGCGCCGCGGCCTCGTTGGCCTGGGCGATCTTCCAGCCGGGGAAGTTGGAGGAGCCCGCGTAGAGGATCTTGCCCTGCTGGACCAGGACCTCGATGGCCTGCCAGATCTCTTCGAACGGGGTGTTCCGGTCCACGTGGTGGAACTGGTAGATGTCGATGTGGTCGGTCTTCAGCCGGGTGAGGCTGGCCTCGACGGCCCGGCGGATGTTCAGCGCCGAGAGCTTGTCGTGGTTGGGCCAGCTCGGGCCCTCGGAGGCGGCCATGTTGCCGTAGACCTTGGTGGCGAGCACCACCTTGTCCCGGCGGGCGCCGCCCTGCGCGAACCAGGTGCCGATGATCTCCTCGGTGCGGCCCCGGTTCTCACCCCAGCCGTAGACGTTCGCGGTGTCGACGTAGTTGATGCCGGCTTCGAGGGCCGCGTCCATGAGCGCGTGGCTCTCGGGTTCCCCGGTCATGGGTCCGAAGTTCATGGTGCCGAGCACGAGTCGGCTGACCTTGAGGCCGGTGCGTCCGAGCTGTGTGTACTTCATGGGGACCTACCCAACTGGTTCGAGTGGACTCGAAGCAAGACACCCTCCGGCGAAGGGCGCGTCACCGCTGCCGGTCCGGCCTGAAAGAGGAGGCCCGGGGGTGCCGTACGTCCGGACGTACGGCACCCCCGGGCCGGTGGGGCCGCTGCCCCGGTTCCGCTACCTCGGGGCGCCGGCCGTGGTGCGGGCGGCGTCGAGGATCTGGTCGGTGACGACGTCCGGGTGGGACATCATCGCCACGTGCGAGGAGTCGATCTCGACGGTGTGCGACTTGGCCCGCTTGGCCTCGAAACGCTCCAGGTCCGGGGCGATGGCCTTGTCGTTCTTGGCCACGATGAACCACGACGGGATGGTCTTCCACGCCGCCTTCGTCGCGTTCTGCCCGAACCCTGCCTGGGCGACGGGCCGCTGTTCGACCGCCATGATCCGGGTCTGGCCCTCGGGGAGGTCGGCGGCGAACACGGCGTGGAACTTGTCGTTCTGGATGTAGAGGTCCGTGCCGCTGCCCGTCCCGTCCGTGTAGGGGACCGGCCGGAGCGCGGTCCCGAGGTCGCTGCCCTTGAACTTCGTGGACAGCGTGGCGGGGTTCTCGCCCACGTCCGGCATGAACGCCGACACGTACACCAGCGCCTTGACGTTCTTGTTCCCGGCCGCCGCCTGACTGATGACGGCGCCGCCGTAGGAGTGACCGGCGAGCACGATCGGGCCCTTGATCGACTTGAGGACCGACGCGACGTAGGTGGAGTCGCTGAGCACCCCGCGCAGCGGGTTCGGCGGGGCGACGACCTGGTAACCCTGGCCCTGGAGCCGCTCGACCACGTCGTTCCAGCCGGACGCGTCCGCGAACGCGCCGTGGACGAGGACCACCGTCGGCTTGGCGCCGCCGGTGGGGCCGGCGCTCTGACTGCTGGAGGGGTCGTCGTCGGCCAGTGCGGGGCTCGTGGCGAGCACGGACGCCGTCAGCACCACGGCCAGGGCGCCCGCGCGCGCCGTGCGGCGGCGCCGCGCACGGGAGGAGGGGGACACAGCCATGAGGGTCTCTCTTCCGCTCGGGAAAGGCTGTCGCCTCAGCGTCGGCCGGTCCGGCCGCGTCCGCGCTCCCGCAGGGGCAGAAGAGTGAAATCCCTGGCCCGTCCAGGTGATCGCCGTCCACAGGGGGTGCGGCCGGCCCGCGCGGCGTCGTCGTCCGGCGCGTACGAGCCGGTAGGACCGGGAAACGGGGAGGACGGGAAGGGGCTCCGCGCCGGTCAGGCCCCTGCCCCCGCCCCTGCCCCTGCGGCAGCCGCGCGGCTGCCGCACGGCGCACGATCACAGGAGGAGAGGGACACGTCATGACCTTCCCCGGCCTCGCGGACCTCAAGTCCGCCACCGTCGACGGGGTGAGCCTCGCCTACCGCGAGGAGGGCCGGGGTGCGCCGGTGGTGTTCGTGCACGGCGACCTGAGCGACCTGCGCACCTGGGAGCAGCAGCTTCCCGCGTTCTCCCCCGCGTACCGCGCCCTCGCCTACAGCCGCCGCTACGCCCGCCCCAATCCGGACATCCCCGCGGGCACCCCGAATCCGATGGACCCGCACGTGACGGATCTCGTCGCGTTCCTGCACGCCACGAACGCGGCTCCGGCGCACCTGGTCGGCAACTCCTGGGGCGCGTTCATCTGTCTCCTCACCGCGATCCGCCACCCCGGGGTGGTACGGAGCCTCGTGCTGGAGGAGCCCCCGGTCGTCCCGGTCTACCTCAGTGACCCGCCCAGGGCGGGGGAGCTGGTCAGGCTGCTGGCCCGGCCCCGCACGCTGGCCTCCCTCGTCTCCTTCGGCAAGGGCACCGTGGACCGGGTCGCGGAGAAGTTCAAGGCCGGGCAGGACGAGGAGGCCATGGCCCTCTTCCTGCACGGCGTCCTCGACCCGTGGGCGTACGAGCGGCTGCCCGCCGGGCGGTTCCCCCAGATGCGGGAGAACCTCGGCGCCCTCAAGGCGGGCCTGTTCGGGGCCGGGTTCCCGCCCCTGGGCCATGACGAGGTCCGGTCCGTCCGGGCACCCGCGCTGGTGGTGACCGGGGAACACAGCTCCCCCGTCCTGCACCGTCTCGCCGACCGCCTCACCGAGCTGCTCCCCCACGCCCGGCAGACCGACATCCCGGACGCCTCCCACGTCATGCACGAGGAGAACGCCCCCGCCCTCAACCGGGCCGTCCTCGACTTCCTCGCCGACCTCCCCTGAGGCACCGCCGTACCGGTGGCCCGTACCGGCACGGGCTGTCGGTACGGACTACCGGTCCCGGTCGCGGTCCCGGTCGGGGCGGTAGGGGCCGCCGATGCCCCACGCCTGGTGGAGGACGGCCGCGAACTCCCCCGCCAGCCGGTGTTCGCCGGAGGCGTTGGGGTGCGTGCCGTCGTAGGTGTCGTGGTGGACCTCGTACGAGGACGGGCGCGCGGCCAGCAGGAGCGGTGACGCCTCGGTCGACAGGTCGGCGACCGCCTTCGCCAGCAGCTCGTTGAAGCGCGCGACCTCGGCCGCGAAGGGCTCGTCGTCCTGGGCCCGGACGTTCGGGATCACCGGCATCAGCACCATCCGGATACCGGGCCGGGTCGCGCGGGCCTCGGCGATGAAGCGGCGGGCGTTGGCGGCGGTGTCCTCGGCGCCGGTGTAGAAGCCGAGGTCGATCAGGCCGAGAGAGACGAGCAGGACGTCCGCCTTGGCGGCGCGGACGGCGGGCCCGACGAGCGGGGCCAGGTGGTACCAGCCCTCGCCCCAGCCGGCCAGGTGGCGGCGGGCGTGGTCCGGGAAGCCCGGGTCGGCGTAGTCGTGGCTGGTGGGCTCGGACGCGAAGGTGTCGAACACCTCGCAGCGCGGGCCGACGATCTTGTAGGGGCCGCCGAAGGTGGCATTGAGGTGCTGCCACATCCGGTAGCGCCAGGTGTAGTCGCCGGCGCGCCCGATGGTCATGGAGTCGCCGACGAACATGAAACGCATCGGGCCATCATCGCGGATCGCGGGCCCACACCCCCTGTGACGCAGGACACCCGACACGGACGCCCGCACGGCGGCGGGCGATGTTTCACGTGAAACCAGGGTCGTGTTTCACGTGAAACACGACCCTGGGTGGATGGGGGTGCCGCAGGGCGCAGCACCGGGGGTGGGAGGGGATTCGGCATGCGGATTACCTGAACCTGCTGGTTTACATGCACCTGCCGAACAGAATTCCCGCAACCCCTGGGATGGAATCCGAACCCACACCAAGACCCCGAACTCACTCGAACTTCCGCACCGCCCACACCGTCTTCCCGATCACCCGGTCCGACACCCCCCAGCCAGAAGAAAGCGCGTCCACCAGAAGAAGCCCCCGCCCGTTCTCCTCCAACGTCCGCACCCCGATCCGGGGCACCGCCTCCCGCCGCGCATCCGTCACCTCCACCCGCACGCCGCCCTCATCCAGCACCATCCGCAACTCGAAGTCCCGCCCCTGCACCCGCCCGTGCGTCACCGCATTCGCCACCAGCTCAGCCACGATGACCACCACCGCGTCAGAGTCTTCCGACCTCACGGCCACCCCCCACCCCTCCAACCGCCGCACCGCAAACCGCCGCGCCAGACGAGCCCCCCGAGGCGTCGCCCCGAACCGCCGCGCACAGTCCGCCAGAGCAGGCGGCCCGGCATCCACCACCGCCCCCTCCACCTCCGGCATCAACCGATAGAAAGCCCCCCGCTCCACAGCACAACCGACCCCCACCTCAGAACCCACCCCGGAACTGTCCCTGCCACCCATACCGCTCGCGCTCATGTTCGGTAACCCGGCCCTTTCCCATCTTCGTGGAATTACAGGACTTCCGGCACCAAGGCTGGCCCCAACTCGCTACGCTGAAAAGAGGGTTCAATATGCAGAGCCCGCAAGCTCCAAAACGAGTGTGAGGGGCGGTTGTGGCACGACCTCGGAAAGACTTGGACAAGACCACCGCAGCCGGGCTGCTGGGGGCGAAGATCCGCGCTTTGCGCGACACGCACGGCTGGTCGCCCGACGAACTGGCCAGCAGGCTCTTCGTCACGGGCAACCGGGTGACCAAGATGGAGCTGGGCACCGATCCCCCGAACCGGGAGATGGTCCAGCGCCTTGAGCAGGTCCTGAACGCGGGAGGAGCCCTCCTGGAGCTGTATCCGCTGCTCAGAAACGAGTCGTTCAGGGACTACGCGGTGCCGTTCCTGATCAAGCAGCGGAAGGCCAAGACGATAAGGACGTTCTCCCTCATCGTGCCTGGGCTGCTCCAAACACCGGAGTACGCCCGCGCCATCATGCACGCCGCAGATCCTGACGGGCTGACAGACATCGATGCGGCTGTGGACCAGCGGCTTGAACGGCAGGAGGTTCTAGCTGGCTCCAACGCGCCCTGGCTGTGGGTCGTGCTGGCCGAGTCCGCGCTGACCACGGCAATCGGCTCCCGGGCAGTCCTGCGCGACCAGATCGAGAAGCTGCTGAAGGACATCACGCAACCGAACATCCACATCCAGATCCTGCCGACCGGGGCCCCTTCCATCCCTGGTTCCATCAGCCTTCTCACCTCCCCCACAGGTGAGCGAGCCGCCTATACCGAAGGCTTCGATACCGGTTGGTTCATGCAGGACGCAGACGACGTGGAGAGGTATCAGAAGGTCTATGATCGGCTCCACGCAGAGGCCCTTGGGCCAGGCAAGTCAGAAGAGATCATCCGGGAAACACTGGGGAAGCACACATGACTATGCATCCGCTCACCTGGCACAAGAGCACCTACAGCGGTAACCGCGACGACTGCATCGAGGTGGCCGACGACACCCGGACCGGCATCCGCGTCCGGGACAGCAAGCTGACCGACAGCCCGATCCTGACGGTCTCCCCCGCAGCCTTCACCGACTTCGTCGGAATGGCCCGCACGGACGGCTGACCCCGCACCCCACGGAACCCCACCGGTAACTCTCTCCGGTGGGGTTCCGCCGTTCCCGGCACGGCTGCCGACACCATTGGCTAACCTGCCGCCACGAACGGCCACAGCCGTCCATCCGGCACGGCCACAGAGCAGATGCGGAGCCTGGCATGAGCGCTTCTTCTTCTCACCAGTGGGTCAAGTCCAGCTACAGCGGTGACCGCGACAACTGCGTCGAGTGGTCCCCCACCTCCGCGACGACCACCGGCACCATCCCCGTCCGCGACAGCAAGCTCACCGACAGCCCCGTCCTCGCCCTCTCCCCCACCGCCTGGACCGACTTCGTCGGCATGGCCCGCGCAGACGGCTGACCCTCTCCCTACGAGCCATCGCAAAGGATCACCCATGACCGACGCCCTGGCCTGGCACAAGAGCACCTACAGCGGCAACACCAACGATGCGTGCATCGAGGTGGCCAACGACACCCGGACCGGCATCCGCGTCCGCGACAGCAAGCTGACCGACAGCCCCGTCCTCGCCCTCTCCCCCACCGCCTGGACCGACTTCGTCGGCATGGCCCGCGCAGACGGCTGACCCTCTCCCTACGAGCCATCGCA
>NZ_JBITDK010000016.1:0-20748 GCF_044454165.1 Streptomyces sp. NPDC051567 | reverse complement strand
TCGCAAAGGATCACCCATGACCGACGCCCTGGCCTGGCACAAGAGCACCTACAGCGGTGTCCGCGACGACTGCGTCGAGGTGGCCGACGACACCAGCACTGGTATCCGTCTCCGCGACAGCAAGCTCACCGACAGCCCCGTCCTCACGTTCAGCGGCTCCCGGTGGACCGCCTTCGTCCACCACATCGCTCAGCCCTGACGCCACGCGGCGTCCGCCCCACACGGTCGGTCTGTGCGCGCACAGGCCGGCCGCTTGCCCATGCCGACCCCCGGAGAAGGCCGCACATGCGCCCGGAGCGCTTCCACGAATTCGCCGCCACCGCCCTCGCCGCCGCACCCGAAGTCGCCGGTGTCGAGACGTGGGACGGGCGCCGCATCGGACTCGCCGTCACCTTCACGTCCGGCTCCCGGGTCTGGGTCGGGATCACCGGAGCCCTCCCGCCGGGCGTCAAGCACGAGGACACGGACACACCCGTCACCGGGGAAGTCCCCGTACAGATCCCCTGGCCAGAGCTGTACGACCAGGAGAAGGCCACCACACCCGCCCAGGTCTGCGCGTACCTGGCCACCGCCCTGACCAACTCGGGCAACGACGAGATCCAGGCAGCCGCCTCGTACGGGGACCACGTCCAGCACCCCGGCTTCGGCGCCACCTTCCACAGCGAGGCCAAGGTGTTCTGCCTCCTGGTCCACACGGAACGCTCCGGCCGGTCCCGGGAGCCCGAGTACCAGCTCCAGGAGAACTTCTGACCCCCGGCTCCCGCCGCACGGAACGACGTACGCGCACCCCCGCGCCCGCGACCGGCACCCGGGGGCTGGCAGGGTGGGGGGATGCGTCTGATGCCGGTGACCGCCGTACTCGTTCTCGCCCTGCTGCCGGGTACGGCCCTGGCGGCCGAAACGCCGGGGGCGGGGGCGGCCTCGTTCACGCTCGCCGATCCACGGATCAAGGAGTCGAGCGGGCTGGCGGCCAGCCGGGCCCACCCCGGCGTGTACTGGACGCACAACGACAGCGACGACGGCCCGTACGTCTACGCGGTGGACTCCGCGACCGGCAGGACCGTGGCCCGGGTGACGCTGACCGGCACCGGGCAGCCGCGTGACGTCGAGGCGATCTCGCTGGGGCCGGACGGACAGCTGTACGTCGGGGACATCGGCGACAACAAGAACGGCACCTGGGACCACGTGTGGATCTACCGCTTCCCGGAGCCGAAGGAGCTGCGCGACGTCACGGTCAAGGCGACGCAGTTCACCGTCCGGTACGAGGGCGGGGCGCGCAACGCGGAGGCGCTGATGGTGCACCCGGTGACGGGCCGCGTCTACATCGCGAGCAAGAGCGAGGACAAGGGCGGGCTGTACGAGGGCCCGGCGCAACTCTCCACGGGCGGGACGAACGTGTTCCGGCGGGTCGCGGACGTGCCGTGGGTGACGGACGGGGCGTTCTCGCCGGACGGCGGGCGGCTCACGCTGCGCGGGTACTTCTTCGCGCGGACCTATCCGTGGAAGGACGGGCGTCCGCAGGGCGAGGGCGAATCGCTGGGCGCGCCGTGGCAGGGGCAGGCGGAGTCGGTGACGTACACGGCGGACGGCTCGGCGCTGATGTTCGGCTCGGAGGGCGCGAACAGCCGGGTCGTCGCGGTCCCGGTGGCCCCGGCGTCCGCCGCGCCCGGGGCGGCTCCGGCGCCCTCCGCCGGGACCTCGGCGGGGCCCGCCTCGCCGCCTGCGGCCGGTGCGGCGGCCGGGACGGGAGCGGAGGACGGTTCCTTCGCGAAGGGCGCCCTCGTCCTGGCGGTCGGAACGGTCCTGGTCCTCGCGGGCCGGCGACTGGTCCGGCGCCGCCGCCGCTCCGACGGCTGACAGCAGACGACTGACGGGCGTACGCGGCTGCGGGCGTGCGCGGGCTGACGGGCGGCCGGGCCCGCAAGGGGCCCGGGGCCGCCGGTCAGGAGTGGCCGAGGTCGGCGGCCAGGAGGTCCGTGTCCTCGTCCGCGCCGGGGACGGTCTCGGCGGCCGGGCGGAGCGGGAAGACGTCCGAGGCCATCGAGTCGAGCACCGGCGGCGCCGGGCGGAGCGGCTTCGGCATGACGGCGGCCTCGGAGTGGCCTCCGCAGCCGTACGAGAGCGAGACCAGACGGCCGTCCGCCGGGCCGAACTCGTTGGCGCAGACGCCGAACGCCTGGCCCAGCGAGCCGCCGATGGCGACGAGGAAACCGCAGGAGACGCAGGAGGCGGGCGCGGCCTGCGCCATCGGGGTCTTCGCGCCGAACGACTCGTCCCAGCGGTCGGCCGCGCTGTGCAGCCCGTAGCGGGACAGGACGCGGGCGCGCCGCATGCCGAGTTCCTCGGCGACGGAGGCGATGGAGCCGCGTACGGGGACCACCGGGGCCACGGTCAGGTCGGTGACCTCGGCGTCCTCGGCCTCGGCCAGCTCGGCCATCTCGGCGGAGACCACCGAGTTCGGCGGCGGGGCGTCCTCGCCGGACCAGCCGGGCTCCAGCCGCAGGTCCTCGGCGTCGGTGGGGAGCAGGTCGCCGGGGCCCATGTCGCCGGGGCGCAGCCGCTCGCTCCACGGCACCCATTCGGGGGCCAGCAGGGCGTCCTCGCCGGGCAGCAGCACCGTTTCGTCGAGGGTGACGTTCTTCGCGCGGGAGGCGCGGGTCACCGTGACGGCCCAGCGCCAGCCCCGGTAGCCCGGCTCCTTGCACTCGAAGAAGTGCGTGACGACCCGGTCGCCCTCCGCCACGACGGAGACGTGCGCGCCCACCACACCGGGGAAGGCGGCCTCCTCGGCCGCCGTGCGGGCGAGGTCTACCGCCTCGGCGCAGAGGCGGTCGGGGGTACGCGGGGTACGGCTTCGCGTCGTCGCAGCACTCACTGGTCTCGTTCTCTCCTACGCCGTCTCACGAGTGCGCCGTCCGTACTGTCGTCCACAACGACCCGTCGGTCCTGTCCGTACGTGGCGCGGGCGGAGCGGACCAGAGGGCCGCGTCGACGTCCGCACCCGATCGGCCTCGGGCGCACCTACCTGCGATCCATTCTGCGGGATCGCGAAGAGGCGCGCGGCCAAGAGCAACCGCCGGTGGCGCGCTACGCACGCTACCTCCTCCGAAGCCCTGGGCCCACATGCGAGGTCCGATTCGCCGACAAGCCCGCCGCCGGTCAGGCGGCTCGCGAGGGCCGGTGAGGGGCTGCGAAGGGCTGTGAAGGGGGTCCGGGACGCGCCGGGAGGGGTCCGGGAGGGCCCGGTGGGGCAGTCCGGTGGGGCAGTATGGCCGGGTGGCACCCGTACGGTCGTCCGCCGTCGGCCCGGGACCGGTCAGACGGGCCGGCCGGGCCGTCGGCCGTGCCGTACGGCGGCCCGTGGCCGGTGCGGCGCGGGGCATCCGGCGGGCCACGCACGCGAACGGGGCCGGCGAGTCGGGGCTCGGCAAACTGATCGAGCTGCACGCCATCAACGGCGCCGGCGATGTGATGATCACCGTGGCGCTGGCCTCGACGGTGTTCTTCTCCGTTCCCACGGACGAGGCGCGCGGCCGGGTCGCCCTGTACCTGCTGATCACCATGGCGCCTTTCACCCTGCTGGCCCCGGTGATCGGCCCGCTGCTGGACCGGCTGCCGCACGGGCGGCGGGCCGCGATGGCGAGCGCGATGCTGGCGCGGGCGCTGCTGGCGCTGACGATGTCGGGCGCCGTGGCGACGGGCGGGCTGGAGCTGTACCCGGCGGCGCTGGGCGTGCTCGTCGCCTCCAAGACGTACGGGGTGGTGCGCAGCGCGGTGGTGCCGAGGCTGCTCCCGCCGGGGTTTTTGCTGGTCAGAGCCAACTCGCGGGTCACGCTGGCCGGGCTGCTGGCCACGGGCGCGGCGGCGCCGGTGGCGGTCGCGCTGCACGCGATCGGGCCGCCGTGGCCGCTGTACGGGGCCTGCGCGATCTTCGTCTGGGGCACCTTCGCGGCGTTCACGCTCCCGCACAAGGTGGACGAGGCCAAGGGCGAGCGCCGGGCCCGGCTCTCGACGCGCGACACCCCGCGCCTCGCACCACGCGTCCCGGCGCGGGTCTCTTCCCGGGTCACTTCGCGCGCCTCTTCCCGTGACGCTTCTGCCTCTTCCCGTGCGTCGGCGCGCAAGGCGCGGTCCCCTCGGCCGGGGCTGCGCACGGTGGGGCCGTCGGTGCTGTGCGGGCTGCTGGCCAATGCCGCGATGCGCGGGCTCTCCGGGTTCCTGATCTTCTTCCTGGCGTTCCTGCTGCGCGAGCATCCGCTGTCGGGGCAGAGCGCGGCGGTGTCGCTAAGCGTCGTCGGGATCGCGGCGGGGCTCGGCAACGCGTGCGGGACGGCGGTGGGCGCGTGGCTGCGGGCCCGCGCGCCGGAGGCCATCGTCGCGGCGGTGCTCGCCCTGACGCTCGGGGTCGCGGTGGTCGCGGCGGTCTTCTTCAGCGGGCTGTTCACGGTGGTGCTGGGCGCGACGGCGGGGTTCAGCCAGGCCCTGGCGAAGCTGTCGCTGGACGCGATGATCCAGCGGGACGTGCCGGAGTCCGTGCGGAACTCGGCCTTCGCCCGCTCGGAGACGCTGCTCCAGATGGCCTGGGTGCTGGGCGGCGCGATCGGCATCGCCCTGCCGCTCAACGGCGTGCTGGGCATGGCCGTCGCCGCGACGACGGCCGCCCTGGGCACGGCCACCGCCCTCCGCGGCCTCCACTCCACCCCCCACCACCACCCGGGCACCTCCCGCCCCAGAGTCGCGTAACGCCCGGGGCCACCTGGCGGGGTACCGGGGTGCGGGGGCCGGTCCGGGCGCCGTTTCACGTGAAACCCCGGGCGCCGTTTCACGTGAAACGACGCGTACGCGCGCAGGTGCGGAACCGGGCGCGGCCCGGGGCCGGGGTGGGACGAAGTCCCCGGGGCGGTGCGGGTCCCGGGGCGGGCGCGCCCTCGTCCCACCCCGGGCGGAGCCTGGGGCGCGGGTGCGGGGTCCGGGTGCGGGACCGGGGCGGAGCCCGGGGGGTGGGACCGGGGGGTGGGACCGGGGGGTGGGACCGGGGCGGAGCCCCGCGTCAAGGTGCGGACCCCGGCGCCCGGGTCGGGACGGCCCGGGCGCGGGGTCCGGCCTCCCCGGCTGCCGCCGGGGATACGGGCCTGCCCGGGTCCGGCTTCGCCTGCCCGGGTCCGGGCGGAGCCCGGGGTCCTGGGCCCGGGCCGGGTGCCGGTCAAGGCTCGGGCAGAGCCTGGGGGTGGGTTGTGGGCGAAGCCCGGAGCGGGACGAAGTCCCCGTCCCGCCCCGGGCGAAGCCGGAGGTACAGGTCCGGGCGGAGCCCGGGGTTCTGGGTGCGGGGTGCGCCCCCGCATCAGAGGTACGGGGGCGCACCCGGGCCCGGGTACCCGTCAAGGCCCGGGCGGAGCCCGGGGGGCGCGGCGCGCCGCGGGTCGGCGGGACCCCCGTGCGGCGGCGGGGCCGGGCGGCCCGATAGCCTTCGGCTCATGACCGCAACGCTTTCCCCGGGTAGGGCCCGCCGCAGTGTCGCGGCCCTCGGAGCCGTGTCCGCCGGCTTCCTCCTCCTGTCCGCCTGCGAGAAGCCGACGCCGCTGGCGACCGTGACGATCGGCACCTCCTCGGTGTCCGCCGAAGCCGCCTGCCGCGACGCCAAGGAACTCTCCCTGGACAAGGTCCAGGAGTGCCTCACCCATCTGAAGGACGCCAAGACCATCGAGTACGGTCGCGGCGACACCCTGCGCCTCGGGGTCGAGCCCGAGGTCGTCGAGGACGGCAAGCAGTGGCAGGCGGTCCTGGACGGCCAGCCCATCACCGAGCCCTCCTCCAACACCTACCGCAGCTTCGCGGGCGCCGACGTCTTCGCGACCGGCGGCGAGGGCCAGGTCCCGGACTCGAAGAAGCTGGCCTTCGTGGAGCTCGGCAAGGACGGCAAGCCGCTCGCCGTCTGGACCTTCAACCTCAAGCTCAAGTAACCGGACGCCCCCGGTGCGCGTGCTCGTCGTGACCGCGGTGGCGGCGGAGGCCGACTCCGTCACCACCGGCCTGACCCCCCATCCGGACACCCCCGGCCCCGAGCCGCGCACCCTGCTCACCGGGTCCTCCCGGACGGAGTCCGGGAGCGGGTACCGCGTCGTGCGCCGGGACCTCCCGGGCATCGCCTTCGACGTCCTCGCCGGTGGCGTCGGCCCCGCGGCGGCAGCCGCCGCCACCGCCACCGCCCTGACCCTCGCCGACTACGGGCTCGTGGTCAGCGCCGGGATCGGCGGCGGGTTCGCTCCCGCCGCACCGCCCGGCTCGCTCGTGGTCGCCGACGCGATCGTCGCCGCCGACCTGGGCGCCGAGACCCCCGACGGGTTCGTGGACGTCCGGGCCCTCGGCTTCGGGCACAGCGTGCACCTGCCGCCCGCCGAGCTGGCCGCCCGCGCCGCCGAGGCGACCGGGGCCCTGCTCGCGCCCGTGCTCACCGTCTCCACCGTCACCGGCACCGCCGCCCGCGCCGCCGAGCTGACCGCCCGGCACCCGCTGGCCGGGGCCGAGGCGATGGAGGGGTTCGGGGTCGCCGAGGCCGCCGCCGCGCACGGGCTGCCCGTACTGGAGATCCGCGCCGTGTCCAACGCCGTGGGCCCGCGCGACCGCGACGCCTGGCGGATCGGGGAGGCCCTGGCCGCCCTGACCGAAGGCTTCCGCGCGCTGGGACCCGTACTCGCGCTCGCGCAGCAGGGAGACCCCCATGAGCACCGGTGACCTTCGCGACCCGCTGCGGATCGCCTACTCGCCGTGCCCCAACGACACCTTCGTCTTCGACGCCTGGGCGCACGGCCGCGTCCCCGGCGCGCCCGCCCTCGACGTCACCTTCGCCGACATCGACGTCACCAACGGCATGGCCGAACGCGGTGAGCTGGACGTGCTGAAGGTGTCGTACGCGGTCCTGCCCTGGGTGCTGGAGGAGTACGCGCTGCTGCCCTGCGGCGGCGCGCTGGGGCGCGGCTGCGGGCCGCTGGTGCTGGCCCGGGAACCCGGCCTGGAGCTGGCGGGGAAGACCGTCGCCGTGCCGAGCGAGCGCTCCACCGCCTACCTGCTGTTCCGGCTGTGGGCGGCGGACGTCCTGCCCGCCGGGGTCGGCGAGGTGGTCGTGCTGCCGTTCCACGAGATCATGCCGGCGGTCCGTGACGGCCGGGTGGACGCCGGACTGGTCATCCACGAGGCCCGCTTCACCTACCAGGGCTACGGACTGCACCGCCTGGCGGACATGGGCGAGCACTGGGAGTCCACGACCGGGCTGCCGATCCCGCTCGGCGCGATCATCGCGCGGCGCTCGCTGGGCCCCGAGCGGCTGCGGGCCCTGGCCGAGGCGGCCCGCACGTCGGTGCGGATGGCCTGGGCGGACCCGGAGGCGTCCCGGCCGTACGTCCGCGCCCACGCCCAGGAGCTGGACCCGGCCGTCGCCGACCAGCACATCGGGCTCTACGTGAACGAGTTCACCGCCGGTCTCGGCGAGTCCGGGTACGCGGCGGTGCGCGGGCTGCTGACGCGGGCGGCGGCCGAGGGCCTGGTCCCGCCCGTCCCGGCGGGCGCGCTGGACTTCCCGTAAGGGTTTCCCTAGGGGTTGCCGTGATTCCCGTAGTGCCCGTACGTACCCGTACGCACCCATGAGGCCCCCCCGCGGGGGCCGGGCCCGGGGCGCGGGCGACCGTACCCGTACGGCCCCTACGACGGTGCCCCGCCGGCTCCGGTGAGCGGCGGGGCACTGTCGTGGGGATGGGTCGCGGAAGGGGTCCGCGGGAGGGGCCGCGGGAGGATCAGAGGGATCAGACGTCGAGCTGGTCGGCCACCGCGCGGAGCATTCCGGCGATCTTCCCGCCGTGCGCCTTGTCGGGGTAGCGGCCCCGCTCCAGCTGCTGGGTGACGTTCTCCAGCAGCGTGGTCAGGTCCTGCACGATCGACGCGAGTTCGTCGGGCTTGCGCCGCTGGGCTGCCGCGACGGAAGGCGTAGGGTCCAGTACCGTCACCGAAAGTGCCTGGTCACCGCGTTGTCCGGCGACGACGCCGAACTCGACGCGCTGACCGGGCTTGAGCGCGTCCACACCGTCGGGAAGTACCGACGAGTGGACGAAGACGTCGCCGCCGTCGTCACGGGAGAGGAAGCCGAAGCCCTTCTCACTGTTGAACCACTTGACCTTGCCGGTAGGCACGTCCGTCCTCTGTCCTTGTGTTCGTCGGGTCCGGGGGGCCGTGGGACGGCTCCGGAGAGCAGCGCGGCGGGTCCTGTCGCTACCCGCCGGTTCAAGGCTAGTGGTCCAGGGGCCGGTGACAAGTCGTTACCCGGTCCTTCGCTGTCGTCCGCTTCGGCCAGGGAACTACCCTGGTGGCGTGACTGTTACTCCTCATCCCGACGAAGCGCGGCCCGGCGACGCACTGGTCAAGGCCGGTGGTGTCGTCTTCATCCTCGGCGCCGTGGCGACCCTGGCGACGATGGCCCCGCTGTTCCTGGGCACCGAGCCGTTCCCGTCCTACGCCTGGGCGCTGTGCATGCTCATGGGCGTCGGCTTCGCCATCTCGGCGGCGGGCGTGCTGCGCTCGGCCGCCGCGCAGCGCCGGGCGGCCCGCGCCTCCCAGGCGGCGGCCCCGGCGGCCCCCCGGGCCACCTGACGGGCGGCCCGGAGCCCCGCCGGGAGCCCCGCCCGGCGCGTGCCGGGCGGCCCCGGACCGGGGCCGGGCTCCGCCGTGCGCTCCCCCGGCCGCCGGTGCCGTGACCCGTCAGACCTCCGGCTCCGCCTGCTCCTCCTGGCGCCCGGTGTGCGCGCTGTGTCCGGTGTGCGCGGCGAGCCACTGCGGCAGCGCGGTCAGGTCCGCCAGCACCACGTCCGCGCCCGCCGCCCGCAGCTCCGCCCCGGGGCACGGGCCGGTGGGCACCGTCACCGACAGCGCGCCCGCCGCACGGGCCCCGCGTACGTCGCCCACGTGGTCGCCGACGTAGATCCGCGCGCCGTACTCCCGCAGCGCCCGCGCCTTGCCCTCCGCCCAGAGGCCGCCGACGACCGCGTCCGGAACGATGCCGAGGTGTTCCAGGTGGAGCCGGGCGTTGGGCTCGTACTTGGCGGTGACGACGATCGCCCGGCCGCCGAGCGCCCGCACGGCCTCGACGGCTTCGCGCGCGCCCGGCAGCGCGGGGGTCGGCGCGATGGCGTACGCCGGGTAGATCGCCCGGAACCGGTCGGCCATGGCCGCGATCTCGGACGGCGGGAACCAGAGCGCGAGTTCCTCGGCCAGCGGCGGGCCGAGCCGTGAGACGGCCGCGTCGGCGTCGATGAAGGTTCCCGTCTCGGCCGACAGGGCCCGGTAGACGGCCCTGATGCCCGGGCGCGAGTCGATGAGGGTCATGTCGAGGTCGAAGCCGACGGTCAGCGGGTGCGCGGCGGGCGCGGTGGACGGGGCGGCGGGCGGGGCGGGGGTCTCGGAGCTCATGGCCGCCATTGTGCCGAGGGCGTGCCGGGGCACCGGTCCGGCCCCCGGGCGGCGGGGCCGGGACCGCAGGTACCGACCCCGGCGTACGGGTGCCCCGGGCGGCGAGGCCGGGCGCGGCGGGCGGCGAGGCCGGGCGCGGCGGGCGGCGAGGCCGGGTGTCAGCGCCTGCGGGCCCGCCAGACCAGGTACAGCGCGGAGGCGACGCCCGCCGTGCGGGCCAGCCACGGCCCCATGCCCTGGAGGGCGGCGCCCAGCTGGTCGCTGGTCAGGGCCTCGCCCCAGCGGCCGTCCATCCGGCCCCAGAGCCAGAGCGCCGCGCCCGCGAGGACGGCGCCGGGCGGGCCGAGGACGGTCCACTTGCGCTCGACGGGGCCGAGCACGCGGGAGCCGTAGGGCAGGAGCCAGCCGACGACCAGGAGCAGCCAGGAGCCGGTGGCCACGCCCGCGACGAGGACGGCCGCGGCCAGCAGCAGGAAGACGTTCGGCCGGGGCCGGGCGGCCGGGGCCTCCTGCTTCCCCTCCTTCTCCGCCTTCTCCGCTCCGGGCGGCGCCGCGGCCGGCTTGGCGCGCAGCCGTTCGCGCACCCCCCGTACGAGCGCCTTCGCCCGCGCCGGGCGGCCGGGCGGGGACTTCGGACCCGGCTCGTCCTCGTCCTCGTCCTCCGGGCCCTTCTTGAAGAGGTCGGGGATCTCGATGCCGCCCGCGAAGCCCTCGACCTGCGGGCCGGAGCCGTACGCGCCCGGGGCGACGCGCCACCAGTCGGGCTCGGCGCCGTCCCCGGGCCCGAGTTCGTCGAGCCCGGCCAGGTGCGGGGGCGCGGGCGCGGTGTCCGCCGGGCGGGGCGGAGGCACGACGGGTTTGCGGCGCAGCAGACCGGTGCCGCGCTGCACGGGCACGACCGGCACCGGCGGCACGGACGGCACCGGGCCGGGCGGCGGAGCCTGCGCCACGGAACCGGAACCGGAGCCCGGTGCGGCACCCGGCGCGGGTCCCGGGGGCCGGTCCGGGGCCGACAGGCTGCCGAGGGTGTCCAGGACCTCCTCCGGCGTGCCGATCCGTTCCAGGATGCGGCGGACGGCCGCCGGGGTCTCCGGTTCGTACTTGGCGCGCCGACGGTCGATCTCGTCCCGCAACCCCGCCACCAGCCGCATCCGGTCGGCCGAGGCGAGCTGTCGTCGGTGCGCCAAGTCGCCGACCCGGCTCAGATATTCGTAGACAAGATGGTCGCTTTCGATCCCCATGCCCCGGCTCCTCCCATACCGCCTGCCGGAAAGGTAGCGCGTGCGCCCGTGGAGCCGCCGTGGACGCAGCGGATACCGTTGACCGGATGGGGACCGGCCGACTACCGGCCGACGCGACCAGGAGGCGACTGTGCCCGAGGCAAGCACTGCTGCGGAAGGCTCCGCGGGACCCCCGGCGGACGCCGGGCCGGACGGCCCCGCAGGCACGGGAGCCGCCGGTACGGGCGGCCCGGGTACGAGCGGCTCCGACGGCCCGGGTACGAGCGCGGGTACGAGCGCGGGTACGGGAGGCTCCGGTTCCGGTGGCTCCGGCGCGAGTTCCGGTGGCTCCGGTGGGGCGGCGGCTCCGCGGTCGCTCGCCGAGGCGCTGCGCACCCGGGACGACACCGCGCTCGCCGCGCTGCTGCGTGCCCGCCCCGACCTGCTCGTGCCGGTGCCCGGTGACATGACCCAGCTCGCCACCCGGGCCGGTACCCGCGCCTCGGTGATCCGGGCCCTGGACCACCTCGACCGGTTCGCGCTCCAGACCGCGGAGGCCCTGGCGGTCGCCCCGGAACCGTGTCCGTACCCGGTGCTGGAGGCGCTGCTGACCGGCCACCACGGCGCGAACGCCGGCGAGAGCCCCGCCCGCGCCGCGCTCCCCCGCACCCTGGGCGTCCTGCGGGACCAGGCCCTGGTGTGGGGCGACGAGGACCGGCTGCGGCTGGTCCGCACCGCCCGCGAACTGCTCGCGCCCTCGCCCGGACGGCCCTCCCCGACCGGGCTCGGGCCCACCGTCGCGGAGGCCACGGCCGGGATGTCGCCGACCCGCGTCCAGGAGATCGTCGCCACCGCCGGGCTGCCCGCCACCCATGACCCCGTCTCCGCCGTGACCGCGCTGACCGGGCTCTTCACCGACCCGGAGCGGATGTCTGCCCTGCTGGACCAGGCCCCGGCCGAGGCCCACCAGGTGCTGGGGCGGCTCGTGTGGGGGCCGCCGTACGGGGAGGTGACCCCGCATCCGGCCCCGCCCGTGCGCTGGCTGCGCGACCGGGGGCTGCTGCTGCCCACCTCGGCACGGACCGTCGTCCTGCCCCGCGAGGTGGCGCTGCACCTGCGCGGCGGCCTCGCGCACCGGGACACCGCGCCGCTGCCCCCGCCGGTCGGCACGCACCGCGAACACCGTCCACAGCTTGTGGACGCGAACGCCGCCGGTCAGGCACTGGCCGCGCTGTCCACCGTCGAGGAGCTGGTGAAGTCCTGGGAGCACACCGGCCCGGTGGTGCTGCGGGCGGGCGGGCTCTCCGTACGGGACCTGAAGCGGGCCGCGGCCACCGTGGACACCACCGAGCCGGCGACGGCGTTCTGGACCGAACTCGCCTACACCGCCGGACTGCTGGCCAGTGACGGGGAGACGGACGAGCGGTACGCGCCCACGCCCGCCTTCGACACCTGGACCGCCCTGGCGCCCGCCGAGCGGTGGGCGGTGCTGGCCGTGGCCTGGCTGCCCGCCACCCGCACGGCCGGTCTCGTCGGCGACCAGGACGGCAAGGGCCGCACCCTCGCCGCGCTGGGCCCCGGACTCGACCGCTCCGCCGCCCCCGAGGTGCGCCGGCGCGTCCTCGAACTCCTCGCCGCCCTGCCCGAGGGCGGCTCCGCCGACCCGGCCGCGCTGCTGGCCCGGCTCGCCTGGGAACGCCCGGTGCGCGGGACGAGCGACCTGCGGGCCCGGCTCGCGCACTGGACGCTGACCGAGGCGGAGCTCCTCGGCGTCACCGGCCGGGGCGCGCTCTCGGCGCACGGCCGCGCCCTGCTGGAACACCGCGACCCGGCGCCGCCGCTGGCCCCGCTGCTCCCCGAGCCGGTGGACCACGTCCTGCTCCAGGCCGACCTGACGGCCGTGGCCCCCGGACCGCTGCGCCGCCCGCTCGGCGACACCCTGGCGGTGCTCGCGGAGGTGGAGTCCAAGGGCGGGGCGACGGTGTACCGCTTCACGCCCGGCTCCGTACGCCGCGCCCTGGACGCCGGGCACACCGCCACCGACCTGCACGCCTTCCTCGCCGAGCACAGCCGGACCCCGGTCCCGCAGCCGCTGGCGTACCTGATCGACGACGTCGCCCGGCGGCACGGGCAGTTGCGGGTCGGCGTGGCCTCCTCGTACGTGCGCTGCGACGACGACGGCATGCTGAACGAGATCCTGGCCGACAAGCGCTCGGCCGGGCTGGGCCTGCGCCGCCTCGCGTCGACCGTGCTGGCCTCGCAGGCCGAACCCGCCGCCCTGCTCGACGGGTTGCGGGCGATGGGGTACGCCCCGGCCGCGGAGTCCCGGACCGGCGACGTGCTGGTGTCCCGGGACACCGCCCACCGCACCCCGGCCCGCCCGGCGCCCGCACCCGTCCCGGACGGCCCGCCGGTACCGGGGGCGCCGCTGCTGGGCGCGGCCGTACGGGCCATCCGCGCGGGCGACCTGGCCTCGACGGTCGTCCGCAAACCGCCCGCGGGCCCGGCCGCGGGCGCCCCGGTCCCGGGCGGGCTCCCGCGGACGAGCGCGGCGGAGACCCTGGCGACCGTGCAGGCGGCGGCGCTGACGGGCTCGGCGGTGTGGATCGGTTACGTGAACGCGGAGGGCTCGGCGAGTCAGCGGGTCATCGACCCGGTCCGGGTGGAGGGCGGCTTCGTCACCGGCTACGACCACACGGCGGACGAGGTCCGGACGTACGCCCTGCACCGGATCACGGGCGTGGCGGAACTGGCGGACGACCAGGTCTGACGGGTCGGGTGGGGTGAGGGGGGCGGCGGGGCTCGGCGGGCCGGTGCCGGAGTCTTCCCCCGGGGGCGGCTCCGGCCGCACCATGCGGCGGTGAAGAGCGACCACGTGGTTCTCGACTGCGCAGTGCCCTTCGGGGAGCGGATCAGCCGGATCGCCGAGGCGTGGACCCGCGACGGCCGCGACCGCGGCCACCTGGTGACCGGCAAGGCGTTCTTCGCGGTCCACTCCTGGCACCTCCGGCACCGGATCGACCCCGACACCACGGAGGCGGAGTACGTCACCGCCTCGCACGAAGCCATCGGCGGCGACGAGGGCTGGGAGGCGATGCTGCGTGAGCGGGTCTTCTGCGAGAGCTGCGGTGACCGCTACCGGCTGGAGAACATCGGCCTGTGCACCGGCTGCATGCGGTACGCCTGCTACGTCTGCGCCACCCACGGGTCCTGCACCGGCGAACTGGTCTGACCCGCCGCCCCGGCACAAGCCCCGCACCAACCGGCCCAAGCCCCGGCCCCGGCAGGCGGGTGGGGCGGCGAAAACCGCTGGCCACGCGGGTCCGGGACCCCGCACCCTGCCTCCATGACCGAAGCACCCGCGCCCGACGTGACCACGACGACCGGAGCGCCCACGGCCCCCGCCGCCGCGACCGGGGCGCCCGCGACCGGGACCCCGCCGCGCGGCATCCGCGCGGCGCACACCGCCGACACGGTCACGGTCTACCAGGCGTACGGCCCGCACCTGGGCCTGCCGGCCGCCCGCGACGGCCGGTTCCCGCCCGCCTGGAAGCGGGAGCGGATGACATGGATCAAGCCGTCGTTCCTGTGGATGATGTACCGCTGCGGCTGGGCCACCAAGGCGGACCAGGAGACGGTGCTGGCCGTCGAGATCACCCGCGAGGGCTTCGACGCGGCACTGGCCCGGGCCCGCCTGTCGCACTACGCGCCGCACGTGCACGCGGACCGGGCGAGCTGGCGGCGCGACCTCGCCCGCTCCCCGGTCCGCGCGCAGTGGGACCCGGAACGCGACCTCCACCTGAACCCGCTCCCGTACCGCTCCCTCCAGCTGGGCCTGTCCGGGCCCGCCTCCCGCGCGTACGCCGACACGTGGACGGTCGCCGTCCGCGACGTGACCCCGCTGGCCCGGGAGATCCACGCCCTGCTCCGCTCCGGCGACCCGGACGCGGCCCGCGCCCTGCTCCCCCCACAGCCCCCGTACCCGGCGCCCCCGCTCCCCCACCTCGACGCCTGACACGGCCCGGGGCGTACCGCGGGTGCCACGTACGGGTACCGGGTCCGCCCGCATGCCGGGTTCCCCCGTGCCCCGCCGTACGGCACACTGGAGGTTTGACCTGAGTGAAACGGGGCGCCTCGCGTGAATGGTCCGCTTATCGTCCAGAGTGACAAAACCCTTCTGCTTGAGGTCGACCACGAGCTGTCCGGGGCGGCGCGGCGTGCCATCGCTCCCTTCGCCGAGCTGGAGCGGGCTCCCGAGCACATCCACACCTACCGGATCACCCCGCTGGGGCTGTGGAACGCCCGGGCCGCCGGGCACGACGCCGAGCAGGTCGTGGACGCGCTCGTCGAGTTCTCCCGCTACCCCGTCCCGCACGCGCTGCTCGTCGACGTCGCCGAGACCATGGCGCGCTACGGCCGCCTGACCCTCTCCAAGCACCCCGTCCACGGGCTGGTCCTGACCAGCACCGACCGGCCCGTGCTGGAGGAGATCCTGCGCTCCAAGCGGATCATCCCGCTCGTCGGGGCGCGGCTCGACCCGGACACGGTGGCCGTGCACCCCTCCGAGCGCGGGCAGATCAAGCAGACCCTGCTCAAGCTGGGCTGGCCGGCCGAGGACCTCGCCGGGTACGTGGACGGCGAGGCCCACCAGATCGACCTGGTCGAGGACGGCTGGGCGCTGCGGCCCTACCAGCAGCAGGCCGTCGAGGGGTTCTGGCACGGCGGCTCCGGGGTGGTCGTGCTGCCCTGCGGCGCCGGGAAGACGCTGGTCGGCGCCGGTGCCATGGCGAAGGCCAAGGCGACCACGCTGATCCTGGTGACCAACACCGTCTCGGCCCGGCAGTGGAAGCACGAGCTGGTCAAGCGGACCTCGCTGACGGAGGAGGAGATCGGCGAGTACTCCGGCACCCGCAAGGAGATCCGGCCCGTCACCATCGCCACGTACCAGGTCCTGACGACCAAGCGGAAGGGCGTCTACCCGCACCTGGAGCTCTTCGACTCCCGGGACTGGGGCCTGATCCTCTACGACGAGGTGCACCTGCTGCCCGCGCCCGTCTTCAAGTTCACCGCCGACCTCCAGGCGCGGCGCCGGCTCGGTCTGACCGCCACGCTGGTGCGCGAGGACGGCCGCGAGTCGGACGTCTTCTCGCTCATCGGGCCCAAGCGGTTCGACGCGCCGTGGAAGGAGATCGAGGCGCAGGGCTACATCGCGCCCGCCGACTGCGTGGAGGTCCGGGTCAACCTGACGGAGTCGGAGCGGCTCGCGTACGCGACGGCCGAGACGGAGGAGAAGTACCGCTTCTGTGCGACGACCGCGACCAAGCGGAAGGTCACCGAGGCGCTCGTGCGCAAGCACCAGGGCGAGCAGACCCTCGTCATCGGTCAGTACATCGACCAGCTCGACGAGCTCGGCGAGCACCTGGACGCCCCCGTCATCAAGGGCGAGACCTCCAACGCGCAGCGCGAGAAGCTCTTCAACGCCTTCCGCGAGGGCGAGATCAGTGTGCTGGTCGTGTCGAAGGTGGCGAACTTCTCCATCGACCTGCCGGAGGCGACGGTCGCCATCCAGGTCTCCGGAACCTTCGGCTCCCGGCAGGAGGAGGCCCAGCGGCTGGGCCGGGTGCTGCGCCCGAAGGCGGACGGCCACGAGGCGCGGTTCTACTCGGTCGTGGCCCGCGACACCATCGACCAGGACTTCGCCGCGCACCGCCAGCGCTTCCTCGCCGAGCAGGGCTACGCCTACCGGATCATGGACGCCGACGAACTCCTGGCGACCGACTGACCTCCCCGGGAACGGCGGCCGGCGCGACTGAGGGAACCGGGGGGAAGCGGGCGGGGAGGAACGGGCCCCTCCGCCCGGCCGGGTCCGCTCAGCGGTCGGGGCGCGGTACCCGGTGACGCCCGGCGGGCCGGCTCTCGTGGTCCTGCGGGGTTCCGGCACGGCGGGTGGTCTCCTTCCTGAAGGGTGATCTCGGGGCGGGGACCCGGTCGTCCGGGGCCCCGGTGGACCGGCGGGCCGGTCCGCGCACCACGGCCGCCAGCGCCACGGTGAGCAGCGGGAGGCACCAGACCCACAGGTGCGGCCAGTCCAGCAGCAGGCTCCGGCCGGTGGCGGGCAGGTGCCGGGCCCAGAACTCGGCGGACGCCTGCGGGAGGACCAGCAGGCCCAGCAGCACGGTGCCCGTGAGACCGGCCAGCGCGGTCAGCCCGGCCCGGACCCGGCCGGTCAGCAGCAGGTAGGGGACGAGGACCGCCGGGGTCAGGGTGATCCCGGCGGCGACGCCCAGGGCGAAGCCCTTGCCGAGCGCGGCACCTTGCCTGCCGAGGTCCCACAGGACCAGGCAGGTGAGGGCCAGGTTGATCTGGCCGGACAGCGGATTCTGGAACAGGGGCTCCAGCCACAGCCCGGCGACGGTGACGGCCAGGACGGCCCCCGGCCGGGCCCGCAGCCCCGCGAGGCGGCAGGACAGCAGGACCAGCAGGGCGAGCAGCCAGGCGTTGCCGAGGACGAGTACGGCCTTGAGGACCCAGGCGGGCAGCCAGGCGGCGGGGGTGAAGAGGATCGCCGCGAACGGCGGGTACGCGGCGGGCGGGCGCCACTCGGCGGCGGCGAGGGCGAGAACGAGGGCCTCGGCCACCGGGACACGGGAGACGAGACAGAACAGGCCGAGCACGAGCAGCGAACCCGTGACCAGCATGCCGACGAGAGCCGACGGCGAGCGGCTGGGGTCGGGGCTCCGGTTCACGCGCGTGACCTTAGTGGATCAGCCGCCCCGCACCACCGGTTCCGGCCACGGCGCCGCACGGACCGGGGCCCGGCCGCGCGCCGCGCCACCACCCCGGCGAGCTGCCCGGT
This sequence comes from Streptomyces sp. NPDC051567, assembly GCF_044454165.1. NCBI lineage: Bacteria > Bacillati > Actinomycetota > Actinomycetes > Kitasatosporales > Streptomycetaceae > Streptomyces > Streptomyces sp. NPDC051567. Next base: position 3,219 of record NZ_JBITDK010000016.1, on the reverse strand, counting down.
TCAGCGGCGTATGACGCCCACGTCCTCGGCGTACTCACCCAGGACCACGACGCTCACGGCGGTCGCCGCGAAGACCTTCACGGCGCGCAGCACGCTGCCGAGACGGTGCCGGGAACGGGAATCGGAGAAGGCGGTGGCGCCGCTCGGGCGGCCGCCCTGGATCGAGGTGAGAGTTGCGGTGCTCATGTATCCATGGTGCGTTTTCGCGGCGCCCGGCACATCGCCCTCGGGGCGGAATCCCGGGCCCTCCCCCGTACTACTCCCGGCCCATGCCGACCCCGTCCACCCCTGCCTCAGGTCTGACACTCCCCGGTATGACACCCGTAGGGGGGAACCACCCCCAGGGGCCCATGGCCTCCCAAAACCATTCGCACCCCTCACCCCCGGTGGCTAGAATCTCCGCTCTTGCCGCGTAAGGGCTGTCCCGTACCGATCACGTGGGTCCCATCCGAATCAGCAGCCCCAGGAGGCAGTACCGTGCCCGCGCACGCCCCCGAGTCCGAGACCGGAACCCGTCCCGAACCCGACCACCACCCCCTGGACCGCGAACGCGCCCACCTCGCCGCCTCCCGCGCCGCGCTCCGGGCCATGCGCGAGGACATCGAGTCCCTCGACATCCGCGACGTCACCGCGAACTGGGTCAACTCGATCGTCCTGCGGGCCCAGATCGACGACCGCGTCAAAGCCCTCGCCGACCTCGTCCACACCCCCCTCTTCTTCGGCCGCCTCACCTACCTGCACGCCCCGGGCGCGGAACTCGCCGAGGGCGCCGGGGGCGAGCAGTTCTACATCGGCCGCCGCCACGTCCACGACGCCGCCGGCGACCCGATGGTGATCGACTGGCGCGCACCCGTCTCCCAGCCGTTCTACCGGGCCTCCAGGAAGGACCCGCAGGACGTCTCGCTGCGCCGCCGCTTCGGTTACACCGGCGGCGAACTCACCGCGTACGAGGACGAACAGCTCAGCACCCCGGCCACCGGCGCACCCACCGGCACCACCGGGGAAACGGACGGGCCCGCCGGGGAGACGTACGGTCCCTCCCCCGTCAGCAAACTCCTCCAGCGGGAGATCGAGCGTCCGCGCGTCGGCCCCATGCGGGACATCGTCGCGACGATCCAGCCCGAGCAGGACGAGATCGTCCGCTCCGGCCTCTCCGGTTCCGTCTGCGTCCAGGGAGGCCCCGGCACCGGCAAGACGGCGGTCGGCCTGCACCGGGTCGCGTACCTGCTGTACGCCCACCGTGACCGCCTCGCCCGCACCGGCACCCTCGTCATCGGGCCGAACCGTTCCTTCCTCCACTACATCGAGCAGGTCCTCCCGGCCCTGGGCGAGCTGGAGGTCCGGCAGGCCACCGTCGACGACCTGGTCGCCCGCGCCGGCCTGGAGGTACGCGGCACGGACCCGGCCGAAACCGCCGTGGTCAAGGGCGACGCCCGGATGGCCGAGGTGCTGCGCCGCGCGCTCCGGTCGCACCTCACCGAGCCCACCGAGCCGCTGATGGTGGTCCGGGGCTCCCGCAGGTGGCGCGTGCCCCCGTACGAGCTCGCCGCGATGGCCCAGGAGCTGCGCGACCGCGACATCCGCTACGGCGCCGCCCGCGACGCGCTGCCGCAGCGGATCGCGCACGCGGTCCTCGTCCGGATGGAGGAGGCGGGCGAGGCGCCGGACGACCGGGTGCAGGACGCGGTGGCGCGCAGCGCGGCGGTGAAGGCGGCCGTGAAACAGATCTGGCCGCTGGTGGAACCGGCGAAGCTGGTCCTGCGGCTCCTCGGCGACCCCGCTTTCCTCGCCGCCCACGCGGACGGAATCCTCTCGGACCACGAGCAGGAGCTGCTGCTGTGGCCGAAGCCCTTCCGGAGCGTGAAGTCCGCGCAGTGGTCGGCGGCGGACCTGGTCCTGATCGACGAGGCCGCCGACCTGGTGGAACGGACGCATTCGCTCGGCCATGTCGTCCTCGACGAGGCCCAGGACCTCTCCCCGATGCAGTACCGGGCGGTGGGACGGCGCTGCACGACGGGCTCGGCGACCGTCCTCGGCGACCTCGCCCAGGGCACCACCGCCTGGGCCACCCGCAGCTGGGACGAGGCCCTGACGCACCTGGGCAAGCCGGAGGCGGTACTGGAGGAGCTGACGGCCGGGTTCCGTGTGCCGCGCGAGGTGATCGCGTACGCCTCCCGCCTGCTGCCGTCGATCTCCCCGGGCCTGACCCCGGTCTCCTCGGTCCGCGAGACCCCGGGCTCCCTGCGCGTCGAGGAGACGGCGGACCTCACGGCCTCCGTGGTCACGGCCTGCCGCACCGCGCTGGAACACGAGGGCTCGACCGGCCTGATCGCGGCGGACTCCCGCATTCCGGCCCTGTCGGAGGCCCTCCTGGCCGCCGGCCTGCCCCACCTGTCACCGGGCGAGGAGACCACGGCGGACTCCCGCCTGACACTCGTCCCGGCCTCCCTGGCCAAGGGCCTGGAGTACGACTACGTGGTCCTGGACGAGCCCGCCGCCATCGTCTCCGCCGAACCGGACGAACGCACGGGCCTGCGCCGCCTCTACGTCTGCCTCACGCGCGCGGTCTCCGGCCTCACCCTCCTCCACACCACCCCCCTCCCCCCTGCCCTCACCTGACCCACCTGACTGAATTCAGCAGACGACCAACCGGAAATGGAGGGCATGAACGGGGAAGGCCCCCACAGACGGGGGACGGAACCGAGAACGGAAACAACCCACAGACGGGAACCATCGGCCGGAAACGGGCAGACGACCAACCGGTGACGGAACGGGGACGGAACGGGGACGGGGGCCATCAGCCGGGAACGATCAGACGGGGAGACGGGGAACAGCAACCGAGACGGGGCCCCAGGCCCGTGACGGCCAGGGACGGGGACGGGTCGGGGTGCGTGCCGGGACGTAAAACGTGATTTGTTGGCGCGCACCCAGCCCGCGCCTTTCCACCCGGCCCAGGGCGCCATAAATCATGAGTCCCGGCACGCACCCCGACCCGGCACCGGCCCCCCCCCCCCCCCCCCCCCCCCCCCCCCCCCCCCCCCCCCAACCCCCCCCCCCCCCCCCCCCCCCCCCCCCCCCCCCCCCCCCCCCCCCCCCCCCCCCCCCCCCCCCCCCCCCCCCCCCCGCCCCCCCCCCCCCCCCCCCCCCCCCCCCCCCCCCCCCCCCCCCCCCCCCCCCCCCCCCCCCCCCCCCCCCCCCCCCCCCCCCCCCCCCCCCCCC